>JBJEQU010000064.1:0-5256 GCA_051881935.1 Porcipelethomonas sp. | reverse complement strand
CTAATATATTCCGGTATGATTATCAGGAAAAAGCAGAAAAACCTGTTTTAGCCGCAGTAAGCGGAAGAAAAATTACACAAGTAAAGAAAGTAAGGGAAAAGAAAATTAATATATTCCCTCTATTTTGATCTGAAGAAGCTGTCGTGCATTTTTTACAGTTAATTTTTGTTCATTTTTTCCTTTTCTGAATAAAAATGTTGAAGTTTTTTTTATTTTGTGATATAATAAGGCTATTGAATTTATGAAGGAGATAAAAATTTATGGATACGTATTCAGAGCAGCTTGTGAAAAAGGCACAGGATTCCTCCGACGCAATGAAAAGAGTGCTTATTATCGTGGGAGGAGCAATAGTGGTATTCGGACTTCTCTATGTTACGCTGTGTATTACCCCCTTTGCACTTATCGCTGTTGCTGCTGCAATTTATGGTATATTTATACTTTTTACCGGTACAAACGTAGAATATGAATACATCGTGACCAACAGCTCTCTGGACATTGACAAGATAATTTCAAAACGAAAGAGAGTAAATCTTATTTCTGTCGATGTCAGGGAATTTACTGAGTTCGGGGAATATACCGACAAACCCTATGACGGAACTATTGTCTGTGCAGCCGGCGGTGATGAGAAGCTTATGTATGCCGATTTCAACAGTGACCGATACGGCAAGTCAAGGCTTGTTTTCTCGCCCAACGAGAAGGTTCTCGGGTGCATAAGACCTTATCTTCAGAGAAAAATCAGAGTATAAAAAAACCGACAGGAGGAATTTATGTCAGTACTGCAAAAATTAATAGTTAAATTCAATAATAACAGGAATCAGGAGCTTTACATAAGAATAATCAGGGAAATTCAGCAGGCGGAAACTCTCTGGGCTGCCTTTTCGGAAAGCTCTAAAAACTATATCGTCGGCAATGAAAAGGGCAGCGCTGCGGCGTATCTTTTCAGTGAAAAGGAATATTTTGACAAATATTATGTCCATATGTCGCAGAAGGGCATAAAGGTCAGTGCGGCGGAAAATCCTGTAAAGTACAGAATGGCACTTTTCGGCGACCTTTACAGAAGCGGTTTCGACAGCCTTGTAATAGACAACGGTCAGACCCACCTTAAAATAAGTCTTTTCGACATTATCAAAAAGCCTCAGCAGGGGGACGGCAAAAAACAGCCAAGGAATATTATAAATCCGGAGCTTGTAAGAATGGCAGGCTGGATCTTCCAGGAAAACTCCGGGGAGCTTATCGACCCGAAGCTGTGGCAGATGCTCTTTGCTGAGATTTTCAAAGGTGAATATATTATCCCTGCGGACACCTCAAAGCTTAAAGTAAAGACAAGCTCCGGCAATGAAATAAGCGTTACAAATGACAGCCGGATAGGCTTTCCTCTCCTTGAAAACAAGGACGGCAAAAAATACTATCCCTTCTTTACCGACTGGAACGAATACAGAAAATACGACAGGGAAACAAAGTACAGCATTATGGCAGCCGGCTTTAAGGATATGGAAAGGTTTGTTGACAAGGCAGACGGAATAGTTATTAATCCATTCGGCGCAAATATTATAATTAATTATGAAATGCTTTCTGCTATTGCCGAGGCGTCAAAGGAGCTTAAAAAGGAGACTTCTAAAATTTCAGTGGGGGACCCGAAAACATACCCTCTTGAAATGGTCAGAAAGATCTCCGAGGTGCTCTGGGACAAGGAGTATATTTCAGCGGCGTATCTGAAGCTTATGCTGAAAAACCGTGAACAGAGCTATCTTGTTGCCCTTGAGGGTCAGCTTCCGGAAAAGCCGCAGGAGCTTTACAATGAAATTGCTCAGAAGGCTCTTCCGTCCGCTGAAAATATCCCTATCGATTTTATCGACTATTCATCGGATTTTGCAAAGAAAGCCTTTAAGGACGCCCAGCCGTTCTATACCGCAAAGTAGGAGGAAAGCATGCTTACAGTAACTCCTCAGCAGATGAAATTTCTTGAGTCGGAAGCGGACAGAAACGGCAACAGCTTTGAGATGCTTATGGAAACTGCCGGAAAAAAGCTTGCTGAAAAAATAACAGAAATGCTCAGCGGCAGTCCGGAAAAAAATGTACTCTTTCTCTGCGGCAGCGGAAACAATGCCGGGGACTGCTTTGTCGCCGCAAGGTATCTTGAAAATACGGATATAAACTGCACTGCGGCACTGCTTTGCGGACAGCCGAAAACTGATATTTCCCGGCTGAATTTTGACCGTATGAAGAATACCCGGATTCTGAACGGCAGTGAGGCTGTTATTGAAAAAATAAGATCGGGCGGTATTTCACTTGTTGCAGACGGAGTTTTCGGTACAGGCTTTCACGGTGAGATCCCTCCGGACATTGCTGAGATTTTCAGTATGTGCAGCGGTTTAAATGTCCTTGCAGTGGATGTCCCCAGCGGCGGAAACTGTAAGACCGGTGCGGTTTCGGAGGGCATTTTAAATGCGGCGGAGACTGTCACCTTCGGCTTTTTAAAATTCGGTATGACCCAGTATCCTCTCAGGACTTGCTGCGGAAAAATAACCGTTTCTGATATCGGCATACCGGAAAGCTATGCCGAAAGCTTTGACTGTGTTATACGTCAGACTGATATGGCTTTTGCAAAGTCGGTCATCCCGCGGAAAGACTCTGCCTCCCATAAGGGAAATTTCGGCAGACTGCTCACCCTCTGCGGCAGTGAGACTATGCCGGGGGCATGTGTAATGGCTCTTGGAGGGGCGCTCAGAAGCGGAGCAGGACTTATTCAGGCGGCAGTACCCGAAAAAAATGCTCCGGTTATTACAGCTTCAATGCCGGAGGTAATGCTCAGCTTTCTTGAAACGGACGATGACGGGTTTGTTACCGACAGCAATTACGAAAAAATAACCGGACTTTCCAAAAAAGCCTCAGCTGTCCTTATAGGCTGCGGACTGGGCGTGACGGAAAGCACAAAAAAACTTGTTAAAAGGCTTGTTTGCGACATTGATTGTCCCATAATACTTGATGCGGACGGAATAAACTGTATTGCGGACAGCATAGATATTATTAAGCAGAACCGGTCAGGCATTGTTATTACTCCTCATCCGGCTGAAATGGCAAGGCTCTGTTCAAAGAGCACCGGTGAGATACAGTCGGACAGACTTGAAGCTGCCGCAGGCTTTGCAAAAGAGTACAAGGCTGTGGTGGTTTTAAAGGGGGCAGGGACTGTTATAGCAAAGCCGGACATGGTATATGTAAACCCCAGCGGCAATCCGGGTATGGCAAAGGGCGGCAGCGGTGACATTCTTGCAGGTATTATCGCTTCACTGGCAGCCCAGAAAATCGACATATTTGATGCCGCTGTCCTTGGCGCATTTGTTCACGGACTTGCCGGGGACGCTGCGGCTGAAAAGCTTGGTATGCAGAGCATGACCGCAGCGGATATTATAAAAAATCTGCCGGAAGAATTTAAAATAATAACGGAATGATAATTCGGTACTGTGGCATAAACAGTTCCGGGGAATGTAAAGCTAAATCTTATTCTAAGGAGCTTTATATGAAAAAGGTTACAGCCGGTATTATTATTTCATTTATCATGCTTATTGGTCTTTGTGCATGCGGCGGCAAGGGGGACGCTAAGTGCGTACCCAACCTGAGCAATCCCTTTTGCGTGACAGCGGAGATCGACCATGACGGCACACAGTACAATGCGGTTTTCACAAAGCATGGCAAAGCGAACTGGGATGTTGAGTTTTCTGCTCCCGATACCCTTGCTGGAGTGCTCATCTCATTCCGTGACGCAAATGCAGAGGCGTCCTATAAGGGACTGAGCTTTTCGGTCCCGAAAAGTGCGCTGCCTTTAAAATCCATTATTTCGGCGTTTATTGACAGTGCGGACAAAACCGCAGAGCTTGGAGAAATAACAGGTAAGCAGGAGGACAGTGAAATTATTACAGAGGGCGAGACAGAGCTTGGAAAGTACACTATGAAATTTGACACAAAGGGCTGTCTTACTGGTTTTGAAATGCCCAATCTTAATCTTGTAATTGTATTCAAGGACTTCAGCGGAAATATTCCTGAAACCACTGCAGCGACGGAGATGTCGGAAACTTCCGGAGCTGCTGAGGCTGAAACTGCCGGAGAGGCTGAGGGCGAAAGCGGAAGTACAGAACCGGCGGAACCGGAGAGCAGTGCTGAAGCCGGAGAAAATTCTGAAGAATAAAATAAAACAGACCTCCCATGGCAGGGAGGTCTTTTCAGACTGTAGAAAAAGTTCAATTTCAAGTAAATCAGGGGCAGCCCTCTCTTACAGGGCATGCCCCTCTTTCAAAACAGTCCACTGGACTGTTTTGAAATTCACCCTGTGCGGAGTACCCCAAGGGCACTTCCTTCGGGCGCGCCTCTCAGGCAAAGAGTTTCGCCCTCTGCGGAGGGCGAGCAGGGGTGACTCCCCACAGTGTGGGGAGATGTCACGAAGTGACAGAGGGGACGGGCTCGGTTAGAGTTGCCCCATGCACCCCACAAGCTTTTATGCCAAAGGCATGCACAGCAGAAAAAGCTTGACCAAAACTTTTACATTGCTCTTTGCATACTAAAAGACTTTTCCGACAAACTGACAGACCTCCCATAGCGAGAGGTCTGTTTTTACATATGTATATTGTTAACAAAAGGCTAACAATATTTCTGGTCAGAGGTCATTCAAGAAAATCCTTGACCTTCTTGCTTCTGCTCGGGTGTCTGAGCTTTCTCAGTGCCTTGGCTTCGATCTGTCTTATGCGTTCACGGGTAACATCAAATTCCTGTCCTACCTCTTCAAGGGTCCTGGGGCGTCCGTCAATAAGTCCGAAGCGGAGCTTTAAAACTCTCGATTCACGTTCACTGAGGGTGGAAAGAACATCATTGAGCTGTTCCTTTAAAAGCACAAGGGAAGCCGCCTCTGCCGGAGCAGGCGCTTCATCGTCAGGGATAAAGTCGCCGAGATGGCTGTCCTCCTCCTCACCGATAGGAGTTTCAAGGGATACCGGATCCTGGGCTATTCTCATTATCTCACGAACCCTGTCAACCGGCATTTCAAGCTCCTTGGCTATATCCTCTGCCGAGGGGTCATGACCGGTTTCGTGAAGCAGCTGGCTGGATATTTTTTTCACCTTTGTAATTGTTTCCACCATGTGAACAGGTATTCTTATAGTTCTTGCCTGGTCAGCAATGGCTCTTGTAATAGCCTGACGTATCCACCATGTGGCATAGGTAGAAAATTTAAATCCCTTGGTATAGTCGAATTTTTCCACCGCCTTG
>JBJEQU010000063.1:0-5285 GCA_051881935.1 Porcipelethomonas sp. | reverse complement strand
AATCTGCAAGCAGATGTGCGGCAAAGGCGACAGCCGTTAATTGTGCGGTGTTGCCGTAAGTATAACTTACTTTTCATTATAGCATAAAAGAATGTGAGTTGCAAGCAAAAAATCGGTATGACAGCATATTATTTGTAATGTTTTGTCTCATTTGCGGCAAAATAAATTTAGAATCTGTAATAAAGGAGGTATCACATGGAACAGGATAAAATCCCGATGGGTTTCGGAATGGCGCTCGCCATGAATCCCGAAGCTATGGAGAAATTCGCATTGCTTCCCGAAAAAAAGAAGCAGGCAATTATCAACGGTACACATGCAGTGTCATCAAGATCTGAGATGCGGCAGTATGTGGAAAATATCAAAAACTCAGATTAACCTAAAGAGTTTGCCCCGGAACATCCGGAGCAAACTCTTTACTTATCTGTATTTCTCTTCTGCCGCATGCTCACAGCATTATGTATACCAAAACCCAAACTATTATGACCGGGCAGAATATCCTATCTTGCCCCCTTGCCGCCTATGACAACAGCAACAGTGCGGAAAAAGAGAACAATATCCATCCGCAGGCTTCTGGATCTTATATACTGTATATCCGATTCGACCCACTCGTCAAATCCCATATCACTTCTGCCCTCAACCTGACATATGCATGAAAGACCGCCTTTAACGAGAAGCCTGTCCATCTGCTCAGGAGTGTAAAGAACAACCTCCCTCGGGAGCGGAGGTCTGGGACCGATAAATGACATATCCCCTTTCAGCACGTTAAAAAGCTGTGGAAGTTCATCTATTGACGTTTTCCGGATAAACCTGCCTATTCTGGTTATTCTCGGATCAGCATCGCTTTTGAATGCCAGTCCGTCACTTTGATTTTCCTTCTGAACATCGGCAAATTTCTCCTCTGCATCAACGCACATTGACCGGAATTTATACATCCTGAAGGTTTTCCCGTTTTCAGTCATTCTGATCTGGGAGAAAAAAGGATTGCCCCTGTCATCAATATATATAATAAGTGCGATCAGCATCATTGGTATAAAAAGCAGCAGTATCCCCAGCAGGGAAATAACAATATCGGATGCCCGTTTCACTGCCCTGTAGAAAATACCGCCAGCCGGTCTGACCTTGCTGTGTTTAAGTGTTTCTCTTACACCTTCCGATAATAAACCGAGCGCTCTCTCATCAAAGGAAAGTACAGGATATTCAGTGATACCATTTTTATGTATTTTCAGAGATTCCAGTGTTAATTCTGTTAACTGTTCCTCGCTCACTCTGTCATGCTTTACAGCCTGCTCAGCTGCATTCATCACTATACCTCCATATACGCCGTTTTTATTACCAGACCTAATTATACTATATTACAGCTCATATGTCAAACTTTTTCCGCAAATTCCAGTATTTCCTGCTGTAAAAGATCCGATAAAAATTGCGTAATATATGATTTCAGAGCTTAAAGCTGTAGGGCAGAAGCTCTGAGAGCTTTAAGATTCTGTCTGACAAAACCACCTTAAAATCCTTTTCACAGAATTCACTCATTACCTGTCTGCATGCACCGCAGGGGAAGCATGGACTGCTCATATCATCATCAGCGCTGCCGGCTATGGCTATAGCCTCAAATTTAGTTTTTCCTTCGGATACTGCCTTGAAAATTGCAGTACGCTCTGCGCAGTTTCCAAGAGGATATGATGCATTTTCTATGTTGCAGCCGGTGTATACTGTTCCGTCCGTGCAGAGAAGCGCCGCCCCGACTCTGAATTCCGAGTACGGAGAATATGAATCTGATGAGGCTCTGACGGCTGCTTCAAAGAGATTTTTATATTTTTCTTCCACTAATAATTCCTCCGATAAAAAGCAGGTGCTTTTACACACCTGCTTAAAAAATATCTTATTTTGAGATCAGTGCAAGAGTATCTCTTGCAATAAGAAGCTCTTCATTTGTAGGAATTACCCATACTTCAACCTTTGAATCCGGTGTTGAAAGCTTTTTAAGTTCTCCCTTTACCGTCTTGTTAAGCTCATTGTCGATCTTAATTCCAAGGAAGTCCATGTTTGTGCATACGCCCTCACGAACCTCCCATGAGTTTTCGCCGATACCGCCTGTAAAGATAACAGCGTCAAGACCGTTCATTACAGCAGCATATGAACCGATGTACTTCTTGATCTCATATCTGAGCATGTCGGCAGTAAGCTGTGCCTTTTCATTTCCATGGTGAATAGCGTCATAAATTTCTCTGTTATCGGAAGAAACCTCGGAAACTCCAAGGAATCCGCACTTCTTATTGAGATAATTGCTCATTTCATCAGCATTCATGCCCAGCTTCTTTGCAAGGAATGTAACTGCCGAAGCGTCAATAGCACCGCTTCTTGTACCCATGATAATACCGTCAAGAGGAGTAAATCCCATTGATGTATCAATAGACTTGCCGTTTTCAACAGCTGTAATGGAAGAACCGTTTCCGAGGTGACATGAAACAACCTTCAGGTCCTTGAGATCCCTGCCCATAGCTTCTGCAAGAGCGGAGGAAACGAATCTGTGGGAAGTACCGTGGAAGCCGTATTTTCTTACATGATACTTCTTGTAATCCTCATAAGGAATACCGTACATGTAAGCCTTCGGAGGCATTGTCTGATGGAATGCTGTATCGAATACTACTGCCTGGGGAACATCAGCGGCAAATACCTTTTTGCATGCTCTCAGGGCAAGGGCGTGGGCATGGTTATGTACCGGTGCAAGCTCAGCCAGTTCATCGATTTTGTCGATGACTTCATCGGTAACGAGAGTTGTTTCGCTGAATATTTCAGCACCCTGTACGATTCTGTGACCTACAGCTGAAATCTCGGACATATCCTTGATAACAGCAGCGTCGCCTGTTGTAAGAGCCTCGACCAGCTTTTCAAAAGCTTCAGTATGCGTCGGGAACGGACAGTCCTGATCGAGCTTTCTTCCGTCAGCGGTCTTGTGTGAAATATGACCGTCAATACCGATTCTGTCGCAGTTACCCTTTGCAAGAACCTTTTCGCCGTCCATGTCAATAAGCTGATATTTCAGCGATGAGCTTCCGGCATTTACTACTAAAATTAACATGTGTAAAACAACCTTTCATTCAAGAGCCGCACAAGCTGGAATGCTGCCGGCTCTATTTTTTCATACACATATATTATATATCTTTTTTTGTCAGAATGCAAGAGTTTTGGCAAATTGTAATGAAAAAATTGTTGTTTTTTGTTATGCTGCAGCTCTATTTTTTATAAATCAGCTGGTCTCCGACGTAAATTTCATTTACGCTTTCCGGATTTATTGGTTCTCCGAATTCCCACATCTGTGTACCTTCATTCACTATACGGTCAGGATTTTCCGGATCAGCACAGGAGGAACCGCTAAATGCTATGTCTTCCTCTCCGGATATAACTTCTCTTCCGTCTTTCAAAATGATTTTAGCCTTCTGCCAGAGAGGTGATGATGAAGAATTTTCACATATCATTTTAAAAGGTGTTATTTTTATATCTCCGAAAAAATCATCATCAGTCTCTAATTCTTCATTGCTTATTTCAGCAGCAGGGGTCTTGTTAAACCTTAGATCAAATCGGATAAGAACATAATCGGCATTGCAGTTTTCAAAATTTTCCGGCGCCATAAGTTCATAAGGATAATAGAGGGTGCTGTCATCATCCGAATCATAGACGGTTTTGCCAAGCTCAGGATATTCGTGATTATCAATATGAATTGCAATGCTGTCATGCTGACTGAGGTATGCCTTATCCCATGAACATGACAAAATAAATTTTCCTTCATCATTAACACTGCCACTTCCTGTTGAGCCCACATTCCTGCAGTCTTCCGTAAAGCGGAAGGATTCAGATTCTATCCTGTTTAATCCAAGTTCGCTGAGGTCATATTCCTCCGGCGATTCATTAATGGTAAACTGACAGTAAATCGACTGCTCATCAGCGACAACACCGTCAAGGCTCATATTGATTCCGCAGTTGCTGAAGCATTCATAGTTATCAAAATCTGCCACAAGAGCTTCAACATCCTCAGAAATAAATATTTCCTTATGGAAGAACGATCTTATCCAGTCAAGGTTTGCCGCTGCAGCTCCCACTGTGCCCAATGCAAATGCAGCAGCGACTGCAAATGCCGGGAAAAATTTCTTTCCCGAAACATGTCTTTTTCCTGTGCCGGATTCTATTTTTGACAGATCAATTTCAGACTTTGCATGCATACGGCTTATTGCGTTTTTATAATCGTTGATATTTTTCATATACAAAACTCCTCTCCAAGTAATTCTTTCAGCATGGTTCTTGCCCTTGAGAGCCTTGTTCTGACAGTATTGGATCTTTTGCCGACTATCCTTCCGATCTCCTCTGTAGAATAGCCCTCGAAATAAAACAGATGTATTACTATTCTGTATTTCTCCGGCAGACTCATGACTGCCTCCACCACTGCCGACTCGTCACTGGTTTCGCAGTAAACCTTGTATTCTTCCATCGGAACACGGTTTTTAATGCGGAAGGACCTGAACAGATCCTTACACCTGTTTATGGTTATGCGTATCAGCCATGCCTTTTCATGTTCCTCGTTTTCAAATTCCTTTCCGCTGGTAAAATACTTTATAAATATCTCCGAAGTAATATCCTCAGCTTCAGAGACATCCTTTAAAAGCGAATATGCCGTGCGGAAAACTACATCACTGTATTTTTCATAGGCCTGCTCCATATGGATTTTTTCCAAGTCATCACCTCCGTACTGTTTTTGAAGCACTTCAATAATAAAACGAACGAGAGGAGCATATTGTTACAAATCACCGAAAAAATTTCTATCTGAAATGGAATAACATTACAAAAAATTAATTTCACCGGTTGACATATCCGGATATCCGGTGTATAATAATAAAAAGAGAGCATACCGACAGACGGTCGCTCCCAGTTGATAAGTCATTAAAAATAACCGCTCAGATTTGGAAGGTCGGGCGGTTATCTCCTTTTATTGCTGTTTTGGAATATCTGAATGATATTGCAGACAACAAGTGCCAGTGTCAGGAATTCATTCCATGTCATGGGCTTTCACTCCCTTCCGGGAGTAGGATTTGACCGCCTGCCGGGCGCAATATGAAAAACGTCCGGCAAACCTGCCCTTAAAATGGCAGGTCTATCCGTTTATGGTATGCTCTTCCGTTATTATACATTATTCTACAGAATATGTCAATAATATCATATCCCGGATTTTATTACTGTGAAAAATTAATTTCACCGGTTGACATATCCGGATATCCGGTGTATAATAATAAAAA
>JBJEQU010000062.1:0-5343 GCA_051881935.1 Porcipelethomonas sp. | reverse complement strand
GTTGTGGAAACTGCAAAGGATACAAGGGTAGGGGGAACGTCAATGCTTTCAAATGTTCCGGACATGGAGTCCTTTCCGCCGATAGCTCCGCAGCCCATTTCGAGCTGTGCCTTAAATGCACCCAGCAGTGCTGCCATAGGCTTGCCCCAGCGCTCCGGATTATTCTGTGTTCTTTCAAAATATTCCTGGAATGTCAGCCAGCAATGTTCATATTTACCGCCCGCTGCAACTACCTTTGCTATTGATTCAACGACCGCCAGCACTGCACCGTGGTAAGGGCTCTTTTCGCTTATGAACGGGTTAAAGCCCCAGCCCATTATCGAACAAGTATCAGTCTGTCCTTTAAGAACCGGTATCTTTGCAGCCATAGCCTGGGCAGGTGTAAGCTGATATCTTCCGCCGAAGGGCATAAGTACTGTTGAAGCGCCGATAGTCGAATCGAACTTTTCAACCAGTCCCTTCTGAGAGCATACGTTAAGGTTTGCCATGAGAGCGTCCCAGCCCTCCGCATTGTCTGCGTATGCGCATGGCAGCTTTGTATTGGGAGCCTTGATTCTGATGTCGGTATGCTTGGGAGCACCATTTGAGTTGAGGAATTCTCTGGAGAGGTCAACGATAGTAACGCCGTTCCAGTTCATCTGGAGCCGCTGATTGTCGGTAACATCTGCAACAACTGTAGCTTCAAGATTTTCCCTGTGTGCTTCTGAAAGGAAGCTTTCAACATCTTCCTTTGCAATTACTACCGCCATTCTTTCCTGGGATTCACTTATGGCGATCTCAGTACCGTCAAGACCCTCGTATTTTTTCGGAACTGCATTGAGGTCAATGACAAGACCGTCTGTAAGCTCGCCTATGGCAACAGAAACACCGCCGGCACCGAAGTCATTGCATCTCTTTATCATCTTTGTAACTGCCGGATTTCTGAAAAGTCTCTGGAGCTTTCTTTCTTCCGGAGGATTTCCCTTCTGTACCTCTGCACCGCAGTGTTCAAGGGATTCGAGAGTATGGGACTTGGAAGAGCCGGTAGCACCGCCGCAGCCGTCACGTCCTGTCTTTCCGCCGAGAAGTACTACAACATCTCCCGGAACAGGAGCTTCACGCCTTATATTCTCAGCTGGTGCAGCACCTACTACTGCGCCGATCTCAAGTCTTTTTGCTACATATCCGGGGTGGTATATTTCCGAAACGTGTCCGGTGGCAAGACCTATCTGATTGCCGTATGAGCTGTAGCCGTTTGCAGCACCGACAACAATTTTTCTCTGGGGCAGCTTGCCGGAAATAGTGTCCTCAACAGGAACCAGCGGATTTGCAGCGCCGGTAACTCTCATTGCCTGATATACATAGGAGCGACCCGAGAGTGGATCACGTATAGCGCCGCCCAGACATGTTGCAGCACCGCCGAAAGGCTCGATTTCAGTAGGGTGATTGTGGGTCTCGTTCTTGAACATCAGGATCCAGTCCTGCCAGCCGTCCTCGGTGTTAACCTTGATTTTTACAGAGCATGCATTGATCTCTTCGCTTTCGTCAAGGTCGTCAAGCTTTCCGTCTGCCTTGAGTTTCTTAACAGCCAGGGTTGCCATGTCCATAAGCGTAACAGGCCTTTCGTCCCTTCCAAGCTCTGAACGTATCTCAAGGTATTCATCGTAGGTTTCCTTAATGTAAGGCGTCTCTATGTCAACATTTTCAATATTTGTAGAGAATGTTGTATGACGGCAGTGATCCGACCAGTATGTGTCTATCATTCTGATTTCAGTGATGGTGGGGTCACGCTTTTCCGTGTCACGGAAATATGCCTGACAGAACTTTATGTCGTCAAAGTCCATAGCAAGTCCGAATTCGGAAATAAATGCGTTAAGACCTTTGTCGTTCAGTCTTATAAAGTTTTCCAGAACTTCAACAGTTTCCGGTATATCATAATCGGTATCAAGACTTTTTACTATATCCAGGGACGCTTCCCGGCTTTCAACAGGGTTGATAAGATAAGCTTTTATTCTTTCGAAGTCCTCGTCAGTAACCCGTCCCTCTATGATGTATATTCTCGCATTTTTTACACGGCAGCGATCCTTCTGGGTCAGGATCTGGATACACTGCTCGCAGCTGTCCGCACGCTGGTCGAACTGTCCGGGAAGATATTCAACGGCGAAAACTCTTTCGTTATTTATCAAAACAGGCATTTCGGAATATGTGATGTCGACTGACGGCTCCGAGAATACAGTATTTACCGACATTTCAAAATCCTCACGGCTTAATTTGTCAGCATCATACCTGTTTAAAATTCTGATGCCTGAAATATTCAGACGAAGCGCTGTCTGAATGTCATTCAGAACTGATTTTGCCTCAACGGCATATTCCGGTTTTTTTTCTACATAAATTCGGAATACAGACATATTTTATGCTCCATTCTCCGCAACTTGATGTTTTGTAATTGCCGGCGGCAGGTTTGCGGCAGCTGCCGTCTCCGCGGCTGGGTATCAGTCAATAATTTTGCCGATACAGCAGTCGTCATTACTCTCTTCTATTCTAACATAAAAAATCATTCTTCGCAAACTTTTTTTGAAATTTTTTTCAGGAATTTTTACGACAGTATAATCCGGGGCATGTCCCTGATGAAAATCCGGGGAATTTTCACCCTCAAAAAGCACCGGAACGACCTTTCCGACCTGTTTTCTGAGATACTCCTTCTGAAGCTTTTTTCCCAGTGCTTTCATACGGTCGGCACGGAGGCGTTTTATATCCTTCGGTATCTGTCCGGTCATAGCTGCGGCGGGAGTACCTTTTCTTTTAGAGTACTGGAAAACGTGGATTCTGGCAAATCCGGTTTTTTCAACAAATTTCAGTGATTGCTCAAAATCCTCGTCCGTTTCCCCGGGAAATCCCACCATAACATCTGTGGTTATGGAACAGTTTTCAAATTTGCTCCTGATCTTCTGAACGAGGGTATAATATTCATCAGAGGTGTAATGTCTGTTCATTGCCATGAGTGTGGCATCACAGCCGCTTTGCAGGGACAGATGAAACTGAGGACAGAATTTTCTGAGCCGTGACAGTCTTGACAGATCCTCATCTGAGATCATTTCCGGCTCAAGAGAACCAAGACGCACCCTCTCTATTCCGGGAATATCGCAGCATGTCTCCGCAGCGTCGGCAAGGCGGTATCCATGTTCCTTTCCGTAAAACATAAGGTTTATTCCGACCAGTACTATCTCTTTGATGCCGCTCTGTGCAACAGCGGCTGCTTCTTTCCTGAGAAGTTCCAGAGGCTTTGAGCGGCAGCGTCCCCTTGCATATGGAATGAGGCAGTAGGAGCAGAACTGATTGCAGCCGTCCTGTATTTTAATAAAGGCACGTGTCCTTTCGCTGAAGCTTCCGCAGGTTGTTTTCTCATATTCGTCATCCTTCCCGTACCGGGCAATGCTTATGAGCCGCTGCCCCTTTGAGATGAACTCCCTTACAAGAGGCTCAATTTTTCTGCGCTCTTTTGTGCCGGTCACTATATCCGCCTGGGGTATCCTTGCGGAAATATCCGGGGAAGCCTGAGGCAGACATCCGGTCAGTACGATCACTGCGGACGGATTGACCTTTCTGTATTTTCTCACAGCATATAGGCTTTTGCTGTCACCGGAGGCGGTAACAGTGCAGCTGTTTATTATTATTATATCAGCGTCAAGGGGATCCTCTGATATTTCATATCCCTTTGCGGAAAAATCCGCCGACATACTTTCAGTTTCATAACTGTTTACCTTGCAGCCGAAGCTTTCAAAATATACCTTCATTTTCTGCGATACCTTTCTTCATATGAAACAGTATTGCATATGTTTGTGTTTAACAAAATTAAACATTGTTTATTGTGCATACTGAACAAAATATTAAAAATGAATAAAATCGGGGCTTGTGCCGCCACATACATTATACTAAATTTACGAAATTATTTCAATCGTATTGACATTATTTTTCAATAGTGGTATTATATGTACAGCGGAAGGGAAACAAACCTGCCGCATAAAAAAGAGAGTACAAGGGATAAACCGGAGAGACAGCGTAAATACTAATTATGCTGTATCCTTCAAACAGATGCTGTGCCTGTCATTGCGGCTGGTGCGGCGTAATACCGGAGATTTTCGTAAGCCGCTTGGGAGGTTTTCGGTTCTGTTTGTACTGATGTTTCAGCGGCAGAATGGAGGCTATTATGCTTAAATACACAATTTCACTGGCTGCTATCAATGACGTTAAGGAATTCGTAAACACTGTTATGAAGTATGACTTCGACATCGATCTTATTTCCGGCAGATATGCAGTAGACGCAAAGTCAATCATGGGTATTTTCAGTCTTGACCTTTCAAAGCCTATCGAGCTTAACGCTCACACAGATGAGCCGGGACAGTTCGCTGAAGATATTAAGAAGTATCTTGCATAAGAAAGATTATACGAAAACTAAGATCCGCCCTTCCCAAAAGGGCGGATTTTTTGTAAACAGGGTGATTTTCTGTGTATCTGCCGCATATAATACCGGGAAAGCAGACCGCAGAAAGGAGACCTGCAAATGAAAAAAATATTTACAGTACTGATTATTTCCGTTTTATTTCTGAGCATTTCCGGTGCTGCGGAATACTCCTATGCTGAAGACGCCGGAGAAAATGAGAACAGTCATACCCTCTGTACTGTCCTTGCTGAAGCCTCGACGGGTACGGTGATAAAGGGAGAAAATGAAAATGTCCGTGTGCCGCAGGGGACTTTGTGCAAGCTTATGACAGTACTTCTCACTGCGGAGGAGATCGAAGACGGAAAGCTTGCCGCTGATACTGTCCTCACTGCAAGCGCCAATGCCAACTCTCAGAGCGGTGCGGTCATCTGGCTTATGCAGGGGGAAAAAATAAATGTTGACGAGCTTTTAAAGGCGGTCGTTATAGGCAATGCCAATGACGCATCCGTTGTCCTTGCGGAGCATATCGGCGGTGATGAACAGGGGTTTGTTGACATGATGAACGCAAGAGCCTTTGAGCTGGGCATGAGGGATACCGTTTACAAAAGCTGTACCGGGGCAGACGCTGAGGGGCAGTATTCCACAGCAAGGGATACGGCAGTTCTGGCGGCAGAGCTTTTAAAGCATGATTTTCTGAAAAATTATTTTACTGTGTGGATGGACAGGGTCAGGGACGGTCAGACAGAGCTTGTCAATGAAAACAGGCTTGTACGGACTTATGAGGGAATAACCGGCATGAAGGCAGGACATTCGGAGCAGTCCGGGTATACACTGGTGCTGACAGCGGAAAGGGATTCGAATGCATTTATTGCTGTGGTGCTTGGCTGTAATGACAAGGACGAACGGTTCAGCATGGGAAAATC
>JBJEQU010000061.1:0-5348 GCA_051881935.1 Porcipelethomonas sp. | reverse complement strand
ATCTGACAAAAAATCTGACTTCGCATCTGCCGCACAATCTCTGTGCGGTATTGCCATAAATTAATTAGGAGGAATCCACGATGAAAAAAAGAAAATTCTTATCAACTGTATGCGCAATGGCACTTGCTGCATCTCTCACACTCACAGGCTGCGGAAGCAGCGACGCCGGACGTTATGACCTGTACTCAATGACTCAGGACGGCGAAACCATGACCATGAAAGAAATGGAAGAAATGTACAAGGAAATGGATATGGAAGCTCCTGAAATGTATCTTGAACTCAAGGACGACGGCACAGGAAAGCTTGTAATGGGAGAAGACGATACAGAAGAATTTGAATGGAAGGATGGCGTTATCTCCGCTGACGGTGAAGACATTAAATACACTGTAGAGGACGGCAAGCTCACTATGGAATCTGACGGTAATAAAATGGTGTTTGAAAAGGCAGAATAATCATTCTTGCTATGATATGATAAAAAATGCGTACCCTCAGGTGCGCATTTCCAGACTGTAGAAAAACCTTATTTCAGGGGCTGCCCCTAATTTGCCTAAAATTGAGGTTTTTCTACAGTCTGAGGCACTCTGTATTATTGCAGGGTGCCTTTTATTGTATCTATTCATTTTCTGCGGATTCTGCTGCTTTTTTCGTTTCATGTACTGTTCCAAATGGATGATGCGGCGGTGCATAAATGGAGTACAGTTTTAACGGTGTGTTACCGGTATTGATGATGTTGTGCCATGTGCCAGCCGGGATGATAACAGCACATGTATTGCAGTTCAAACGTCATTGCAAATTCATGCAGTTGATATTATTGCTCCCCCAATTAACTATTGAACCTTCTGCTTGTTCTAAAGCTGAATCCTGTCGTCAGAAAAACTTGCAATACGACAGTATTCCTGCGTTTTTCTTCCTAAGCCTTCATCTTTATCTCTGCGCATAAATATTCAATAGTTAATTTAGGGAGCAATAGTAACCTCTCCGAGTGGCGAGGTTCTTTCATGCTGCAAAAGACGCAGTGTATCTGACGTTTACATTTATACGCTTGCTATTCATGGAAAAATGTGATATAATTTAAAAAATGAGAAGCGAGAGTTTCTGTTTCTGTCACATTGAGAAAAGTAATGGATCTGTACAATAACTGATTGTGTAATAGCGTTGGAATAATCGGTATTTCCAGTGCTCTGGCTTTAAAACAATGATCGATGCTTCCTTATAATTGATGCTGACAGAATGACTGCATCATCAGGCGGAGACAAGATAAAAGCTGTAAAGAAGCGAAGCAATTAAGGCTGCATCGGAAAGAAGCAAATAAACACTTGCACTGTACAGGTTGATTGTGTTATGATGAAATCACGGGAAAGGAAAGGCAGGTGGATAAATGGAGCAATTGAATGAAATGCAGTTTCTTAACGTGGGACTGTATATTTTTGGAATTCTGGTTGCGGTGATCTTGTTGATTGGATGCGTTTCGGATCGCTCACGCAGCCGGCCTTTCATGAAATTTTTTATTGCGCTTCTCACCGTCAATATCGTTTGTATGACAGGGGAAATCGGACTCTGGATGCTTACTGACCCGGCACTGATTCCACTGGCAAAAATCAGCGGATTCCTGTCCTTCGGCGGCGGCACGATTCTGATTGCGCTGTACTGTTATTGTATTGTCGCTTTTATTCGGGAGCGAAACAAGATCTCCTGGAAGTATGCCCATGCAGTCGCAGTTATTTGTGGTGTTTATCTGATTCTCGTCATAATCTCCATGTTCAACGGGATGCTGTTTGATTTTGATGAAGACGGGTACTACAAGGACGGTCCGCTGTACTGGCTGGTGCGTGTCATGGACTTCGGTACACTGCTGTTGTGCATTACAGTGGTTATTCTCAACAGGAAGGCGCTTACGCTGAAAGGAATGTTCTCTCTGCTCTCCTTCAGTGTTCTTCCGCTTATGGCTATGGGTTTGCTGTTTGTCTGGGATGCCACACCGCTGAGTCTGGCTACAACTCTGTCCATGATCATTCTATACAGTTTGTTCTATGGGGAAATGGCACGGCAGCTGGCGGAACGGGAAATGCAGCTGGCACAGCAAAAACAGCAAATCACCGAACAGCGCATCGCCACAATGATCAGCCAGATTCAGCCCCATTTTATTTATAATACACTGGGCTCAATTTATCAGCTTTGTTTACTCCAGCCGGAACAGGCGGCGGAACTGACGCAGAATTTTGCACTGTATCTGCGGGGTAACTTCAGTGAACTGGACAACAGTAAGCCGATATGTCTTTCCCGGGAATTGGATCATGTGAAGTATTATATCAACATTGAGCAGGTTCGCTTCCCGGATGTTGAGGTACAATTCGATTTGAAATCCAGCGAATTTCTGTTGCCTGCACTTACCATACAGCCACTGGTAGAAAACGCCATCAAGCATGGTCTGATGGGACTGGAAAGCGGTGGTACCGTAATAATTTCCACCTATGAAACGGAGGACAATTACTGCGTAAAGGTTCAGGATAATGGCGTGGGTTTTGATCAGCGTGTTTTTCGGGATGGCAAAAATCACATCGGGATCCAGAATATCCGGGGACGGCTTGAAGCCATGTGCGGCGGCAGCTTAACAGTGGAAAGTCAGCTGAATCAGGGTACCACAGCCATTATTACGATTCCCAAGGAGGTTGAGACATGATCGCATTGACGGTAGATGACGAACGGCTGATGTTAACTACGCTGACGGAGGCCGTAAAAGTTTCGCCGGACATTTCTTCTGTAACAGAGTTCACATCCTGTACAAAAGCGCTGGATTGGGCACAGACTAATACACCGGACATAGCCTTTTTGGATATCAGTATGCGTGGTATGGGTGGTCTGGCGCTGGCGGAAAAAATAGTTGAGCTGCATCCTCAGTGCAGGATAATTTTCTGCACCGGCTATTCCGAGTATGCGGTGGATGCTTTTCGCATTCATGTATCCGGCTATCTGATAAAACCTATTACTGCCCAAATGGTACAGCGGGAGATCGACCACATAAAGGGACAAAAAAGTTATGAAAAATTGCTGATGATACAGTGCTTCGGAAACTTTGAAGTAATGTGCAGAGGACAGATGCTCCGATTCAAGCGGACAAAATCAAAGGAAGTGCTTGCCATCATGGTAGATCGGAAGGGGGTGCGTCTTACTGCCAAAACCATTTGCGCTATCATGTGGCCGGAAAGTGAGGACGATACGAAAAATGCCAACTATCTTCATCAGCTGTTCATCGATTTGCGGAATGCATTGAGAGCTGTGGGGGCAGATGAGATTTTTAAGCAGGATGGGTACCAATATTGGCTGGATACGCAGCGGATCGACTGTGATTATTTCAGCTTTCTGAAAACAGGCAAACCATCTTTTCACGGAGAATATATGAGCCAATACAGCTGGGCAGAGGAAACCTGCGCATTGCTTTGTCGGGAATTGGAGAAAAATGGCTGAGGGTTCTCAGCATTTTCATGGTATGCAGTTTTCTGAAGCAGCACCATAAAATACAAACACGTCGGTTGGGATGTAATACGATTCAGCCGACAAAATTATATTGTACATAAGAATAAACAGCGCATTTTTTTGATAGGTGAATTTTTACCTTCAAAGTAAATGCGCTATTTTTCCGCCATAATGATTCAAAAATAATTTGATATTTGTACTGATTTTGTCAGACCCGGACATATATACTATGATTAAGACAACACCGGTGAAAATAAAACATTGATACAGAAAATGAATGAGGTATAATTTTTGTAAGAACTATTGATTTCATGTTTTCGCAGATGTACGGCAGGGAAACACATAAAAAATCTGTTAGTACAGAGCATGATTTTTTCATTTGAGGTTGATTTATGAAATACAAGTTTAAAAAAACATATATACTGAATTTTGCCTTTATATTGTTTTTAACCTTACTCTCAGGCTGCAGCAATGAGAATGTAAACAGGAATATTGAAACCGACAATACAGAATCTGCTGAACAAAATTCCGTTTTGTACGATGATGATTATACTTTGCTGATTTACATGTGCGGAAGTTCTCTTGAAAGTAAAAATGGTTCAGCCACAGATGATATTTCGGAGCTTTTAAACGCAGATATTCCACAAAAGGTAAATGTTGTACTTGAAACAGGCGGTTGTGAAAGGTGGAAAAAATATGGAATTTCTGCTGAAAGGCTGCAAAGATACAGGATATCGGACCATAAGCTGGAGCTTCTGGAAGAGACCGGGCTTTCATGTATGGGTGACTCTTCAACACTAAGAGAATTTATTGATTGGGGAACGGAGAAATACCCTGCCAGGAAAACATCTCTTATCCTATGGGATCACGGAGGAGGTTTTTTAAAAGGGATTTGCAGGGATGAGATTTTCAATAGTGACTGGCTTACTGTCGATGAATTCGATACTGCACTCCGTTCCTGCTCATTTCCTTATAGTTTTGATTTTATAGGTTTTGATGCTTGTCTTATGGCAAATTATGAAACAGCATTAGTTACCTCAGAATACAGCAACTGTATGATAGCATCCGAGGACATAGAGCCTGCAGGTGGATGGGATTACCGGTTGATCGCCAATTCCCTGGGAAGCGGAAATGAAATAAATACCATTCTTAAAAGTTTTTCAGAGGAACACAGTGTCAATGAGGACTATACCCTTTCAGCCATCAATTTAACCCGGATTGAAAATGTAAAATCTGTTTTAGAGAATCTTATTAATAAAGGAAAAACAGAATTTGAAAAAGCAATAAACTCGGCTGACAGCATCGGTATTTTTTCATCAGATGTATACGATATAGGTATTCTGGCGAGTTTACTGAACACCGATGCTGATTTTTCAGATTGTATAACAGTTGTGTCTTCAGATGCTATGAAGGATCTGTCGGGAATCAGCATTTGTTTTCCCTCCGATTGCAGCAGGGAAATGGCGGAATATATTGATAAGTGCCCGGATAATAAATATGTATCTTTTTTGAGAAATAATTTTCTTAAATACTAAAGGCAATGCCGCACGGAGATCGTGCAGCAGATGACATTCAAAACCATCAGGCATGATTTAGTGCGGTGTTACCTGAGGGCACCCCTAAAATATTTCTGAGGAGGAAATTGTATGAAAGCAAAAATCAAAAGGATTGCAGCCGCTATTCTGTCGGCTATAGCTTTAACACAACGGCATGTTCAAATAAGACGTCCTGGGATGGAAAATGGGAGATTACAGATGCCGACTATGAGAATATGAAGATTGCTGAAGTAATCTCCGCCGAAAATGACGGGACAAGATATGCAACTCTTTCTGCCGAAGGTATGTGTCACACATTTGTCATGTCATGTGTGATAA
>JBJEQU010000060.1:0-5400 GCA_051881935.1 Porcipelethomonas sp. | reverse complement strand
CGTTTTTTAAAAAGCACACTGCGGAGGGATTCTATAAACTGCTTTCGAAGATGGGAGTCGAGGTTACTTATAACCATGCGGACTATCGTCTTATGAGCCGGCGCGCTATAGACGCCCTTGAGAATTTCAGGGAGGTAAACCTGTTCCTGAGAGGTATTGTTCCGATGATAGGCTACAAGTCTGATATAGTATACTATGAACGTCATGAGCGTATGGCAGGAACGTCGAAATATCCACTGAAAAAAATGATCGCTTTTGCGATGGAGGGCATAACTTCCCTGTCCGTCAAACCTATAAGATTTATAACCACCCTGGGCATCGGGATATTTACTGTAAGTATCATCATGCTTATCTACTTTCTTATAAGGCATTTTACCGGCGGAACTATTCCCGGCTGGACTTCCATAGCTGTTTCCGTATGGGCAATAGGGGGGCTGCAGCTGCTTTCCATTGGAATTATCGGTGAATATATAGGAAAAATATATCTTGAGACGAAACAAAGACCAAAATATATTATAGAAGAATTTCTTGATAAATAAAACCGCCGCACAGAATAAACTGTGCGGCGAATGTATTTTCTTTAATTCCGATAGTATTCGTCTTCTTTTTTCTTCCTGATAACAATTCCTATGATGATAAATGCTATTACTCCGACAATAACAACACCGATAGCAGCAAGTGATATTATAAACGGCAGGTCTTTATTTCCGTCAAGATAATTTATATCTATATCGTTTTCGCTGGCATACTGTTTTGCGGCGCTTTCAAAATTTGCGTTGATCTCGAAATCGTCAATTGTGTAGAAATTGCCGTCATCGTCATCGTAAAATCCCACAGCGTTATCTCCGATTTCGGTTACACTGTCCGGAATTGTAAGACTTTTGAGATTTGTACACTCAAGGAATGCATAGGGACCTATATATGTGACGCTGTCGGGTATGGTCACCTTCCAGAGGGATGTGCAGTCACAGAAGAGATTGTCCGGAATTTCTGTTATGCTTTCCGGAATTTCCATCTGACCCAGGGATGTACAGTTTGAAAATACCGCAGAGCCTAAATAGGTCACTGTATCAGGAATATTTATTTCGGATATGTATGTATTGGCAAAAAATGCGCCGTCTGAAATATATTCAACACTTTCCGGAATATTAAATGATTCTTCCGCTTTTCCGGCAGGATAACTTTCCAGTACAGTCATGTTATCACTGTAAAGAACGCCGTCTTCAGAGCTGTACACAGGATTTCCTTCTGAAACGTTATAGCTTTGCAGATCGCTGCATCCCAGAAAAGCAAGGGTGCCGAAGCTTTCAAGAGATTCCGGAATATTTACAGTTTCCAGTCCTTCGCAGTAATAGAATGAAAGGCTGCCTATAGACTTAACGCCTTCCGGGATGTCAAGTGAAGATCCTAAACTGCTGTTTGCGAATGCGTAATCGCCGATATCAGTGACAGTATCAGGAATCTTAAACCAGCTCAAATCATCGCAATAGCTGAATGCGTATTCATCTATAGTTGTTACAGTCGGGGGAATTTCGATCTCTTTCAGTGAACTGCATACGGCAAAGGTCTGTGCCGGGATCGTGTCAAGACCTGCTGTGAATTTTACTTTCTCAAGTGATTCGCAGCCGGAAAAAACTCCCTCCCCCATATACGTTATACTGTCAGGAATATCAATCTCACGCAGCTTTGTACACTGGGAGAACGCCTGGCTTTCAATTCCGATTATGTCATACCCATCGATGCTCTCCCCTATATTTACGGATACAGTGCTTTCGCTGCAATCTACAATATAAGCACCGCCCTCAACTTTTTTGTATGTCAGAACATTGTCTGTAAAAGTATTATCGTCAGTTTCTTCCGCTCCGGCAGTCATATTCATGCAGCATATCATGCCGGAAAATGCAGCAGCAGCAAGGATTTTAAAAAACTTTTTCAAAACATTCTCCGTTTCACTAAATTATTAATCATCATATTCATCTTCATCATCTTCTGTATCTTCAACAGGTTCGTCAGAATCAGAATCATCTGATTCGTCATCATCTTCCTCATCAGCGTCATCTGTACCGGTGCGGGAAGACAAAATTACCTTGACGATTATAATAACAGCTATTACAACAACGACACCGCCGACGCATATAGCAACGACCACACCGGGTTTCAGTCCACTGCTCTCCTCATTATCACTGTTTTCTGAATCAGTTTCTGTCTCTCCGGAGGCTTCTGTATAACTGGAATCTGTCGATTCAAATGTGACATTTTCGTTTTCTCCGCAGTAAGCCTGGGCAGCGCTTCCGGTCAGTCCCTTTACTACAAACCCATCCATTTCTACAAGCAGTCCCTGCTCATCTGTTGTATATCCGAATGCACTGTAGCCTATCTCCTGTACTGTTGCCGGTACTTCGATTTCAGTAAATCCTGTGGAAACAAAAGCACACTGTCCTATCTGCTGGATATAATCAGGGAAATCGATTTTGTCAAGGGCGGTACAGGCAAAGAATGCGCCGTCTCCGATTGTATGCATGGTGTCGGGAAGTGTTATATCTGTAAGGGATGTACAGCCGCAGAAATTAAACTGTGAAAGCTCAGTTACACTTTCGGGAATAACGACATTGTTAAGAGATGTACATTCCGCAAAGCAGTAGAGTCCCATTCTCTCAAGACTATCCGGGAAATTCACTGTTTTAAGATTGGTGCATGTTGCAAATGCCGCCGGATTGAGAGCTACAACGCCGTCCGGAATAGTATATTCCGTTTCAGTTTTTGCCGGAGGATAACATATAAATAAAAGTCCGTCTTTTCCTATGAGAATACCGTTATCGGCTGTATACAGTTCATTATTTTCATCAACAAAAAATTCTTTAAGGGATGGACAGCCAAAGAATGAAAAATCCCCGAAATCTGTTATAGTTTCCGGAATGTTTATTTTTGTAACAGTGGTATTTTCATAGAAAGTATATGTACCTAGCTTACGGACGGTGATTCCGTCAACCTCTGATGGGATGGAGATTTCCGCATCACTGCCCAGATATTTATCGAGGGAAGCATACTCCTCATTGGTTTCCTCATCATTTCCGATAGTATATTCCCACAGGGAATCACTGCTTAATAAGGTCTCGGATTCGGTCTGAGAGGAGGTCTCTTCCTCTGAGGCTGTATCACTGTCCTCTTCGGCATATACCATGGAAAACGACGAAAAACATACAAGTGCGGAAGCTGCAATAACTGCAGCAAACTTTTTAAAATTCATATTGTACCCCTTTTCAGCTGCTGAATTAAAGAATGTGATCCAATCGGAAGCTTATCTGACAGCTGTATTGTTGTGTTATTTTTGACGGAACAATATATCAAACCTATATTGTATACATGCAAAGATAAATGATAAAACACAGGAATGTTTTAATACAGAAATAATTGATCTGATCACCGCCAACAATTTACATTATATCATAGAGCACTAAAAAAATCAACGGAAAATATATGCTTTTGGTGTAAGAAATATGAAAATTGCCTAAAATTTTCATGCAAAACGAATTAAACATAAAATTTCAGTTAACAGCGCAACGAGCAACACAAGTGATTACCTTTTGTGCTTTTTTGACAAAATATATTCTGATATAAATATGATTATGTCAAATGGTGACAAATATTAAAAAAACCGAAAAAAGGTATTGACTTTTTCGGGGAAAAGGGGTATAATAATACAGTCGCATGAAGCGGTAATTGTTTACGACTAAATCGACAGATAAAAATGGCGGCATAGCTCAGTTGGCTAGAGTACTCGGTTCATACCCGATTGGTCGTTGGTTCAAATCCTACTGCCGCTACCATATGGCCCGTTGGTCAAGAGGTTAAGACACCGCCCTTTCACGGCGGAATCATGGGTTCAATTCCCGTACGGGTCACCAAACCACATTCCCGAAAATGACGTATTTACGTTGTTTTCGGGTTTTTCTTTTATCGTGAAAATCCACTTTGTTCTTTGTCTGTTCTTTATTTAGAAAATGCGGATTTTGTGAGCCGAGGTCAGCTGACCTTTGGCTCATTTTTCTTTGTGCTGAAATCAAGTGCCGAGCTGACTGCGTCCGAAACTTTCGCCTGAGCTTCCTCTAACATATGGCAATAAATATTACTCGTTGTAGAAACCGTAGAATGTCCTAATGCTCCCGACACTGTCACAATATCCACGCCCTGATTTACAAGAAGTGAAGCGAATAAGTGACGGAAACTGTGTAAGCCATAAAACGGCAAATCATGTTTCTCGCAGAACTCACCAAGCCAGAAGTAAGGAGTGCCGTTCTGCATAGGCTCACCGTTCCATTTCGTGTAGAGCCTGTCCGTTTCCACCCACTTGTCGCCGCATTTGAGAGCTTGTTCGTCCTGTTCTGCCTTGTACTCTTTCAGCATATCCATGATTTCCTGCGGAAATTTCAGTGTTCTCTGGGACTTTCTTGTTTTGGTTGTGTCTGTGTATACGCCTTTCTTAGCTGTGTAATTTGAAGTTCTGCGAACGCTGATGATATTATTTTCAAAGTCCACATCTTTCCACTCCAGACCGAGCATTTCACCACGGCGAAATCCGCTGTAAATCATCAGATTAAAGAATGTGCGGTACTTCAAAGGTTCATCATTCAGCAGCGTAAGAAACTTCTGCACCTGTTCAGGAGTATAGATTTTCTTTTCGGTCTGCTCGTTCTTTGGGAGCGTGACCTTTGCACAGGGATTGTCGCTCACCACACCCATTTTCACGGCATAGGCAAACACATCAGACACAAAGCTCAGATTGTGACGAATTGTTTTTGGTGCTAACGGCTTGCCCGTGCGTTCATTTGCTCCGTCCTTTGAAAGAGAATTGACGAATGCCTGTATCTGCCTCGGCGTGATCTTATCCATTCGCATATGACCGATAGCAGCGTAAACTCTCTTGCGAAGCTGTAACATTCTCTCGTATGTAGTATTACGGAGATTTGGTTTAGCGTACTCCTCAAACCACTCTTCTGCAAACACCTCAAATTTTATTGCCTTTGACTGATAGCCGTGATTGCAGGCTTCTTCAAACATTACCGCCTGACGGTTCAGCTCTTTTTCGATTTGCTTTTGTGTCATTTTTGGCTCAGGTTTCCAGGTCATAGACTGGATCACCTGTTTGCCTTTGCTGTCATAGCCACAACTCACTCTTATAGAGTAGCTGTCACCACGTTTTTGTATTGTAGCCATAATATGTACCTCCTCGGTAATATCACAGCGTACCTTTCCGATGATATTGTAGCGCAATATTTCGGCATTGTCAAGGTTTGCTGTGATATTTTTTCTCTTGTTCTATCTTGTATTATTCCAGTCCCCACGACTTTTTCTTTCTGGCGGTGGACTGCTGTACTTCCTGTTCACGCTGATCGTGGATAT
>JBJEQU010000059.1:0-5452 GCA_051881935.1 Porcipelethomonas sp. | reverse complement strand
ACTACCTGTTTTGCATATACCTTTTCACCGTCATGTCTTCTAAGCAGGAAATCACGCATATATTCATAATCTGACATGCTGCTTTCACCGTCTCCTGCCAGAAGACTTCTTTTCATTCTGATTGTTTCAAAAACCGTTGCCTGATCGTTATACAGATATTCGATATCCGGCGGAGGCGGAATCTCAGTCACAGTTGTAGATGTTGTAACCGCAGTATCAGATACAGACGTGATCTCTGTGACGGTTGTTTCTGTAACTGCCGGTATTGTTTCCGCAGTGGTAACTTCTGTAACCGCAGGTTCTGTAATTTCCGGCTCTGCATCGTCCGATAAATCCGCTGCTTCCGTATCCGAAACCAGTAAAATTTCCTCATCATATGCGTACGCCCCTGCAGAAACCGGGAATGCAGCCACACCAACAGCCGCTATAATTGCTGCAGAAAGAGCAAATGAAATAAATTTCCTCAACACTTATAAATTCCTCCTGTTATTTAAACTGATTCTGAACTTCATTGTAATTGTAGCCGATTGCGGAAAGCTTATTAATTATCCCGTCCGCCTTTATATTGTAGTCTTCACATAATTGATCAAAACTGCTGTACTTATCTCTGAGCAATGTATTTATAAAGCTCATCAACATAACTGGATCATCCGGCAGATTCATAAAATCATTCCTTTCCGGAGCGTTATACTGAAAATCAGGTTATCTGAACACTCCTATGACATTTACCTGTACATTACTTGCCAAGCAGCATTCTTTTAAGGATAACTGCATCAAATATATTGATTATTCCGTTTGAATCAAGATCCGCTGCTGTTTCATCAGTAAGCTTTTTCGATTTCTTAACAAGATACTTCTGGAGTGCAGTCAGATCGGCAGTGTTTATTTGCAGATCCTGATTTACATCTCCGGGACCTGCACTGACTACAGGGGTTGAACCATCCGGTTCGGTACCGCCGATAAGGGTACCACCAGAGTATACACATATATATGGTGCCTTTGCAGTTTCTCCGCTGTAACCATTGTATTCGCTCATACTTATTTCAAGCATATCTGTACGGCTCCAGTCGTCGGAGGTATCCCAGGTCGGCTGCCAGCATCCCATCTGGATCTGATATTTCTTGTTGGAGTTTGCAATTGCATAACCTTCCCATGTTACTTCAATATAATAAATATTATCCTTGTATTTTGTCGGACCGGTCAGCACACCATCATAGTCCGTTTCCATACTGCACTGATCGTAGATCTCACTGATCATAAGGTTTGAAAGATCAGTTCCGGTTGCGTCAAAATAGTATCTTACAGAAACATCCTTATACGCCTTTGTGGAGTCGGTGTATACGTACATTGTAAGGTTTGTACTGCCTATTTTTCCTTCGCTGTTTGTCTGAACATCATCAGCAAAATATCCCTCTACCCAGAAATTATTTCCGCCGGATCCTTCTTCGCTGCCTGCGTCCTCCGGAGGAAAGTCAGGGGTTACCTGCATAGTTTCATCGCCGAACATCTCATAAAGTCCCGCGCATGCGCCCACAAATGCAGCATTATAGTCGATGGTAACTTCATTGTAAATATAGTCTGCGGTAACATCATTATGCTGATCCTGTGCATCCGGACCACCTACGAGAGCACCATAAAGAACATGCTTCTGTTCCGCTGTATCCTCACATTTTGTAAGTCCCGAAGCAGCTCTGTGGTGAGGGAATCTGACGGCATTTTCATTGTAGCCTACAACATAAGCTGTTCCGGCTTCATTATTGCCCAGGAGATATTCCATCTGTCCCTTTGCCCAGTTGCTTCCCTCCGAGGGCTTACCGTTATTTGTATACTTATCATATACAATGGCGGCAAGCTGCGCAGCAGTATTATACCTTGCCGAACCCCATGTACTGAGGTAAAAATAGCCCTGAGGCGAAACTGTACCCAGTCCGCCGTTCATGCATGCCTGAGTCTGTTCCCTGACCTTGCTCCAGAAATCACTGACCTCATATACTGTCTTTCCTGACAGCTCAATGTACCTGTCAATAATACTGCTGTCCTTATCATTTTCCTCGGCAATAAGGCACATAGCACCTGTCCAGACGTCATTCCAGCAGTGAACGTAGCACGGGCATGCGTAGTAGTCCAGCACTGTCAGTGACTGGTCAAGGTAATTTTTATCGCCGGTGGCTTTATAGAGCCACATACCTGCCCAGCAGTAATCATCCTCCCACTTTGAGGAATTATAGAAGCTCCTCGGACCGTCTGCATTATCACTTAAGAGCAGGTCTGAGTCAACACCATATTTCTCTACGCTTTCCTGTGCAAGCTTAAAGAGTGCCTTTCCGTATTTAAGGCATTCCTCCGCATAAGCACTGTCAGTGTCCTTAAAGCCGAAATACGCAGCAGTAAGGGATGCAGAGGTTGCAGCAAGATAATCAACCTGCGGCTTATCCGGGGTCAGGAAAAACGCCTTGCGCTTCATGTCGTCAATTTCCGGTGCATTCCAGTAAACGTGGTCGATCTCTCCTTCGCCGACCTGATAACAGAACGCCGCAACATCACCGTTTTCGTCGAGGAATGTACACTTTATAAAATAATCATTAAAATATCTCAGTATTGTTTCAATATGGTCGTTCTGACCGGTTTTCTCATAGGCGTCCCTGAACTCGTAATATCCCCAGCCAAGTGTGGATGCTGCATAGGCTTCCGGCATACCGAATTCGACATGATCTCCGGCATCGTGCATACCGCCGGAAACGTCAACAAATCCGTCACCATCTGCGTCAATATATTTACCGTACTTTGCAATCAGCTCCTCGGAGAGATTAGTATACTCCGTATCGAAGGGAAGCTGTGCGTCATAGGTATGACAGTCCCCTCTCCAGCTGAACTGTGAATTTTCATCTACTTCAGTTCCGCACATATTTGCATCATAAAAGTACATGGAATACTGAAGTGCTTTTGCAAAATTTTCGTAATCCTCAGCCGCAGAAGCTGTAAAGCTGACGGGCGACAGTGAAGATGTCAGGGCTGCCGCCGTAACTCCAAGACCTGCGACCGCCGATGACAGTTTTTTCAGAATTTTCATTTTACCCTCCAAAAAAATACATAAGAAACATTCTTCCAGTTACATTCAGTATAACATATTTGTATAAAAATTTCAATACTTTTTCAAAAGAAATAGTCTATTTTTTCGTCGGATAAGCGGTGTTTCCATGATAATTCCGGGAAGAATCAATTTCAGATCGTTTAATATTATTAGTCATGCAAGAAAAAACGGGCTTCATAAAATGAAACCCGTTTTGACTGCCGTAATGACATAATGGTGTTCCCGAGGTGATTCGAACACCCGACCTACCGCTTAGGAGGCGGTCGCTCTATCCAGCTGAGCTACGGAAACATCAACATTACTATTATAACACATATTTGTCCGGAATGCAAGCTTTTTTTTTGAAACAGATAAAAAGAATCGGGACATACCCTCCGCACCGGTTCTTATCTTCTTTTAACAAATAACTCTGATTCCAGACCAGAGGGATAAATTTTACTCATGAAGTTCCCTGTCAAACACAATTACAGTATAATAATTCGTTTCTTCAAATGAAAGCCTCTCATCTATCATACGTTTAAGAGTATCATTATCGTAATCGCATTCAAACGGTACAACAAGGTCAAAAATAAGATTGGTATGGCTCTCGCCGTGTACTATTCTGAAATCATGAAGATCAAGTGAATCATCAATATCGTGAATAATCCCGATAACAAGAGCTTTTGCATTGTTTGTAAGCTCATCATCCACCTCTATGGGATCCATATGAATAGTCATTATGACCTTCAGATCATGATATATTTTCCTCTCAATATCATCGACTATATCATGAACCTGCATGAAATTCTCATTGCACGCAACTTCAACATGACAGCTTCCTATCATATTGCCGGGACCATAATTATGTATAACGAGATCATGTATTCCAAGCATTTTTTCATTTTCCAGAACACAATTTTTAATATCATCAACCAATTCCTTGTCTGCCGGCTTTCCCAGAAGCTCATCGACAGTATCCCTCACAATTTCATAGCCGGCTTTGAGGATGAATACTGAAACAACAACACCCATTATTCCGTCAGCCGGAATTTTGTCGGTAAAAACTGAAACAACAAGAGCAATCAGCGTTGCAGACGTTGCAATAACGTCTCCCCTGCTGTCCTTTGCAGTTGCGATCATGACAGATGAATTGATTTTCCTGCCGAGCTTTGCATTGAAAAATGACATCCAGAGCTTGACTGCAATTGAAAAAATAAGTGCAGCGAGAGCGGCATAGCTGAACCTCACCTCCTCGGGAGTAATTATTTTTGTAACAGATGTCTTCAGCAGCTCAATGCCTACGATAACTATAAGCACGGCAATAGTCAGTGCTGTCAGGTATTCTATTCTCCCATGACCAAAAGGATGATCCTTATCCGCCGGCTTGGATGCCATCTTATACCCGAACAGCGTCACGAGGCAGCTTGCACAGTCAGAAAGATTATTAAAAGCGTCTGACATAATTGAAATAGAATTTGCGATAGTTCCGATGAGATATTTTATTGCAAAAAGTACTATATTGCAAACCATCCCGACAACGCTGCTTAGTGTTCCGTATTTCTGACGCACTGCCGAATTTTTTACATCATCATAATTTTTTACAAAGGTTTTTACAAGAAAGTCAGTCATTATATATTTCCCCGTTTCATATTACGAAAAATTACAGTATAACTCAGAATTAACAAAATTCTGTGGTTCAGAGATTATCCTTACATTCCCGAATAATACACTGACCCTGCTGTATTATGTAATATCAGATACTGCTGTTAAGAATTCTGCCATATTGTTCAGACTCATCCGGGATACCCACATTGTACGGATTTTCCGGCTTTGATTTTGTAACAGTTACTGTTTCACCTCCGGATATGTAGGACTTTCCGCATTCCGGACAGATATCCGATTTCAATGTAACCGTCTGGGAAACAACCTCCTTGTTCTCACGCTGTGCCTGGGCACGTTCTCTTATAACATGCTCGTTCTCATGTCCCCGGACAGCTGAGGCAACGTTTTCAGGACTGATCTTTGACGCAGTCTTGAAAGAAACGCCGGGATCGTCAGAACCGTCCTTATATTTCCTCTCCTTGCAGGTCTGGCACTCTTCCTCCCCTGTGACCTTGTTAACACGGGATTCAAGATTGCCTATACGTTTATCCAGAGTGCTAATCCTGTTCTGAAGTTCAGCAGTGCCGCTTTTGCTTAGCTGATCCTCAAGTTCTCTGCGCTGATTTTTCAGCTCGTCAATAGTCTGCTTTACAGAACCGCCGGACCCGGACTCGGGATATATGCCGACCCCTGCATTAATTGGTGAAATTCCCATAAGAGCACCATCCTTTCCGAATATTGTGATTTTATTATAACATATTATTCCAGTAATTTCAAGAG
>JBJEQU010000058.1:0-5489 GCA_051881935.1 Porcipelethomonas sp. | reverse complement strand
TTCATCAAGACCTGCCTGAACCTTTTCAGGAGTGTTGTACTTCTCGATCATTTCATATGCTCTTGACTTGTTCATTGAACCGTCGGCATTGAATTTTTCTTCAACTGGATTTTCAACATAACCGAGGATAAATACGAGATCCTTTGTTTCACCCGGCTCAAGAGTGATCTCCATATAGTGGGAAGCGACAGGCGACCAGCCGTCAGCAACAGAATTTGTTGCCTTGCCATCTGTAACAGCCTGCGGCTTGTCAAAGCCGTTGTAAAGACCCATAAAGCTTTCTCTGTCACTGTCAAAACCGTCGATATCGGCATTCACGGTATAGAAAGCGAAGTAGTTTCTTCTTTCCTTGTATTCAGTCTTGTGGAAGATCGTTGAACCTTCGATCTCAACTTCGCCGGTGCTGAAGTTTCTCTGGAAGTTTGTGGTATCATCCTGGGCATCCCACAGACACCATTCTGCAAATGAAAAAAGCTTGAAAGTCTTCTTTGCACTACCCTCATTTTTGAGAGTCATCTTCTGGATCTCACCGCGGTAATTCTGCGGTACGAAGAATGTGATCTCGGCAGAAATGTCGTTCTTTGCACCCTTGATCACAGTATAGCCCATACCGTGACGGCATTCATAGCTGTCAAGATCTGTCTTTACAGGTGCCCAGCCCGGTGACCATATTGTACCGTTGTCGTTTATGTAGAAATAACGTCCGCCCATATCAACAGGAACGTTATTGTAACGATAACGTGTTATTCTTCTGAGCCTTGCGTCCTTGAAAAAGCTGTAACCGCCGGCAGTATTGGAAATCAGGGAGAAGAATTCCTGAGTTCCGAGGTAATTTATCCATGGATACGGCGTTTTAGGGGAAGTGATCACATATTCCTTTTTAGCATCGTCAAAAAATCCAAACTTCATTTTTTTACTCCTTTAATAAATTGTTTTGTCAACCGGCAAAAAAGCCGTTTACAATCAACTACATTATATCATAAAATCGAAGATTTTTGATATGATTGCCCGATATGCAGGGAGCAAATCTCTGATTTGCGTATCTGCAAGGGCTTTAAAATAAATTATAATAAATGCTTTGCATTTATTATATCATAAAATACCCTGCTGTTCAAGCAGTTTTTACAAAAAAATCAAGTTTCTGACTTTTTCCGCCTGTAAATCAGCATATTTTATGAAATGAAATTTTTTCATACTCCGAAAAATCTCAGAACTGAGGAAAGCAGAAAACAGATCACCATGCCGACAGCCGTTGGTATAGCTATTGCCGCCGCAGTGTATTTAAAGCTTCCCGTTTCCTTTTTTATGGTAAGACATGTTGTGGAGCAGGGGAAATGAAACACAGTAAAAATCAGCATGCACAAAGCTGTAACACAGTCCCAGCCGCCGCTGACCAGAATATTTTTCAGTGTAACAGTATCTGAAGCATCGATAATCATTCCTGCGGACATATAGCACATAACTATTATCGGAAGCACTATTTCGTTTGCCGGAAACCCTAGTATAAATCCAAGCAGTATAACCCCGTCCATTCCAAGTATATGTCCGACAGGGTCAAGAAATTCCGAGATATGTGCAAGAAGTGAAACATCTCCGATTTTCAGGTTTGCAAGGAGCCATATAACAAGTCCTGCCGGAGCAGCCACTGCGCATGCTCTTCCCAGTACAAAAATTGTCCGGTCAAGAATTGAACGCACAATAACTCTCCCAATCTGGGGTCTCCGGTAAGGCGGCAGCTCAAGGGTAAACGCCGATGATTCTCCGCTGAGTATTGTCTTTGACAGTATCCAGGATACAAGAAGGGTAATACCGGCGGCAGCAAGAATAAGCCCCAGCAATATAAGTGCCGATACCCCAAACCGAAGTGCACCGGTCATGGAAACGGTAAAAAACATTGAAATGACTGATATCAGCGTCGGGAACCGACCGTTGCAAGGCATGAAATTATTTGTCAGAATCGCTATAAGACGCTCTCTCGGGGAGTCAATTATCCTGCACCCGGTAACACCTGCGGCATTGCATCCAAATCCCATTGCCATAGTAAGCGCCTGTTTTCCGCATGCTCCGGAACGTCTGAAAAGTCTGTCGAGGTTAAAAGCTGCCCTTGGAAGATAGCCAAAATCCTCAAGCAGCGTAAACAGCGGAAAGAATATCGCCATAGGCGGAAGCATTACCGATACGACCCATGCAAGGACTCTGTAAACACCGTTTACGGCAAGATCAGTTATTGTTTCTTTGCATCCTGCAGCCTCCAGCAGATCATATATCCTGTCGCCCAGATAAAAAAGTCCCTTTGAAAGAAGCGCAGAAGGATAATTTGCCCCCACCGCAGTAAGCCAGAAAATAAAGCCGAGTATTGCTATCATGATTGGTATTCCCCATATCCTGCTGGTAAGAATACGGTCAATTTTTCTGTCGGTATCATTCTGACAGCTTTCCGCAGATACTGTTTCAGATGCGATCCTCCCGGCGGTCTTTACTGCAGTTGAGGCTATGCTGTCGCTTACCTTCTGGGGATTCAGACCGGCTATTGCAACAGCCTCTGCCGCTCTGTTAAGCGTTCCGAATATTTCCCCGGCAATATCACAGTCAGCTCTGACGCTTATTTTGCAGCTGAGCTTTTCCTCCCCCTCCAGCAGCCGCAGAGACGCCCACCGCAGAGGTATTCTGCCTTTCAGAAAAGGTTCTGCCGCTTCAGATATTTTTCCTGCCTGTTCCTCTATGATATCTTCATATTCAAGGCGGAATGCCTCCCTTTCCCGTCGGGCAGCCACTTCGCCTACCGCCTTCATAAGCTCATCAAGACCTTTTCCGTCCCTTGCGGTAACTCCCACCACCGGCACTTTCAGCAGTTCCGAAAGTTTTTCCGTATCCACATGTATTTTCTTTTTTTCCGCTTCATCCATGAGATTTACGCATACTACAGTACAGGGCGTTACCTCCAGTATCTGCAAAACCAGATAAAGATTTCTTTCAAGACATGTGGCATCGCACACAACAATGACCGCATCCGGGTCCTCAAAGCATATAAAATCCCTTGCCGCCTCCTCATCGGCAGAATTTGCAATAAGAGAATATGTACCGGGAATATCCGCAAGGAGATATTTCTGTCCCTCAAATTCAAATCTGCCCACAGCGGTGGAAACGGTTTTTCCTGCCCAGTTGCCGGTATGCTGCTTCATTCCGGTAAGGGCATTGAAAACGGTTGATTTTCCCACATTGGGATTTCCGGCAAGGGCAACCAGAAGCTCATCATCATTCTTTTTAAGTCTCCCGGCACTGTTTATTCCTCTTCCTGTAGATTCAGATGTCAGTCCCATTTATACCACCCCTTTTAGGTCTTTTATTTTCATATCAAAATTATATGCGTACTACTGTTTGTCCGATACTAATACCAATCCTCAAAACTGTAATATATATTACAGTTTTGAGGGCGGCTGACTGCTACATCCTCTTATTTGACCGCTTTGCGGTCAGATACCGTCTTATGCAATCCCTTACGCCGACTTTGTCGGCTAAACTCCGGTAGACTTTAGTCTGCCGGGATTAAAGGGATTAGTATAAAAGGAGGATAAAATCTGACAGATAAAAAAATAACCGGCGCTGTTGTAAACGCCGGTTACTGAATATGATCTATGGGTATTATCCATAAGCTGTGTCAGAGCCTGCGGCATAAAAGCTACGCACAGCCTGCGGGATCATCCATTTTAAATATTCACCTTTTTCAAGAGGAACTTATGAGTCAGTCGCTTCAACAAGCTTGTCGCCGGAGCGGAAGAGAAGCGTTATACACCAGATCGCAGAAATTGCAACTAATATATATACTGCTCTGCTCAGAATGGCATCGGTACCGCCGAACAGCCATGAAACCAGGTCAAACCGGAAAATACCAACCAGTCCCCAGTTAAGTCCGCCAATAATCAGCAGAACCAGAGCGATTTTGTCCCACATACTTTCCACCTCATTTCTTACGAACATTCTTTACGTTCGCAAGATTATTATTTTCTATAAAAAAAGTATTATTCCTTATATTTTCTGACATTTATTTCAAGCGATTTTTCGAAAAAATCACGCCGGTATCATAATTCCATCACACAAACCGGGCATAATATAGATGTCGGTTGAAGACCGATAAAGCTTAAAAAAGTTTTTATAATTTCATCTCCTCTGAAATTATGTCACTCTCTAAGGGGACTGTCGTGTTGGCTCACGGCGGTCCCTCTCTCTTTGTCCGGAGTGCTGCTTCAGGTATTCGGGCGAGCATCGGTCCCCCGTCAGTTTTAAGGCAGCACCGCACAATTAATGGCTGTTGCCTTAAGTTTTTTTTGACAAACTGAAAATGCGCCCCATAAAGGGACGCATTTTTATTCTTATATGATTTGATTATTCAACAGCATTTTCATAGGTGCCAAGCATGAGTTCAAGAAGTATTCCTGTGTCAAGTGCGTCAATTTTTCCGTCCTGATTGTAATCTGCATTAGCCAGCGCTGTCGAATCACTGATAGGATAAAGTGAAGCATTTGCTGTGAATTTTGAAATTTTAGTAACGTCAGATATACCCAGCTTGCCGTCAAGGTCGGCGTCTCCAGGAAGCGAAGGTGTGCCGAAGCTCAGGGACGGCTCAGTTGTTTCTTCCGTTTCGGTAAAAGATACGCTGGAGCACGCTATCTCACCATCCACATGCAGACCATATTCACTGTTCAGAGCCGCACATGCCTCTGCGACATCGGCAAGCTCAGCGTCTTCATCATATTCAAGCACCAGGGTCTTTTCTGTAAGGCTTGAAACATGTGCCTTAAAGCTGTTGCTGCTTAAAAATTCATCAAATTCTTCCGCTGTAACAGAAATATTTTCAGTATATGAGATACGGAGTCTGTTCCAGTATAAACTACCATACGAGAACCATCTGTATGTATCACTGCCGCTTTCTACATCAAAGCTGCTGTATGTTTCCATATCATCAGTAACAAAGGTCACATTGTAAAGGTGTACCTTGTCTCCTTTTCCGCCCATTGCTGCAAAAATTTCTTCTTCATAGGGGCAGACATCCCCCAGCGTGTCAACATACGCCTGATATTCCGGGTTGTTAAGGTCATAGTCATCAATAACCCTTATTGCCGAAGCAGAAAGCGCTGAAAAAGCCCCTGTCGACATAATTGCAAGAGCCGAAATGCCGGCAATCATTCTTTTAAATGTTTTTTTCATAAATATCACCTCATTAAATTAAATTTTTTCACTATTGAAACAGGAATTTTAATAGAGTTAACTTTTTTTACATTTACATAATACCATAAATTACCAATATAATCAACAGGCAAATTTCACAAAATCAAAAAAATATTTTATTTATCTTCAACAAATTTTTTAAACAAAAAAATCCCGAGACAAAGTCTCAGGATTCATAACACGCCGAGAATATTTCCCCGACGAACAGTGGAGCGGAATACGAGGCTCGAACTCGCTACCTCCACCTTGGCAAGGTGGCGCTC
>JBJEQU010000057.1:0-5527 GCA_051881935.1 Porcipelethomonas sp. | reverse complement strand
TACTCTTGAAATAGAAGAATGTGCTGTTGTAACATCAGGCGGATATGAGCGTTATTTTGTAAATAACGGCAAAACCTACTGGCATATCCTCGACCCGAAAACAGGAAAACCTGCCGACAGCGGACTTGCTTCCGTTACGGTCATAGGCTCAGAGGGCAAATTGTGCGACGCACTTTCCACGTCTTTGTTTGTAATGGGACTTGACAAAGCCGAAAAGCTGTGGAAAGAAAGCAATGCCTTTGAAATGATAATCGTTACATCGGACGGCGATATTTATATTACCGAGGGTATTGAAAATGATTTTGTGATAAATAAAAGTCTTACAGATACAAAAGCGAGCGTGATACGCAGATGAAAAATGCAAAGCTTTGGACAGCGGTAGTTGTCTTTATTTTTATATCTGCAATTATCTGGTGCATAGTTGTTTTGTCACGACCGCAGGGAAATATCGTTACCGTCACTCAGGACGGCAAGACTCTCTATACGTTTGATTTAAGCAAGGAAAAAGACCGCACCATAACGGTGGAATACGAGGGCAGAAAAAATATTATCGAGATAAAAGACGGCAGGATACATATGTTGGAGGCGGACTGCCCCGACCATATATGTATGGATACCGGGTGGCTTTCGGACGTTCCTATTGTATGTCTGCCAAACAAGCTTGTGATCGGATTTGCCGGCAGCGGCAGTACGGACGCAGCAGCGAGGTAATTATGAATGCAAAAAGATTGACTCAGTTAGCATTGCTTTCAACTATAGCTTTGATAATTTTTGTAGTGGAACTGCGCTTGCCAAATCTTTCGCCCATACCCGGAGTAAAGCTTGGGCTTGCAAACATTGTGACGGTATATTCAGTATATCACTGTACGGGAAAGGAAACGTCGCTGATACTTTTAACAAGGATAATTCTCGGCGCTGTTTTCGGCGGAAATATGCTTGCTTTGCTGTACAGTCTGGGCGGAGGAACACTTTGTCTTATCGGAATGTTGCTTCTCAGAAAAATAATTGATGAAAAGCACATATGGATATGCAGCGTTATGGGAGCGGTACTGCACAATATCGGTCAGATCATGGTAGCAATTATAGTTATGAAGACAATTGCGGTTATTTCTTATCTTCCGTTTTTATTGGTGTCGGGCTGTATTGCAGGTGCGTTCACGGGAATGTGCGCACAAATTCTGATAACAAAGGTACATATGAAGGGATATAAAAATGATTAAGAAGCATAAGGTTTTGAGAATAACGATAGTAATACTGTTAGTTATAATCCTGATAGCTTTGGCGGCAGTTCTGTTTCTTTCTTTTTTCCCTGCTTTCGGCGGAAGAGTCTCCAAAGAGGACAAAGCCGATTACGAAAAAAGAGCGGAGAATTATGCTGACGGTAAGTTTACATATCCGTCGGAATGGGCGCTTGAAGGACTTTCGGAGGATAAAATAGTATCCGATAAGCAAACAACTCCGCAGGATAAAATACCTGTTGAAACTCCCGAATTTGCCGATGACCCCGATATCGATAAAGTAAACGTAACATGGTTCGGACATTCGAGTATGCTTATTCAGATGCACGGAATGAACATACTTATCGACCCGGTTTTCAGCGAAAGAACTTCTCCCGTATCCTTTGCAGGACCATATCGTTTCAGCGACATTACGCTTGAAACAGAAGATCTTCCCGATATAGATATTGTTATTATCTCCCACGACCATTACGATCATCTGGATATGGATTCGGTAAAAACTCTTGACGAAAAATCAGACAGATTTGTGGTTCCTCTCGGCGTTGAAAACCATCTTGAACGCTGGGGAATTTCGTCCGAAAAGATAACGAATATGGCTTGGTGGGAGGAAATTGAAATCAACGGTCTGACTGTAGCCAGCACGCCTTCACGCCATTTTTCGGGAAGACGAATAATAGATTCCGACCAAACGCTCTGGGCTTCGTGGGTGTTCAAAGACGAATATCATCAGATATTTGAAAGCGGTGACAGCGGCTATGGCGGACATTTTGAAGAAATACATAACCGTTACGGCGACTTTGATCTCGTGATGACAGACTGCGCACAGTACAATATGAGCTGGCATTATGTTCATATGTTCCCCGAAGAATCTGCAATGGCTGCCGAAGCTTTAGGAGCAGAAATCGCAATGCCTGTTCACTGGGGAGCGTATGTATTGTCATCGCACCCATGGGACGACCCTGCGGAGAGGTTTACAAAAGCCGCCGAAAAGCTTGGTATAACAGTTGTTACGCCTAAGATCGGTCAAACAATGCTCATTGAAAATGCGCAAGAATATCAGGAGCGTTGGTGGAGAACCATAGAATAACCCAGTACTTTAGGAGAAAATATGGACAGAAAAGAACGAATACTATCTTTATTAAACGTAATTTATAAATATACTGATGACGACCATCAATTATCTACAAATCAGCTTATACAAATATTATTAGAGCAAGGAGTTTCATATCATCGAGAAAGCCTTACATCGGACATACATCTATTACAGAAAGCAGGTTACGACATAATCTGTGTAAAAAGCACACAGAATAAGTACTTTGTTGGTAATAGGAATTTCGATGCTATTGAAATTAAAATGCTTTCTGACGCCATAAATGCAGCCCAGTTTATCTCTAAGGAAAAGTCCAAGCAATTGATAAATAAGCTGTTTTCGGAAATGAGTATTTATCAGACAGAACAGCTCAAAATGGCTATTCAAAAACCTAATAAAAACAAGGTCACAAATTCAAGTCTATATTCGGCTGATCTTATAAATACCGCTGTTGCACTAGGAAGAAAAATAACCTTTCAGTACTATGAGTATGATGTAAATATGCAAAGAGTCCTCAAACATGACGGATATACATACACAGTAAGTCCGTATGCTACAGTTTGGAACAACGATAGATATTACATGATAGGCTACTGCGAAAAGCATAACGATATAATTGTTTTTAGAGTAGACAGAATCGTAAATATTGCATTAACCGATAGTGTATCAATACCACGTCCTGCAGACTTTGATCTAAATGATTTTCTTTCAAAAAAGTTTAAAATGTTCAGCGGTGAGGTTGCAGATGTGACATTAATGTGCGAGAATAAGCATACAAAAGCTATTGCTGACAGATTTGGAGACAATTTAATTCTCAAAAAAATAGACAGTTGTCATTTTGCTATTACAGTGAGCGTAGAGCTAACGCCAACGTTCTATGCATGGGTTTTCCAGTATCAAGGAGAAATAATTATACAATCACCACAAAAAGCTGTTGATGAATTTGTACATATGGGAAAAAGTGTGTTTGAGGTGTCGGGATAATCCGACACCTCATTTTTTGTCTATTGACATCAGAAAGTATGTTCGATATAATATAAGCAAGACGTTCACAAAAACGAGAACAAGAGATGAAAGGAGGCAAAATTATGACATTCGGCGAATTTCTTAAACAAAAACGTCTTGAAAAAGAGATAACGCTGCGAGGATTCGCAAAACTGATAGATATATCTCCCGTTTATCTGTGCGATCTGGAAAAAGGCAGAAAAGCAGCTCCGAGTATGGAGGTTATGCAAAGAATGGTGCGTCAACTTGCACTGGATAAAGAAGAAATTGAACGGTTTTACGATCTTGCAGCATTAGAGCAGACAGCTAAAAATCCCGTTCCAAAGGATCTGAATGAATTCCTTAAAGACAATAGAGTAATTGTTTCTGCCCTGCGTACTGCAAAGGATCTGGACGCAACAGATGAGGAATGGCAGGAATTTATTGAGAAACTCAAGAAAAGCAGGGAGGAAAACAAAAATGAGTGATATGTTCTACAGGCAAAGCACGATAGACTGCATAGCTAACGGACTTTTGAAGAATTATCAGCATGGAAGGTACCTTTACGATTCTCCGCAGGCTGTGCCCATAGAGGAGATCATTGAGGTAGAGTACAAGCTTACAATAGAGTATGTTAGACTCAGAAAATCAGGAAATGTTCTCGGTCAGACTGTGTTTGAAAACTGCTTTGTTCCAATATATGATGAAGAAAACAAGCAGTACACCATTATTGAGGTTCAGCCGGGAACAATTCTAATTGATGAATCTTTGCTTGAAGAAGAAAACATAGGAAGATATAGATATACCCTTGCCCATGAGCTTGCTCATTGGATACTTCATCACAAGATTTTTGATAATTCTCAGGAATCTGCTGCAAAAACAACAATGGAAAGCAGTACAAAAACAGAATGGCAGGCAGACGCACTTGCCGCATCTCTGCTTATGCCTAAAATGCAGATCAAAAAAGCTTTTTACTCTTTGCAAGGAATGAGCGCTAAAGATAAAATTTCAAAAATGGCAGAGATTTTTCAGGTATCAAAGCAGGCAATGAGAATATGTCTTGATTCACATAATATGATATAGCTGATTCTTTCGGCTATATTTTTACCTGTAATGTTCACTAAATTGAGAACAGAAAGGATTTTGCTAATGATAAAAGTAAAATATATAGCAGATATGGGCAAATTGAGGCGTTCAAGTGTTCGCTGCCCAAACTGCGGAGCAAGACTGTGCGATATCGCTATAGTAAATGAAAATGCAAAAACCTCCGCAAAGGATAATATGGCAGAAAAATATATCGTTCTTAAATGTCATAAATGCAGAGGGAATTTTGGTATTTCCGTGAAATAACCAATAATATAATATGATACGATCTTTAATTCGTACATAGCACCAACCGCCGGATAAAGTGTCTGAATATAGCCAGACTGATAGCCGGAAAAGCGCCTGTACCGCCTTTTAAGGCAGGACGAGGACTTTCGAGTTAGGAGCATGACAAGCAGCTTTTAAAGCTTTGTCATGCTCTTTTTTGTTTAAAATTAATATTCAACGCCTGATATGCATTAGGGCTGAGGATACAAAATATGGTTGTTTTGCAGATTATGCAAACAGCATATTCAGTACCCTTTCTTTAGTGCGTCTTTTTCAGGTGAACGGAGTCTGTGTACTGAACGCAGACTCCGTTTTTGTGTCCTTAAGCCGAAGATTCGGGAGAAAGGACAATTATGTTTTTTACAGCAAAGTGGCTGTGCATAACCGCCGGATATCCGTAAGCCTTCGTTTTGATTCTAAGACCAAAAAATTCAAAACGGAGGAATAAAAATGAGTAAAAATACAGTTCGTGTTTATGACACGATAACCAAAAAGTACGTTGAAATTGAAGTCAGTGAAAGAGTTCGTACATATTACAACAGAACTCAGTGGAATATCGACGATAATGACGAGTCGTTTTACAAGCATGAGATTCAGTTTTCGGCGCTAAAAGGCAGTAATGATGAGGGCTTTGAAAACTTTCATGAGTTTCGTACAGAATATGACTCGGTAGAAAAGCAAGCTATTAGACAAGAAGAATATGCAAGGATATATAAATGTCTTGCCGATTTGTCTAATGATGAGCGTGCTCTAATAATAACAATATATTTTGAGGGAAAAACCGAAAAAGAATATGCAGAAATGTTACATACATCACAGCAAAATATACACAAAAAGAAATGCA
>JBJEQU010000056.1:0-5553 GCA_051881935.1 Porcipelethomonas sp. | reverse complement strand
GCCTTCATCTTTATCTCTGCGCATAAATATTCAATAGTTAATTGGGGGAACAATAGCTATTCCGATAAGTTGAAAGGAGTATGAAAATGACTGATCTGAAAGGAAAATGGGGACTTGTAACAGGTGCCGGAAGGGGACTGGGAAAGCTTGCGGCACAGGTGCTGGCAGAGTATGGCTGCAACCTTATTTTACACAGCCGCAGTGTCAGCAGCACCGGACCGGTCGCAGAAGATCTCAGGAGGAAATACGGCATTGAAGTCTGGTGCGTCGAGGCTGATCTGGAGGATCCCCGGCAGCCTGAAAGCATGATGAATGCTATCGATAAAAACGGAAGGATACCGGACATAATTTTAAACAATGCAGGAGTTCAGGTCGCTTACCGCAGTGAAATATATGATACCCCCGCAGCGGATTATATAACAAGCTTTAAGGTAAATACCATTGCCCCCATGATGATATGCTATCATTATCTGCCCGGCATGATCGAAAAGGGCTTCGGAAGGATCGTTAATACCACAAGCGGAATAAGGCTTGAACCGGAACAGGGAGGCTATTCTGCAAGCAAGGCGGCTCTTGATAAGGTAACTACAGATATCGGATCGAGGCTTGACGGGACGGATGTAATGATAAATCTTGCGGATCCGGGCTGGTGCAGAACCGATCTGGGAGGTCCCTTGGCGCCCAATTCTCCGGAAAGTGCGGTTCCCGGTATTGTCATAGGCGCTTTTATAGATGACAGAAAATCCGGCAGGCTTTTCCGTTCGGAGGATTTCCATGGTATGACCCTTGAACAGGCTGTGGAAAAAGCAATGCAGACAGATTCGCCCTATTGAGCAGGGAAGGAAGTGAAAAAATGGGGTATGAAGCTACATCCTTTAAAACAAAATCAGCGCTTTCTGATTCACTGAAGAAAATCATGGAGCAAAAACCGGTTTCCAAAATCACCATAAGCGAAATAACCGAAGCATGCGGATTTAACCGGAAAACTTTTTACTACCACTTTAAAGATATAAGCGACCTTCTTAAATGGACTATTGAGCATGAGGCTGTCAGCACTGTAAAGCAGTACGGCATGAACGGAGACTATAAAAAGGCTGTCGATTTTACAATAGATTATGTGAGCCGGAACAGGCATCTGCTCAACTGTGTTTACAGCTCCATAGGGCGTGATGAGCTGAGGAGATTTTTCTGGAATGATTTCAGGGATATAGTGGCTGCTGCCATAGCCGCCCAGGAGAAAACGCTGAATATAAAGCTTTCAGAGAGCTTCAGGGAATTTGCTGCGGATTTCTATGCAGAGGCGTTTACCGGACAGATAATCAGGATTTTCAGGGATCATGCTGATTGGGACCGTGAGGAGATATCGGGATATATTTCACTGATGGTTTCCTCTGCACTTCCGGGAATATTAAGGGCGGCGGAGGAGAAAAAACGTTCCGCCGAAAAAGGATGAAAAGTATGAGTAAAGCTATGACGCTGAGAATGCCCTCATATTACAGGGATTTTAAGTGCAGGGCGGACAGGTGCAGCGACAACTGCTGTATAGGCTGGGAAATCGACATTGACCGCAAGGCTATGGCTTATTACCGCAGTCTTGACGGAGAATTCGGAAAAAGGCTGTCAGCCGGGATATCCGAAAGCGGTACTGCTCATTTTATACTCGACGGTGAGGGGCGGTGTCCTTTTCTTAACAAAAATAATCTGTGTGATATGGTTCTCCATCTCGGTGAGGAGGCACTCTGCCGGATATGCACCGAGCATCCGCGCTATTATTCGTGGTATGACGGAGTAAAGGAGGGCGGCGTCGGACTTTGCTGTGAGGCTGCGGCAGAGCTTATTATCTCTCAGTGTGAGCCTTTTTCATATTATGAAACGTCTGTTCCCTTTGAGGACTGCGGAGAATACGATAAAAATTTTTATACATATCTCTGCAAAATAAGAGAAAATATTTTAAGGCATATACAGGATAAAAGAATACCACTTAAAAACCGCCTTAATGATATACTGCTTTATGCCCGTGAGCTTCAGGAAAAATATGATAATTTCGATTTTGATATTCCAGTACCGGAGGACAGAAAAATTTCTCCGGAGCCGGCTGAAACAGCGGATATTTTAAAACAGTTTACTCTCCTTGAAGCTCTTGATACCAGCAGTCTGTTTGAAAAGGCTTATGAGCTTTCCGGCAGCTGGGGCAGGAATATGAAAATACCTGCCGAAATGTATAACGGACTTGAAAATGCCGCAGTATATTTTATATGGCGGCATTTTCTCAGCAGCGTTTATGAAGATGAATTTTACTCGAAGATTGCATTCGCTGTTCTGAGTACGGCTGTTATGGGACTGTTGCAGATGTGCTGTTTTACAGATGAAAACTGTACGGCAGAAGAAGGTCTTGCAAAGGCGGCGGTGTACTACTCGAAGGAAATAGAGTACAGCGATGTAAATTTAAACGCTGTTTTTGACCTTTTTTATGAAAACGAAGCCTTCAAAGCGGAAAAAATATCATCTCTTATGAATATTTTTGAGGATTTTTGCTGAAACAGTATTGCAATGCGTCGGAAAAAATGGTATAATAAAGTGATGTAATGGGCAGTGCCATGCGTTTCAGCGGCTGAGTCCGGCTGTGGACTCAGAGGGATATATGCTGCCCCAGAACCAATAAGGAGTGCGTTCAATAATGAGTTTTAGTGAAATGGATAAAACAGAGCTTGCAGAAAAGAAAAAGCAGTGGGACGAGGAATATAACGGATTCAAGGCACAGGGACTGTCCCTTAATATGGCAAGAGGAAAGCCGGCGCCGGAGCAGCTTGATCTGAGCATGGATATGCTTGATATTCTCGGCAGCGGCAGCAGCCTTGAGGGCAGGGACGGAGATGATTACAGAAACTACGGTCTCCTCGACGGTATTCCGGAGGCAAAGGAGCTTTTTTCAAAGATGATCGGAGTTTCCGAAGACGAGATCATAATATTCGGAAATGCAAGTCTGAGCATAATGTACGATATGGTTTCGACAGCATTCCTCAAGGGGATCTGCGGCAGTACTCCATGGTGCAGACTGGAAAAGGTAAAGTTTTTATGCCCGGTTCCGGGTTATGACAGACATTTTGCTATCTGTGAAAATTTCGGAATTGAAATGATAAATATCCCCACCGACGAATCGGGTCCGGATATGGATATGGTCGAAAAGCTCGTTTCCGGGGACGACAGTATAAAGGGAATATGGTGCGTTCCGCAGTATTCCAACCCTACGGGATATGTGTACAGTGACGAAACGGTAAGGCGTTTTGCTGCGCTGAAGCCGGCAGCATCCGATTTCAGGATATTCTGGGATAATGCTTACTGCATCCATCATCTGGTTGATAATCCGAAAATTCTGCTGAACCTTTTTGATGAGTGCAAAAAGAACGGAAATGAGGACATGGTCTATATATTCGGTTCTACTTCAAAGATAACCTTTGCCGGCGCAGGAGTCGCTGTTTTCGGAGCCAGCAGGAAAAATCTTGACAGCCTTATAAAGATTATGGGAATCAGGACTATCGGTTATGACAAGATAAATCAGCTGCGTCATGTAAAATATTTCGGCGATTACAACGGACTTCTGAGACATATGGATAAGCACAAGGCGCTTATTCTTCCTAAGTTTAACGCTGTAATAAACGCTCTTGAGAGTGAAATTGCACCTCTCGGCATTGGTAAATGGACAAAGCCGGAGGGCGGATACTTTATCTCCTTTGATTCACTTCCGGGCTGTGCAAAGAGGATCGTCCAGCTTTGTAAGGAGGCAGGGGTTACTCTGACCGGTGCAGGAGCAGCGTTCCCTTACGGAAAGGATCCCGAAGACAGGAATATAAGAATTGCACCGACATATCCGTCAGTAGAGGAGCTTGAAACAGCAATGAAAATATTCTGCCTTGCAGTTAAGATAGCGAGTGCGGAAACTGTTCTGAAATAAATAATCTGCTTTTTACGGCTGGGAAGGCAATCCCCCCGTCGTCAGACCTTTTAGTATATTTGTGTTATACTATATCGTCTGGCGACAGGGGGTATTTTATTGGCATTGTTTATTTCTTATGTCATTGATGAGAGCTTGAATGTGAAGTATTTGCTCCGAAGTCAGACCGGTGGCGTCGAGTGTATGCTCATTGGAAAGACCCAGAAGATAATCTGTACTTATGGAGAAGGTTTTTGCAATTTTAATAAGCATATCGATTGACGGCTGGATGTTTCCGTTCTCCCAGTTGCTTATACACTGCTTTGTAACGAAAAGTTTTCTTCCGAACTGAATCTGGTTCAGTCCCAATGATAACCTCAGTTCTTTAATGCGTTCCTCAAACATACCGTTTAACCTCCATAGTCAAATATTGCAATACTATTGTAAATTATTACTTGACATATATGAAATACTATGGTATACTAATATTTGACAAAACTAATAGTATTTAATCCATCGCTTTATATTATTAGTCTTGTAAAATACAGAAAAAGTTTTCCGAAAATCATCAGAGGGGGTGTATATATGAACGGTAAATTGTTCGATACGTTTGATGCGATGTTCAGGGATGTTTTTCATTGCGATAGTTCCGGGGATTTCTGTATACTGAACCCAGATATATTCCATTGGAAAAATTAAGCGTTATAGTAATAAGAAAAAATTATTGGAGGAATGAAGATTATGAAGAAATGGATTTTGGGAACAGCGGCATCGGTAATGTTATTGCTTGCGTGTACTGGTTGTGGCGAGGAAAAAGAATATATTGGACAATGGGAAAGCTATGCTATATTGATGAATGGTGAACGAGAAACATATCACATGTCAAAAATTGAGTTTAAAGAAAACGGAGAGGCTATTTATACAGTTGGAGATCTAAGCGAAACAGCAGAATGGAAAGTGGAAGACGGTAAAGCAATAGTAAAAGGTTCAGATACAATTAGCTATGAATTCGATGGAGATGAGCTAATAGAATATATAGGAGGTTGTGAAGTTTATTATCAAAAAGGAAATTAACAAATAAATTAAAGGAGGATTGAAATGGCATTAACTAAATGCAGTGAATGCGGAAATGAAGTATCAGATCAGGCAAATTCATGTCCTAAGTGCGGTGCACCCATAAAAAGGGATAGGTACGAAGTACATACAAATATGACAATGAAAGAAGAAAGTCAGCGGATGAAAGAGCAGGACCCGTCCTTTTGCACGATGGTTAGTGTAGTAGGTGTAATGGCAGTTTTATGTGCAGTAATGGGATTTGTATATGCTGGGATATTCCTTATTATAGCTGGAGTAACATGCTTAATATTAGGATTGGTCTGCAGGTCAAAGGGATATCCAAAAAACGGAAACGTTCTTGTAATACTTTCAATAGTATTTGTTATGATATTTATTATTGAAGTGGTTATTATTGCAAAAACAATGCTATGAGAATCAAGGAGATGTCGTTTTGAACGGCATCTTTCCTCTATATGTGTAAAATGTATATAAAACAAAAAGAATATAACGAAAAACTATCTAAAACGTAAAACCTTCAAAAAGCGGTTGACAAACGGGAAAAGAGA
>JBJEQU010000055.1:0-5607 GCA_051881935.1 Porcipelethomonas sp. | reverse complement strand
GTTTATTATGGTTTGAGTGAAAAAGTAACAAGATTTGTTTTAGCCGCAGTAAGCGGAAGAAAAAAACTTTGTGCATACAAAGAAATGAACAGAAAATCAATTTTAGTGCCGCAGCCTGCTGCAAAATAAAAACGTGCTGCTGCCGCAGCAGCAGTAAAAAGAAAAAAGCACATGAAAAGTATTGGAAGGGGAGGGAATCATAAAATTATTTATGATTCCCTGTGATTGCGTAAATTATCCATTCAGCAATATTTACAGCGTGGTCGCCTATCCTCTCAAAATATTTTGCTATCATAAGCATATCGATAAGCGCTTCGGCATTTTCATTCCCTGAACGGACTGCCTCTATAAGCTCATTCTTTAGCCTTATAAACAGATCGTCAACAGTGTCGTCAAGTACAATGACAGAGCATGCAATATCAACATCCCTTTTTATAAAAGCATCAATGCAGTCTATTACCATGTGAACAGAAGCTGTTGCCATTTCAGTAATATTGATCTTTGATTTTAAATTGGTCTTGTTGACATATCCGGCTATCTCCGCTATATCCTCTGCCATATCCCCGATACGCTCCATATCGGATATCATTTTCAGAGCAGATGTGATCACACGGAAATCAGCGGCGACCGGCTGCTGATGTATTATCAGCTTCATGCAAAGACTCTCTATCTCACGCTCCTTGCGGTCGATCATTTTCTCTGTCTCAATGGCATTTTCTTTCATCTGGGGATTATTTTCGGTCAGAAATTTTACTGCATAGCTTATTGCTTCCTCGCACAATGCCCCCATTTTGGTAAGCTCATTATTAAGAAGATTTAGCTGTGTTTCAAAACGATTTCTCATAAAAATGCTCTCCAATCTGCCGCCTGGATCCTGTCAAGCGGCGGTATTTTTTCAGGATTACTTTCTGAAGATCTTATCCGAATCTTCCTGTTATGTAGTCTTCTGTACGTGTATCTGACGGCGCAGAGAACATTTTTTCCGTATTGTCAAATTCCACAATCTCTCCAAGCAGGAAAAACGCTGTCTTATCCGCAATTCTTGCCGCCTGCTGCATGTTGTGGGTCACCATTATGATCGTGTATTTTTCTCTCAGTTCTACTGCAAGATCCTCGATTTTTGAAGTGGAAATAGGGTCCAGAGCTGATGTCGGCTCATCCATGAGGAGTATTTCAGGTTCAACTGCAAGCGCTCTTGCAATACACAGACGCTGCTGCTGTCCGCCGCTCATTCCCAGTGCGCTCTTTTTCAGCCTGTCCTTGCATTCGTCCCATATTGCGGCACGTTTCAGCGATTTCTCCACTATCTCGTCAAGCTTTGACCTGGATTTTATCCCATGGATCCTCGGTCCGTATGCGATATTGTCGTAAATGCTCATGGGGAAGGGATTCGGCTTCTGGAAAACCATTCCCACACGCTTTCTGAGCATATTAACGTCAAAATTCTTGTAAATATCAACGCCGCCCAGGGTTATATCCCCCTCTATGCGGCAGCCTTCAACAAGATCGTTCATCCTGTTGAGAGACTTCAGGAAGGTGGATTTTCCGCAGCCGGAAGGACCTATCAGGGCAGTGATCTGCTTTTCCGGAACAGCGATATTTATATCCTTCAGGGCATGGTTCGTGCCATACCAGAGATTCATGTTTTTAGCTTCTATGATTTCCATTCATTTTTCTCCTTTTAATGTGCCCGGTTTTTGCCAAATTTTTTTGCTGCAAACTTTGCGGACAGATTGATGACCAGGGTAAGTACAAGGAGTATTGCGGCAATCGCAAAGGCAGTATTGAAGTCGCCTCTCTCCTTGGCGTACATGTAAAGGGAAACTGTAAGGGTCGAACCTGCACTGTTTGGCATTACCGCATCGGCAATTCCGAGTATCTCGTTTGCCATACCGGCTGTAAAGAGAAGTGCGGCACTCTCGCCTACAACTCTTCCCACTGAGAGGATACATCCTGTTATAATTCCGTCAAGGGCAGAGGGAAGAACGGCTGTCCTTATCATATGCCATTTGCCGGCACCCAGTCCCAGAGCACCTTCACGATAGCTGTCGGGAACTGTTTTAAGGCTTTCCTGAGTTGTACGCATAACCGTCGGCAGGGTCATGATGGCAAGGGTAAGCGCACCGGCTATAAGACTTGTTCCCAGTGAGCAGAACTGTACAAATACCAGCATTCCCACAAGACCGTAAATAATAGAGGGTATTCCTCCGAGAGTTTCCGCAGCAAGCTCGATGATCCTTACTGCCTTTTTGTTTTTTGCATACTCATTAAGATATATTGCCGAACCTACACCCAGCGGCAGAACTATGATAAGAGTCATGAAAATGATATACAGTGTATTGAGAATATTGGGGAGTATTCCCGTTTTGTCCTCCAGGAGACTGGGCTTGGAGGTCAGCAGCTCTCCGGTTATATACGGTACGCCCTTGACCAGAATGCAGACTATGATGCCTGCCAGCAGCAGGCACACGATTCCAGCCGATGCCCATACAAGACCGCTGAGAACAGCCGATTTTATTTTGCGTCCTTTTGATATCTCATCTCTCATAAAATCACTTCCTGTTCCTCTTTACCGTAACATTCATTACGATATTGATTATCATTATAAAGGCAAACAGCACAAGGGCTACTGAAAACAGTGCTTCCCTCTGAAGTCCCGATGAGTATGACATTTCGCTTGCAACGGCTGTTGTAAGAAAACGTACACTCTTGAAAAGTCCCGGCATGTTGGCAACATTTCCCGACACCATCATAACAGCCATAGCTTCACCGATGGCTCTTCCTGTTCCCAGTACCACAGAGGTGAGTATACCGCTTTTTGCAGCAGGAAGCAGAACCTTGAAAATAGTTTCATTTTTTGTGGCTCCCAGTGCAAGGGAGGCTTCCTCATATTCCTTCGGGACTGCTCTTATGGCAGTTTCGGAAACGGAAATTACTGAGGGCAGGATCATAACTGCAAGAACGATTATTGCAGAAAACAGATTTGCACCGTCCGGAAGTCCGAATACATTCCTTACAGCCGGTACTATAACTATCATTCCTACAAGACCGTAAACTACTGACGGAATACCGGACATAAGACTTACGGCGCTGCTTACTGCCGAGGAAAACTTACCCTCGGCAGTTTTAGCCAGGAATACTGCACATAGTATTCCTATCGGAACTCCGAGAATTATTGCTCCCAGTGTTCCGTAAACAGAAGAGAGGATAAAGGGCAGTATTCCAAAGGAGGGCGGATCTGCCGTCGATGCCCACTCTGTTCCGAAGAGAAAATCAAAAATGCCGATCTTGCCGATTGCAGGTGCGCCGGAGATGACCAGAAAAACGGTTATTATTATAACAAAGGCTACTGCAATAAATCCGCATACGGCAAACAAGACCTTTGCAATCGCTTCGCCTAATTTAAGGCAGCTTCTTATTCTTGTCATTTTATCAGTCCTTTCTGCCGTTAACATGACAGCTCTACTATTTTGCAACTGGAACCGCACCTGCCTTCACTATAAATTCATCAGCGTCTGTACTCATGCAGAAATCAAAGAAATCCTTGGCTGAGCCTTCAAGCTCCTCATCCTTTTTGGTGACCAGTACAAAATTACGCTGGATCTTGTATTCTCCGCTTAAAATAGTGTCATCTGTAGGTATAACGCCTTCGACGCTTATAGTCTTTACAGTGTCGTTTACAGATGCCAGTGAAGCATAGCCTACTGCGTTAGGGTTTGATGAAACTGTCTGTACAACGTCTCCGGTGGATGTAAGCTCCTGTGCGTACTTGCACAGATCCTCTGTACCGGTGATAGATTCAAAGCCGTCTCTTGTTCCCGATGCGGCTTCTCTTCCGATACATACTATCGGGGCATCATCTCCGCCGACTTCCTGCCAGTTTGAAACCTCTCCGGTATAGATCTGTGCGATCTGGTCTACGGAAAGATCTGCAACAGGATTATTGGGGTTTACAATAACTGCAATACCATCAATGGCAACTACTGTTTCGTTGAGATTTTCCTTTTCTTCGTCCTTGAGATTGCGGCTTGCAAGACCGATATCACATCTTCCCTCTGAAACAGCCTGAATACCGGATCCGGAACCTGTGGGGTTATATGTAACCTTTACATCGGTATGGTCGCTCATATATGCTTCGCTTAAATAGCCGATGACCTTTTCCATAGAGGTCGAGCCGTCAGTGGAAACAGTTTTCTCGGTCGCTTCTCCGCAGCCTGTCAGTACTCCTGCCGCCATTGCAGCTGCAATCGCAGCACAGCATATAAATCTTGTCTTTTTCATGGTAATCACATTTCCTTTCGGTTTCACGCCCTGTACGGCGCAGTGTTATTTTTGCTTTTCAGCATATACAGTATAATATTTTCAATGTAAATTTCGTAATCATTTTTATGTAAATTGTGCGTTAAAGAGATTTGCACTGCTTTTGCTCAGACCATCTGCGGTATCGACATATATCGCAGAGCTTTTGTGGCATACTCTTATATAGGTTATATATGTCAGACTGCAGAAAAAACTCAATTTTAGGTAAATCAGGGGCAGCCCTCTCTTACAGGGCATGCCCCTCTTCCAAAACAGTCCACTGGACTGTTTTGGAATTCACCCTGTGCGGAGCGCCCCTAAGGCAAGGAGTTTCGCCCTCTGCGGAGGGCGAGCAGGGGCTTTGCCCCATGCACCCCACAAGCCTTTGAAAAGGCTTGAGCGAAACTTTTAGATCAACTTCAGCATACTTAAAAGACTTTTTTGACAAGCTGTCATATATGTGTCAACCATTATCCATACAAGAAAGGCAAGGGGAAAAATGAAAAGTAATTTTGAAATGTTTACAAGGAGAGCCGTAAACTCCATTGAAACCGCAATTGCAGCAGCCTCACAGCTGGGACATACCTATGTCGGCACCGAGCATATTATTCTGGGTTTTCTTCAGGAGGGAGGAAATGTTGCCGCCTCTGTTATGAAATCCAACAATATAGACATCGAGGATCTGTATGACCAGATGATACTCTTTATCGGACAGGGCGACAAGACTTGTCTTTCCTGCGACAGCTTTACCCCGGCACTGAGGAGAGTATTCAGCGGTGCGGTATCCCTGGCGGAAACTTCCGGCACAAAGCTTGTGGGAACAGAGCATATATTTATGACGATCCTTAAAGAACCCGGCTGCGGAGCGGTAACATTTCTCCGTGCAATGGGAGCTGACCCTGCAAGGCTTTACAACGACTGTGCCGGAGTGTACACAGGGATGATCCCGGAAAGAATGAAATACAGTCAGCCTGACCGCAAGCAGATACCTACCCTTTACAAATACGGAAAAAGTCTTACTGAGGAGGCTCTCGAAAAAAGACATGATCCCCTTATAGGCCGTGAAAAGGAAATTGAACGTGTGCTTCAGATACTTGCAAGGAGAAACAAAAACAACCCCTGTCTTATCGGTGAGGCAGGGGTCGGAAAAACTGCAATTGCCGAGGGGATAGCGGCGCTGTTTGTAAGCGGTGATGTTCCGGATGGTCTTAAAAACAAAAATATATTTTCCCTTGATCTTACGGCGATGCTTGCCGGTGCAAAATACCGGGGAGATTTTGAGGAACGCATAAAGGCGTGTATCAAAGA
>JBJEQU010000054.1:0-24556 GCA_051881935.1 Porcipelethomonas sp. | reverse complement strand
ACAAAAAATCTGACTGCGCATCTGTACGACAATAATTATGCGGTATTGCCTTAATATTTGTTGTTTCTTCCATTTTTTCAATTTACCTGAAATTTTATCCCATATTCGTCACCGAATATGGGGTTTTCTACAGTCTGAAGCGGCAGATTTTTAGCCTGCCGCTGTTTTATACTAATCCCATATCAACCTGTTGAAAGTTTCTCCGCTATCATTTCGTCATTCTGCGTTGCCCACCCTTGCCAGGCGACAGCCTGCCTGCGGATGGTCGCCTTGACTGACAAAAATACTATCAGGAAACTTCTTTCAACAGAACCATAAGGGATCAGTATTACTTTATCCTCATTTTATAGTTCCTCCGCCGAGCACTACATCACCATCATAAAAAACAGCCGCCTGTCCCTTTGCCGGAGCACGCTGTGGCTTTTTAAAAACGACCCTTGCCGAGTTGTTTTCTTTCGGGTAAACCACAGCCTCCGATTCGTTCTGGCTGTATCTTGTTTTTGCGGCAACTTCGATCGGGTTTTCCGGGGTGATTCCGCTTATCCAGTTTATATCATAAACCACAATTTCCGGCTTGTACAGATCCGGTTCATCACCGATAGTAACGGTATTGTTTTCAGCGTTTTTGTCGGTCACGTATGCAGGTTTTCCCAGGGATAACCCAAGACCCTTCCGCTGACCGATAGTATAATGTATAACTCCTTTATGAGTTCCGATTTTTTCGCCGGAGGTGCTGAGAAAGTCACCCTCGGAAATAACTGCGTCCGAATTTTCCGAGATGAATTTTGCATAATCTCCGTCCGGCACAAAGCATATGTCCTGACTGTCCGGCTTTCTTGAGTTGACAAGTCCTGATTTTTCCGCAATTTCCCTGACACGAGCTTTATCCAGTCCCCCCAGGGGGAACAGGGTCTTTGAAAGCTGATACTGTGTTATGCCGTAAAGGACATAGGTCTGGTCCTTTGAACGGTCGGCAGGTCGTATCAGCATATATTTTCCGCTTTTTTCGTCGTAAATACGCTTTGCATAATGCCCGGTAGCAATATAGTCATATCCAAGCTCTTCTGCTCTGCGCAGCATTTTATCGAATTTTATGTGCTTGTTGCACTCAATACAGGGATTTGGGGTTTCCCCTTTAAGATAGCTGTCAATAAACTGCGTCATTACGCACCGGCGGAAATCCTCTTTGAAATTGAATACAAAATGATCAAAACCAAGCCTGTAGGCAACGCTTCTCGCATCCTCAACATCCGACAGTGAACAGCAGGTTCTTGTACCCTCGTCAATATCTTCTCCGTCAAACAGCTTCAGCGTCACGCCTGTAACTTCATATCCTTCGTCCATAAGAAGCTTTGCGGCAACTGAGCTGTCAACTCCGCCGCTCATCCCAACCATTACCTTTTTCATTATTAATCCTCATTTCCGGGAATGATTTCCGTTATTTTTTCAATGCTGTCAGCGGTAAGAGCCGATATTCTGCAAATTTCCTCCCAGTCGCTGCGGTTGATCGGGTCGTAGACACCGATAGTGAAAAATCCGGCTTTCACTGCTGTTTCGATACAGTGAAGGGAATCCTCTGCCACCAGTGTTTCAGAAACCTTGCAGCCGAGTTTTTCAGCTGCGGTCAGGAAGATCTCCGGACTGTCCTTTCCGCTCCCCACGTCTGAGCATGTCAGCACAAATTCAAACATATCAGAAATCCCCAGCCGCTTCAGGGCAGCATTTACAAGACTGTTATATGTCGCCGTTGCCACACACATTTTAATTCCCCATCGGTGAAGCTTTACTATTGTTTCGTATACACCCTTTTTCAGAGGAATGTGATTGCAGTACTGCTCTGATACCATTTCCTCAATACGGTTTATAATATATTCACAGGAGTGATTCAGATCAAAACGTGTTTTAAAATATTCTGCGGACTGGAAAATCGTCATTTTTTTTACCGCGTCTGAAACATCCGGCGTGTAGGGTACATTGTTTTCTTCGAGAAAATCCCTGTCAACATTTTCCCATACGCTCATGGAGTCAAGCAGTGTTCCGTCCAGATCAAATATAATTCCCTTAAACTTCATCGCCATTCTCACAGTCTGAATTAATACTGCCGCTTTCATCCGGGGACGTATCATCGGAAATATCTTCCGTTTCATCCTTTTCAAGGGAGATCATTGCCTTATAGTCCGACTGACCCCTGCCGATCTTATCCTGAGCAAGAGCATAAATGTCCGAGGCTCTCCCTTCTATCTCAGCGAAGCGCCTTGCTTCCTCCCCTGATCTGGCAAGCTTTGCAAGGGAGGTTCCGAATGGGATTTTTGCGGTTTCCCTGGCCTTTGAAAGGATGTCACGGCCTCTTTCGTTGACGGCAAGTATTCTTATATAAGGAGGCAGTATTTTAAGGTCGTCCTTTTTAATACCAATAAGCATGTTAAACAGGATACGCTTTATCCGTGCCATAGTATAACGCTTTGTCTTTACATTCTGCATTATCTCTTCAATACTGCCAAGGGGTGCGCAGTCGAGAAATCTGTTTTCAAGCCCCTGTCCCACATCGGGAATTTCTCTCAGCTCTTCTGCTGTTATGGTGCGGAGTCTGTAGATTAGAATACGCTCCAGATTTTTAAGGCGGGCGGTACATCCGGCAGCTGATGACTGCTGATAGGCTTCGTAAACTGGGTCCGGTACAAGACCGTAAAAATCACTGCCTTCCTCTATGCATTTGCGGATAAAGGAAGCACTTGCAATATTATCAAGGACAGTCATTGAGTCGTGGGCGGCACTTTTGCGGTGTATTGTAAAAGGTTTTATATCCGAGCCGAAATAGCGTATCGCCTTGAGATATTCAACGGCAAGGACGTTATTAGGGGAGGAGAGAATATCCCCGATTCTGTTGCCGTATTTTCTGCCGTATTTTAAGTGTATCATGCTGTTTATGGCATTGGGATAGGACATTCCGCTTCTGAGCAGTTCTTCAAGCTCCGGGGACTGCTCACATTCCCATGCAATTTCCGCAGCCCTTTCGATTTCTTCTACAGAACCCACCTCACTTCCAAAGGAAAGCTCGTCAGTGCAGCCAAGAGAGTGAAGCAGATAGACAGCTCCCCTTGCATAGAACTCTGCTGAGGCAAGGGCATAAACTGTAGGAATCTCTATAACAAGATCTGCGCCGTTTCGTATAGCAAGCTGTGCACGTCTGAATTTGTCCATTACTGCTGCATCCCCGCGCTGTACATAATTGCCGCTCATTACAGCGATAATATGGGTCGCTCCGTTTTCACGGGTCCGTTTTATATGGTAGAGATGCCCGTTGTGAAAAGGATTGTATTCGCTTATTATTCCTGTAATTTTCATTGCTTCCGCCTCCCTTTGTTCTTCTGCTGCGTTCACTGTTTATTTTTATTATGCTATAGACAATTATAACATACAATTATAAAAAATGCAATTGAATTGACAGCATAAATACGCAAATCAATTTTTGTGAAATATGGGTTATTGTAGGGGCGACCATTGATCGCCCGTTGCGGTTTGCCTGGATTTTTGGTGGGCGACCACATCGCTCGCCCCTACATAAAATGATTAATTTTACAGCATATAATTTAAAAATTGGTTTGCGTGCAGCATAAATAAGGAACGCCCTGTTTTCAGGGCGTTCCGGTATAAATCAATATTAAATCAGAATTCTGTAATACGGCTAAGAGTGTATTCAATCATTTTGGATACATCAAGCGTATTTATAGCTTTGTCATAATTTACGTCGGCATTTGCAGCGGCAACAGCATCCTGAAGCGGATACATAGAAGAGCTTGACACAAACTTTGCAGTCTTTACAACATCAGATACGCCAACTTTTCCATCAAGATCAGCATCTCCGATAAGTGACGGCGTTCCGATTTCTATTGTCGGCTGAGAGCTGCCGGTTATTGTTATTTCAAAGGTTGCTTCGTTGTTGATAACCCAATACTCTGCTGCAACATCATCGGCGCATTTGATTGTTACTGTGTATGTTCCCGGAACCGTTCTCTTGACCTCGGAGGTGTCAACGATGAATATTTCGGGGTAGTCAAGCGGAGATACATTATCATAAATAACATCATGCTCATCCAGACCATGATAGTAGTCAAGGGATACCGTAAGGTCGGTAAAGTCTATATCCTCTAATGAATCTGCGTCATATTCAAGCTTTTCAGGCAGATTGTTAATTGACAGAGCACCCATAGGTTCAATACAGATTGCAGTTGTCTCTGTAGGTTCTGTCGGATCTGGTGCATCAGTTGTTACTGGTTCAGTTGTTTCAGCTTCAGTCGGCTCGGTTGCAGGCTGATCTTCTCCGAATCCTTCAAGTGAATATGAAGTATAAAGATCTTCCGGAAGCTCGTCGAGAGTGATGCAGTAATCCGACTGATACATTGTGGTCAGATCTTCCTGAGTATTGAAAACAGGATTTGAAAGGAAGTTGATATTGTCACTGCCGCCGTCATACCATGGGCAGAAGTATAGCCAGCCAGCCTTCTCTGATGTGAGGTTTTCCAGTGTCGGAATGCTGTCATTTTCAGCCATTGCTACCATTTTCTTTGAACCGTATTTTTCAACGATAGTATAGAAAGTGCTGGTAATTGCACTGTCATTATGATTGAGTACTGCCTGACCGGTTGACCAGTCTGTACAGTTGTATTTATCATATGCAACAAGGTCTACATAATCATCGCCGGGGTACCAGTCTGCTGATGTCTCATAAGCATAGCTGTTCCATTCCCAGATAATATTATGAAGATCATAGTCATTTACAAGTGTATCATAAGTAAGTCTCCAGAGCTGCTTGTAAACTTCCGAGCCGTCCTGACCCCAGAAGAACCATGAACCGGTCTCACCGCCGCCGCCTTCAGCTTCGTGGAGAGGACGGAGGATAATAGGAATATTTTCATCCTGAAGCCTCTTGATAGATGAAGCAAGCTTGTCAAGACATGCCATCCAGTATTCTCTCTCCTTGGAGCCTTCTACGAGAATCTGTGATGTATCAAAGTCGGTTGCCGGAACGGTATGTGCATCATCAGCCCACACACCGTAGGTTGCCTGCGACCAGTCGATCTTAGTTTCACCGAGGGTGAAGTTCGCAAAATCCTTCGGAACGGTTACATGCCATGAAGCAGTAATAATGCCGCCCTTGTTCTTTGCCCAGTCGATCATACGGTCGGTAGTGCCGTCTTCAGAGCCGTAGAGAATGTTGCATTCGTTAAGGTAGTCAAAACCTCTGATTGCAGGAAGCTCACCGGTAAGATTCTGGATATAATTGAATTCATATTCAAAGTCGTGGGGACCATACATGTAAATTTCCTGCTGACCGGAAAGAATATGACTTCCGTAAACATCTCTTAAATAGCACATAAGACGCTTTGTTTCGTCCGTTGCATTTTCGTCGGAAAGCACCTTCGGGGCGTCAAGGGACGGGAAAGAAGCGTCGGTCACCTTCAGGTAGTCAATGTAAGTCCAGCCCCAGCTTGATTTTACAGTAACTGTATTTGTTCCGGCGCTGAGCTTGAATATTCCGAGATCCACCTCAACAAATCCTGTCTTGTTTTCTGCAAAGGAAATCTGTCCCTGATCCACGCCGTTTACAAGCAGATTATGGGTCTTGTTTCCGTATGGGGTATAAGCCGCAATAGTAAGATTATACATGCCGGTCTCTTCAACAGTGACCTCTACAGAAGCGGTCTCTCCGGCGTCCTGAAGGAAGACAAAGCTGTCCCCTGACGCTTCCACCGGATTTTCCTCTCTGTCCTGACCGGTATAAATTCTGTCAGCGGTGCTGAGTGTTCCCAGTTCAAATTCGTAAACGTCATTTGTGGCAGATCCTGCAAAATTGGAAACAACAAGTCCGTTTACGGAGCATGCTGCTGCAATAACTGCGGCAAGTGCTTTTTTTCTGAATTTTTTCTTCAATCTGATCCCTCCATAAAGTTTCCGGCACATATCTCCGGGTATAAAAATAGCCGTAGAAAATTTCGTATCTACAGCTATTATATCGCATTATGAATAAAATTACAATAGAATGTGCCAAAAATTTATGCACAAACTTTACAAACTTAAATTGGGCATTATTACAATACTTAAGGAATCACTGATTAAATTTATTTAAAAGATTTCATATCACTGATAGTTTTTGAAAGCTCCTGAATATGATCATGGGTATCTTCGTCCTCAGTAAGCTCCCATACTATTTCATAAAAATATCTTGCGTATTCAAGTTCAAGCTCTGATTCAAAATTCTTTGCGATATTGTTGGCAAGATGGACAACTGCCGCCGAAGGTCCCGGCTGGATATTTTCAGCCAGCAGTATATTCATAAGCTCCTGAGTGGAGTATTTCGGGGGAACGCTTCCCAGTCCCATGCATTTTGTAATATATTCAAGCTCTGTTGCGTAGAGGTCCGATTCCCTGAAAATATGGCTCATCTGGAGGAGGGCAAGAGCCTTGTCATACTGCTTTATCTCAGAAAAATAGAAGCTGTAGGCAAAATAAGCATAACCTACCTGTTTTTTGCTGACTGCACATTTAAGCAGCATATCAGCGCATTTTTTAAGTGTTTCTGTATCCCTTGTAAGCTTGCACAGCTCAGCATAGTGGATATATACTTCCGGGTCAACCGGATTAAGCTCCTCTGCACGCCTGATAGCTTTCAGCGCCTCATCGTATCTCTTCTTCTGTGTAAGTCCGTGGCAGTACATCCAGTAGACTCTTGCAAGATCGCAGTTGACCGGTTTTATTTCCCTGACATTGTCCGGATCCTCAAAAAGATTCTTATAAAGCAGATATTCAAGGGGAGTGCCGAAGCATTTGTATGTGCAGTCCCCGGTATCGTTCCATGCAAATATATTATTTTTTATGATCTCTTCAAGAATTGCCAGACCGCCGTTGTAATTATGATTTTTAAAACGCTTTTCGGCATCCTCCAGCTGCTGTTCGACCTTTGGATTTTCAGCGTCAAGGAAGTTATTAAGAGTTTTCATGTAATCCTTTTCGGATATTTCATATATTATTCTTGAAAATTCACGGTCAAGCTCCTGACTGAATTCACTGTCCCTGTATTTTTCCGACTGTTCTTTCAGATAGGGACCATCCTTCCGGGGGTCACCGGTAAGATTTTTTTCGACCTCTTCGAGTATGTCTTTAATGTCCATTTGTATTTACCTTTCGTTTCTCATTTCTGTGAAGTTTGCCTATAATTGAATTATATATTGATATGCGTAATTTGTCAAGGGAAAAATCAGAACCTGTCCCCAAAGGCTTTTACACCGGTGCAAACTGGCTGCGGTAGAGATTTTCGTAAAAGCCTTTTTTGGCGATAAGCTGTTCATGAGTTCCCTGTTCAATAACATTTCCTTTATTCATTACAAGAATAACGTCAGCATTTTTTATTGTGGAAAGGCGGTGGGCAATAATAAAGCTTGTTTTGCCCTCCATCAGCTTTTCAAAGGCACGCTGAATACGCTGCTCCGTTCTTACGTCAATACTCGATGTTGCTTCATCGAGAATGAGCATAGGGGGATCGGTAAGCATAATTCTTGCAATTGATATAAGCTGTTTCTGTCCCTGGGAAAGTCCGCTGCCTTCCTCATTTATCACAGTGTCATAACCCTCCGGCAGTCTCTTTATAAAGCTGTGGGCATGGACAGCCTTTGCCGCCTCGGTTATTTTCTCCCTTGTGGCGTCCGGCCTGCCGTATGCTATATTTTCTGCAACAGTTCCGGAGAAAAGCCAAGTGTCCTGCAAAACCATACCAAAGCATGAACGCAGGCTTGAACGGGTTATATCTTCTGCATTGAAACCGGAAATATTGATAGTACCGGAGTTTACATCGTAAAATCTCAGCAGAAGGTTAATGATGGTAGTCTTTCCGCAGCCAGTGGGACCTACAATTGCGACCTTCTGTCCTGCCCTGACGCTCAGACTGAAATTTTCAATAAGCTTTTTTTCGGGGGTATATGAGAAACTGATATTTTCTATGGAGAGATCTCCGCTGCACTGGCTGAGAACAGCTTTGTTTTCATCGGAGCTTTCAGCCGGCTGGTCGATAACTGCAAATACTCTCTTTGCAGAAGCAACGGCATTCTGAAGCTCGGTAATAACTCCTGAAATTTCATTAAAGGGCTTGGTGTACTGATTTGAATATAAAAGAAAAGAGGAAAGCTGTCCGGGGGTTATTACTCCGAAAAAGCCTGCCGCACCGATTGCACTTAGAGCGCCGGATATTCCTACGGCGGCATAGATAAGACCATTTACAAATCTTGTGGTAGGATTTGTCATTGATGAGAAGAATATTGATTTTATTCCGCTTGTCCTCATATTCTCGTTGATTTCGGCAAATTTCTTTTCTGCCCTTTCTTCATAGGAAAATCCTTTTACAATTTTCTGGTTTCCAACCATTTCTTCTGTGAAGCTGCTCATTTCTCCTCTTGTCAATGACTGCTTTACAAAGGAATCGTGACTGAGCTTTGTTATAACAGCAGCTGTAAAAAATGAAACGGGGGTGAGGATGACAACTATAATGGAGATCTTTACATTTATAGTCAGCATGAAAATAAGTGTTCCCAGAATAGTGACAACACCGCTGAAAAGCTGTGTAAATCCCTGTATAAGACCGTCGGAAACTGTTTCAATATCGTTTACTGCCCTGCCGATAAGATCGCCCCTTGAAGAACCGTCGATAAATTTAAGGGGTACTTTTCCGAGCTTTTCAAAATAATCAATGCGGATATCTCTTATCGTATTGTATGAAAGCCTGTTTGTAGCAAGAGAGGTAAGCCATTGAAAGAGAGTGCTTACAACAATTGAAACTGCAAGTATGATGCATATTTTAATCAGAAGAGTAAAATTGACATTTCCCCTGCCTATGATAACATCAACGCCCCTTCCCACGATTATCGGCACAAAAAGGGAAAGCATAACGCCGATAAAGGAGAAAATTACCGCCATAATGAGAGAGCCTTTATAGGGTCTTGCATATTTTAAAATTCTGCCCAGTGTTTTAAACATATTTCATTTCCTTTCTCAGCTCATCTGTGAGTCGTAAATTTCCTTGTATTCTCCGCAGCTTTCGAGAAGCTGTTTATGGCTGCCGCAGCCTACAGGCTTTCCGTCATCAAGAACAATAATGTTATCCGCACTCTGGAGGGTTGAAGCTCTTTGGGATATCATTATAACTGCACTGCTGGAAAGATCAGCGCTGAGAGCCTTTCGCAGTGCCAGATCGGTGGCATAGTCAAGGGCACTCATACTGTCGTCGAGAATAATTATCGGCGGATTTCCCACAAGTGCTCTTGCAATGGTAAGACGCTGACGCTGACCGCCGGAGAGATTTTTTCCGCCCTGTGAAATATGTGTTTCTATTCCGTCGGGGAGAGAGGAAACGAATTCCCATGCCTGAGCTGTTTTCAGTGCGGAAATGATCTCGTCGTCTGAAGCGTCTTTTTTTGCCCAGCGCATATTTTCTGCAATTGTACCTGAAAACAGAACTGCTTTCTGAGGGACTATGCCTATAATACTCCGCAGCCCGGATGTGTTGTAATCCTTTATATCATGACCGAAAATTTCAATTTTCCCGGAGCCGGAATCATAAAATCTCGGGATCAGGCTTGCAAGTGTGGATTTTCCTGACCCTGTGCCGCCGATTATTCCGAGCATTTCCCCTTTTTTCAGCGTAAAGGAAATATTTTCAATTGAATTTTCCGAAGAATCCGGATAGGCAAAGGAAACATTTTTAAAGGAAACAGCAGGAGCTGAAAAATCAAATTCCTTATCATTTCCATCGGCAATTGACGGCTCGGTATCAAATATCTCATTTATTCTCGAAGCCGCAGAGGACGCTTTCGTAAAAATAGCAATGAGGTTTGCAAAGACAATGAGGACAAGAAGTATCTGGGTCATGTAATTTACAAAAGCGGTGATCTCACCCTGGGTGAGAAATCCGTTGTCAACACGTATTCCGCCGAACCACATTATGGCAACTATCCCCAGATTCATTATCATAAATGTCACCGGGTTTAAAATTGCTGAAACACGTCCTGCTGATATACAGTCGGAGGAAAGCTTTTTGCTTTCGTTTCTCAGTTCACGGGTCTCGGAATCCTGTTTGGAGAATGCTCTGATGACCCTTACGCCGTCCAGGTTTTCACGGGTGAGAAGTGAGATTTTGTCAAGTCCTTTCTGTATCTTTTTGTACATTGGGAGCGTTTTCTTCTTGACCCATACTATTACTGCTGTAATCAGCACGGCAGCGGTAAGAAGGATCACTGAAAGCTTGAAATCGATAAGCATAGACATTACCGCCGCACCTATAATAAGGAAGGGCGCACGTACAGCAAGGCGTATAAACATATTAACGCCGTTCTGTGCAAGCATGGTATCGTTTGTGATTCTTGTGATTATAGATGAGGTGCCGAATTTGTCAAGCTCTGCATGAGAAAATTTGTTTACATGGCTGTAAAGTGCATTTCTCAGCTCTGTGCCGAATCCACAGGCACATTTTGCCGCAAAGTACTGGCAGGTAAGCGCAAAACCAAGTCCGCAGACACCGAGAATAACAATAACTCCGCCCATTTTCCAGATATATTCCCTGTCGTTGTTTGCGATACCCTTATCAATTATTTTTGCCATAACAAGGGGGACGATAAGCTCGAATACCGCTTCGAGAAGCTTGAAGAACGGACCGAGTATAAGCTCTTTTTTATAGTTTTTCAGAAATCGTCTAAGTTTCAGCATTATAATTCTCCATTCTGATTTTTTCATCCAAAAGAGGGTGGGTTTTAATTTGTTACCTATATTATTATACACTAACAGGCAAATAATTTCAATTAGAGCATAAAAAAATGGAAATAAAGGAATAACTATGTTTTTTTAGTCAAGAATACTATCATGACCTTTATTACACTCCGGTATTTATGAGCTGTTTAATATGAAAAGTCTGATTATCCAGTTTCTGAAACGGAGTATTAACAGGGCAGCGCCCGGGTCGTTTATTCAATAAGGGGCAGTGCCCCGGCGGAGGTGTTACCATGAAAAAAAATTCAAAATCGGTTTTGGGCGGAAAGGGCTTTTATATCGCTCTGGCACTGAGCGTTGCGATGGTCGGTGCGGCATGTTACTTTGCATATACGGAGACTTCCGACGAGTTTACAGGACAGCTTGAGTCATCGTCCATTGCTTCAGAAGATGTAAAGGAGAACCGTGATGCGGCTAACGTTCAGACTGATGTCCCGAAAATCACAACTGTCACCAGACTGACGCAGCCGGAAAAGCAGACGCAGCCGGCAGCAGTTACAGCGGCAGTCAGCGAGGAAACTGAGTCAGCAGAAGACAGTGAGGCTGCCGCACAGCAGACAGCTATGCAGCAGATGGAATTTTCCATGCCTGTTCAGGGGGAGATCTTCAATGAATTCAGCGGCGGAGAGCTTGTAAAATCCAATACCACAGGAGCATGGCAGACTCATAACGGTATCGATATAAAGGCAGCTTCCGGAGATGCAGTTTCCGCAGCCGCTTCAGGAACAGTATCGGCAGTGGAAAATGATCCCCTGTGGGGAGTTACCGTAACCATTGACCATGGAAACGGTATCATAAGCCGTTACTGCAATCTCAATTCCGGGGTCACTGTACAGGCAGGTCAGGAAGTAAGCGGCGGCGAGGAGATCGGCGCTGTAGGCACAACGGCGGATATTGAAACTTCCGAAGAAAGTCATCTGCATTTTGAAGTGCTTAAAAACGGTTCCTATACCGATCCGGCTGAGCTTATGCAGTGATGCAAAACATTGCATACGGTGCTCTGTATGCATAAAAACAGGCGGCAGGTTTTAAGCCTGCCGCCTGTTTCTTAGATTTATTGTGTACCTTCCATCATTTCTGTGAGTGTATCATAGCATGAAATAATATTTGAAATTATCTTTTCCCGGACAACAAAACCGGTGTATTCTCCGTCCTTCATTGCCCAGTAGGTTTCTGAGCCTGGGACAGGAATATATTCGATCCTTGTAACGATGTTATTGGTAAGGGTATATTCGATGGAAATTTCCGCTTCTCCCTCCGGCTGGGAATCTGTTTCCACTGTTTCAAAATAGGCATTGTTGAAAGAGTTGAAGAATGTTTCAAACTTATCAATGGCTTCATCGCCCTCTTTGGAAACATTTTTTGAATTGAGAGTGTAGGAAGTTTCATCACCGCCGGCAATGGTAAGCTCTGCCGATGCGTCGGGCATATCCACAGTAACCTTTGAAACATCGCTTATATCTGCGGTGAAAACAGATGTATTCATCATATCCATGGTGCTGTATCCGAGGAGAGCGATCTCATTGGGAATGAAAGTAACCACCTGACCGCTTTCAACAAACAGTCCGTACATTTCCGACTTATCCTCATTGTAATCGCCGAAGATTATCTTCTTATGCTCGTCACCGGCTGAGATTTCGAATACATACCGGGGATCATCAAATCCGTATTTGCTGTAATCAGCTTCCGTGCAGCCTTCCTGGACAAACGTGGAGATCTGATCCTTGGCTGCATCTGTGAGGAATTCGTCAACCTGTGTGAGATAAACGCTTCCGTCATTATAGGGTTTTTCCATAGTCCATACATCACTGCTGTCCTTGCTCATGGAGAACAGTACATTTTCGTCTGATTCCTTACCCTCCCACAGAGCAAAATGGTCAATGTTATAATACAGATATGTAAAGATATATGTTTCCTTCAGGCTGTCCTTTGTAGGGCAAAGATTTAAACCGACTGAATAATCCACCAGGTATATCCTGTCATCGTCTTCTTTCATGACGTAATAATTTTCTCTTGTAGGAGTTGGGTCACCTACGAGGACGGTATACGACTGACTGCCTGTATATGCGGTTATTTTTACCGGACTGTCAAAACCATACTTTGACTTGTCATCGTCATTGAGGATCCTTGTGGCATTCAGGTCACACATGCCGGCAGCGATCGCAGATATTGCAGTGCTGTTAAGTTCAAATTCATCCGAGTCTGCAAGTACCCATCCGGTACCATACACATATTCAGCGGTATAATCACCGTCATCTCCATGTATTTCGACCTTGTCAACATCATCGGAATTGAAATTGAACAGGACAAGCTCTTCGGCTGCGGCTTCCTCTTCCTCTGCCTGCTTGCCGCTGAAATAGCTGGCTGCAAGGAAGATACCGACTGCTGCGACAATAATCACCGCCAGTATAACAGCTGCATTTCTGATACGTTTCATTATGAATTTCTCCTTTTAAGCCAAATGAGTACACCGGCTGCCGCAACAACTACAGGTGCGGCAATGACAATTGTAAGGATCATGTTTGTATCCGATTCACTTTCAAGAGTCATATAGTCATACGTATTTTCCTTACCGGGAATGTTCATGTCGATTTCACTGTTAGACATCCACAGGATCGTTTTGATGTAAAGGTTGAGAGGAACAATGGTGTATCCATTTGCAAGTGTCTCATCGTCCATAAATTCCGCATTGCCCATAACTACCAGCTTTGAATCGTTTCTTGTAGGATCCTCTGAATATGCAGAAAGGTAGAACGGCGGATTCATTACAAAATCCTCTGTTTCCTGACCGCCGAACTTCTGACTCTCAGCGGTTTCATAGGTCTGGATAAGCGGACAGATCTTCAGGTTGGCATAATTATCTCCGCCGTAATCGAAGAATGAACGTGAAGCTGGCATATAGGGAATAACGCCTTCGGACTGTTCTATAATAGCTGATGTTAGGTCTGTAAGCTCCTGACCGTTGGCGTTGAGTGTTTCGTTGCCTTCGGCGTTAATGTCAACCAGGTCTACCATGATCTGGTATTTATCTCCTGACACATGCTTTGAGTCATCTGTTTCATATATTTTATTATAGTCCATACCAATGCAGTACTCATGCATTATTTCAAGGAGATTCTTATAATCTGTATTGTCTCCGTTCGGTGACATGAGGAGAGAGAGATTGCCGCCTTTGTCCATGTATTCATCAAGCTTTTCCTTCTCGGCGTCGGTAATATCATTTTTAGGAGCCGCAGCTACTATTATTGCAGCATCATCTGGAACGGCGTCCAGCGTAGAAAGATTAAGCTCTGTAACTTCATAGTTCATGTCTTTAAGATTCCTTTTGAAGGTCGTGTAGTAATTGTCAATTGATTTTTCGCCGTGACCTGTAAGGAAATATATAGTAGGAGTATAATTTTCAACAACTGATTTGATCGCACCGGTTATGACATTTTCGCCCTGGAAAGACTGGGGAACGTAGTTTCCGTTTTCGTCATATCCTTCCAGAATATACATTCTTGAGGCGTCAATCTTTTTTATAGCATTGCCGCATTTTACAACAATGTCACCGCTTTCAATTGTAAGATAGCCGTCAGGATTAAGCTCGTTTACAATATCCGGATTTGTATCAGGATCAATGTCGATAAAATTTATATTTTCAAACTCACTGTACTGGTCCATCATGGTGGTAAACGCCATCATCTCATTGGCTTCGGAGGAGTTTTTGATCTCATCAAGTTCCATGAGAAGATAAATGTCAACTTTTTTATCGATCTTGTTCAGATAGTCCACAGTGGTCTGATTGAGGGTATACATCTTGTTCGGCGTCATATCGAGCTTAACGTCGAAAAAAGAAACGGCAACGTTAACAAGAATGACAATAGCAAGGAGCATAGCTGCCAAAACCCATGCTATAGTGGTAAATTTCAGATTCTTTTTTGATTTTTTTACTGTTTCCATTTTTATTACCCCCTGCTCCAGCGTCTTTTTTCAACTGAGATAATCGTCCATCCGACGAACATAACAATGGCTGTGATAAAGAACACAAAATCAGACAGTCCGAAAAATCCCTGTGAAAAACTGACAAATCTTTCCTTGGTTGAAAATGCACCGATAATCTGTGCCGCTGTGGGAAGACTATCGAAAAGACCGGTGCTTTTAATGCTGTCTATAAACAGGAGAATTACCATCGCACCTTCGCCGAATATGGCTGCAATTATAGGGCTTTCTGTAAATGACGACATAAGCATTCCCACGGCTATGCAGACGAGTCCCCACAGGAAAAATCCCGCATATCCGCAGACAAGGCTTGACCACATAACATTTCCGGTCATAGCTGTTATGATCGGGAAGAACATCGTAAGGGCAAGCATTATGAAGAATACCGTTGCTATGGCAAGAAACTTTGCAGTCACGATCTGGAAAACATTGAGTGGGCTGGTCATAAGCAGAACCTCTGTACCGCTTTTTCTTTCATCTGCGAAGGTCCGCATGGTCAGCATGGGTATCAGAAAAATAAAGTAGAATGAATTATTATAAAAGAGTGTGGAAAATGAAAAAATATACTGTGTTCCTACGAGGTCAGAAAGACCCTGAATGAAATTAAAGGAAAACAGGCACAGGAACAAAGCGGCAATAACGTATGCAAACGGGGAACTGTAGTAGGAATGAAGCTCCTTTTTGTATAAAGAAAACATATTATTTATCCTCCTTTTCTGAGGATGAATTGTCCTCACTGTAATAAGGGTTGCTTTCATCGAGCTCGTCAAGGAGATCTTTAAGACCCTTCTTTCTCGGCGGCTGGGCAGTCAGCTTTACGAACACTTCTTCAAGGTTAGGCTTTTCAGTTGAAGCTTCCTCAATGGAAAAACCGCTGCGGATAAGTTCAGCCATAACTGCTTTGCGGGCGTCATCGTTTTCGATCTCGACCTTGTATGTATAGGTATCTTCCTCCTCAAAGGTGGTATCCGTAATTGCGGAAACTCCTTTTGTACCCGTGATGCAGTCGGTAACGGCTTCCTTGCTGCCCTGGACCTTGACCACGAGAACAAGAGCGGAGCCCATACTCTCCTCAAGATTTTTGATGGTGTCAACAGCCCTTATCTGACCATGGCTTATAATAACGACTCTTTCACATACAGCCTGTATCTCAGCAAGTATATGAGAACTCAATATAATAGTATGGTCTTTTTTAAGAGATTTAATGAGATTTCTTACCTCTATAACCTGGCTCGGGTCAAGACCTACTGTAGGTTCATCGAGGATCAGGTATCTGGGGTCCCCTAAAATAGCCTGGGCAAAGCCGACACGCTGTCTGTAACCTTTGGAAAGATTCTTTATCAGACGATTTTCGACATCTTTTATTTTCAGCTTTTCCATAGCGGTTTCGACCTGCTGTGCACGTTCGCCCCGTCTTATACCTTTTATTCCTGAACAGAATTTCAGGTATTCGTTTACCTTCATATCCATATACACGGGGGGTATCTCCGGAAGGTAGCCTATCATCTTCTTTGCTTTTGAAGGCTCCTCGGCTATGTCCGTCCCTTCGATAAGCACGTTTCCGCTTGTTGAAGGAAGATATCCTGTTATGATATTCATTGTGGTGGATTTTCCGGCACCGTTGGGGCCGAGAAATCCCAGGATCTCATTGTCTTCGACAGTAAAACTGAGGTTTTTTACAGCAGCATTTTTTCCGTAAAATTTCGTCAGATTTTTTATTTCTATCATTTATGTAACCATTCCTTTCGTATGTGATATTGCCGGCACGAATAATGTGTCGTAAATGCCGGATTCCTGTCGGTTTTTCAAATAGATATACACACTATATTATCCCAAAAAAATATGAACGCAATGTGAATAATATGTAACGAAATTATTAATGATATGGCAATTGGTTATTGCATTTCATCTTTCGGCACTGACCATATGTAGAGTTTCCACAAAAAAACGGCAGATGCCGCAAAATACTATAATATATCTTATTACAATGATAACTGATAAGTGTGAAATACAGGTGAAAAAAGCTTGTTGAGAAAATGAATGGTTCAGCAGTTATATGGTATTTCTGCACAAAAGAGCAAATACATTTTGGGAACCACTGGCAAATTTACCAAAACAAGATTGGTTTTGCTGTGCAGTTATACAATTTTGCTTTTTGAGGTCAGAATAATTTGGTCAAACTGTTGACATTTTAAAAAAGGTGATTTATAATAGGACTATGAAATTTTATGGTTTGTATTTGTAAGCAAATTGTAAGATTTGAGTCGGAATTGTGAAATGCTTCCGGCTTGAAAAGTACGATCTTTAAAAATAACTTTGTAGAGAGGAGAAATTGATGATGATAATCAAGAAGAGGAAAGCCGTTATTGCGGCTATTCTTTCAGCAGCTCTTACTGTATCAGCTGCTATGCCTGCAGTTTCAGCAGCAGGCACAAGAACAAAGGCTGAAAAATACGGTGACTCAACTTATGCGACAAGATTCCTGTCACTTTATGACGATGTAATCACAAACGGTCAGGCTAACGGCTACCTTAGCACAAAGAACGTTGCTCCGGGAGGATTCGGAATTCCTTACCACTGCGTTGAGGAACTTAACATCGAAGCTCCTGATAACGGTCACGAAACAACATCTGAGGCTATGTCATACATTGTATGGATGGCAGCTATGAGAGATTACCTCGGCACACAGGACATCAAGGATGCTGACGGCAACACAGTAAATGTTGAGAAGACTTCCGACCTTGCTAAGGCATGGAAGACAATGGAAATGATGATCCCGACAGTTCAGACAGGCTTTATGAGCAAGACTGACCTGAGCGCTCAGTATTCAGAGGAACACGATACTCCTGAAGAATATCCGTCAAGCCAGGATTCTAACAACACTGGTCACAACCCGCTTCAGGCTAAATTTTCACAGGCATACAGCGGTGAGAGCGGACTTTATCTTATGCACTGGCTCGCTGACGTAGATGACTGGTATGGCTACGGCGGCGACAGTGGTCAGTTTACATTTATCAATACATTCCAGCGTGGTGCACAGGAATCCTGCTGGGAAACAGTTCCTCATGCTTGCGTTGAAGAACTTAAATACGGTATGGTAGGCACACGAGGTATCAAGGGTATATTCTCTACAGACTCAACAGTTACACCTCAGTGGTCATACACAAACGCACCTGACGCCGAAGACCGTGCGATCCAGGCTGTGTACGCTGCAAAGAGATGGGGCGTTGTTAGCGGTGATATCCTCTCCAAAGCAGGTATGATGGGTGACCAGCTGAGAAATAACATGTTCGATAAATATTACAAGAAGATCGGTGCATGCAATCCTAATGATCAGAGCAACAACTACGACAGTGCTCACTATCTCATGTCATGGTATACATCATGGGGCGGCGCTAATGACGGCAGCTGGGCATGGCAGATCGGTGCCAGCCACTGTCACGAATTCTATCAGAACCCACTTGCAGCTTACGCACTCCTCGCAGATCCTGACCTCAAGGCAGGCATGAAGGTTGGCACTGACGCTGTAACAGACTATACAAAGTCACTTCAGAGACAGCTCGAATTCTACCTCTGGCTGCAGTCTGAACAGGGACCGATCGCCGGCGGTGCAACAAGCTCATGGCACGGCAGATATCTTGAATACAAGTACCTCCCTGGCGTAGATCAGGAATACATCGACAAGTATGGTACAGATATTCCTACAACATTCTATGATATGGCATATCAGGAACACCCTGTATACGCTGACCCGGGTTCAAACCACTGGATCGGTAACCAGGTTTGGGCAATTCAGCGTCTTGCAGAGCTCTACTATGATATTAAGACAAATCCGACTGATGTTTCCAACAGCATAAAGGCCGGCGGTCTTTCGATGGAAGATGCTCTTGCAAAGATTCTTGACAGATGGGTTGAATGGTTCGTAGGCGAGGTTGAGCTTACAGCTGACGGCGACTACACAATTCCTGCAACACTTGACTGGTTCGGACAGCCTAAGACATGGAATGGTACGTACCAGGAGAGCACAGGCGTTACATGCGAAGTAACAGCAAGAGGTTCTTCTGACCTTGGTTGTGTATCTTCACTCTGTAACACACTTATTTACTACGCAAAGGCTAACGGTGTTGAAACTGAAGCTGCTTATAGCGCTAACAATACAAGCGTTGCAGCTAAGGGTCTTTATACAGCTCATGCACTTCTTGACCGTGAATGGGCACTTGGACGTGATGACATCGGTGTTTCCAGAACAGAAACAAATGGCAGCATGTACAGACTCTTCGAGCAGAAGGTTCACATTCCGGAAGGATATAACGGTACAATGCCTAACGGCGATACTCTTGCACCAGGCGCAACATTCCTCAGCATCCGTTCAAAATATAACGAGAACGAAAAGGTTCAGGAATTCAAGGCAGCTTACGATGCAGTAGGCGGCGCATCAGCAACAGCTGAGCAGAAGACAGCAGCTATGGAAACTGTAGAACTTAGCTACCACAGATTCTGGCATGCTGGTGATATCCTCCTTGCAATGGGTACTATGGCTGAGCTTTATCCTGATCTCCAGGCAGATAAATATGATGATACAGATCCGAATCAGGAACCTGTTCTCAGCGTTGATTCATCAATTGAAGTTGGCGTTGGTGAAACAGCTGATATCACTTCAAACGTTACAGGTTCAACATTTGAATCCGCTGATTCTTCAATTGCTACAGTTGACTCAAACGGCACTGTAACAGGTGTTGCAGAAGGTACAACTACAATTACAGTTAAGACACCAGGCGGACAGACAGCTACAGTAACAGTAACAGTTACTGACAGCAGTACTACAAAGCCTACACTTCCTTCAGGCGCACTTGATCCTGACAGCTTACTCTACGGCGACGTTGACCTTGATGGTAAGGTTTCAGTTTCTGATGTTACAAAGCTCTATAAGTATTTAGCAAGCAGCAGTCTTTACCCAGTTGGTAAGGAAACACCTGAAACAATTGCTAAGGCTATGGAACAAGCTGACGTTGCATGGGACAACAAGGTTGACAGCATAGACGGCGGCAAGCTTATAGAATATTGTCTTAGCAAGATTACTCTGGGCGAGTTAGGTCCGCAGTAATAATAAATTAAGGTTTTTCATTTTAATTCCTTTTTTATAATTCCTATTTAAATCCGGTCTTTTTTAGTAAAGACCGGATTTTTTTATCTTTATGACTTGATTTATTTATTGAGAAATGATATAATAAAGTGATAGTATATTGTAAATTGGGGACATGTTCCCTTACAGATGTTTGAGAGGTATCTTATGATTCGTAGCATGACCGGTTATGGCCGTCAGCAGATCATTGTTGATCAGCGTGATATAACCGTTGAAATTAAATCGGTAAATCACAGATATTATGAATTCTCCGCAAGAGTCCCGAGAGCCTATAGCTATCTTGAAGACAAGCTAAAGTCCTTTATAAAAGGCAGCATTTCAAGAGGCAAGGTTGAGGCAAATGTAACCATTAACACCCTGAGCGGCAGGGAAGTCAATATCAATATAGATAAGGTAATGGCTCAGGGGTATATAGATGCTCTGAGAGAAGCCAATAAAGAGTTTGGGCTTGAGGACAATATTACTCTTTCAACCATGATAAAGTTTTCTGATATTTTTAACGTTCAGAAAGTCGCTGATGACGAGGAAGAGATCTGGAATGATGTAAAAACGGTGGCTCAGGTGGCTCTGGAAAAATTCATTACAATGCGTGAAACTGAGGGGGAATCTCTTAAAGTGGATCTTCTCCAGAAGATTTCAAATATTGAAACTATTCTCGAAAAAGTGGAAAGCGCAGCGCCGCTCACAGCTAAAAGATACTACGAAAAGCTCTACGCTAAACTCCATGAAATTCTCGGCGATACAAATATTGATGAACAGAGGATTGTTACCGAAACCGCCATTTTTGCCGAGAAAATTGCAATAGATGAGGAAACCGTCCGTCTGAGGAGTCATATCAGCCAGTTCAGAGAACTTCTTGATACTGACGAACCTCTCGGCAGGAAGCTTGACTTCCTCGTTCAGGAAATAAACCGTGAAATAAACACTATCGGCTCAAAGGCACAGGATGTTCATATAACTAAGTGTGTGGTTGACATGAAGTCGGAAGTGGAAAAAATAAGGGAACAGATCCAGAATATAGAGTAACGGAGGAAGTATGCAGTTAATCAATATCGGATATGGAAATATGGTTTCCGCATCAAAGCTTGTGGCAATAGTAAGTCCTGAATCTGCACCGATAAAAAGACTTATTCAGGATGCAAGGGACGACGGGAGACTTATTGACGCAACCTATGGAAGACGGACAAGGGCAGTTCTTATTATGGACAGCGACCATGTTATACTTTGTGCAGTCCAGCCGGAAACTGTTTCAGCAAGATTTGACGACAGGGAGGAAATTTCAGATGAAAAATAGAGGACGTATGATCGTTGTTTCAGCACCGTCGGGCTGCGGAAAAGGAACTATCCTTGCTGAGATACTGAAGGATGACAGCTTTTATTATTCCGTTTCCGCAACAACAAGAAAGCCCAGAGAGGGCGAGATTGACGGGGTAAATTATCACTTTATTTCCAATGAGGAATTTGAAAAGCTTATTGCAGAGGGTGGAATGCTCGAATATGCAAAATATTGTGACAATTATTATGGGACTCCCAGGAAGATCCTCGAAGAAAAAATGGATGAGGGGATAGATGTAATACTTGAAATAGAGGTTCAGGGGGCAATGAAAGTCAGGGAAAAATGCCCTGATGCGGTTTTCATTTTTATCGTACCGCCCTCTGTTGCTGAACTGGAACGAAGGCTCAGAAAGCGAGGTACTGAAACTGACGATGTCATCGCAAAGAGGGTCGCTCAGGCTGCTGGTGAGATCGGACTGGCGGAAAATTATGACTATATCGTTGTCAATGCGGCTCTTGAGGATGCCGTTGAAGATTTTAAAACAGTAGTTAAGGCAGAAAAAATGAAGTCTGCTTATTCTAAAAATTTAATTGATGAGGTGCTTAAAAATGCTTAGACCAGCTATTACACAGCTTATTTCAAAAAATGACAGCTACTACTCACTTGTTATCGGTATTGCAAAACGTGCAAGAGAGATCGCTGATGAACTTGTTGAGGAAAAGAAAACTCTTGAAGAAAAGCCTGTAAAGACAGCTGTTGAGGAATTTGCCAACGGCAAGTTCAGGATAATTGAGGCAAAAGACGAAGAAAAGAAACCGGAGGTAACTGAAGAACCTCAGATAGCCGTGCCGGAAACTTCTGACAATACAATATCAGACCTGTGATCTGAACATAGGTGGCAGCAAAACTAAAGGCGCTTGTTGCAGTCAGTGCTGCAACAGTTGCCTTTGACAAACCCTTTTCGTATCTGATTCCGGAAGGCCTTGAGCAAAGGGCTGTCGGCGGAGTCAGGGTACTGGTTCCTTTCGGACGAGGAAACCGTAAGAAGGTGGGACTTATTCTCACCAGGGAGTCTGCGGAAGGTGAAGAGCTTTCAAGGCTTAAGTATATCATTTCGGTGGCTGATGACGAGCCAGTTCTCAATGGGGAAATGATTGATTTAGTATGCTGGCTCCGTGAAAGCACATTCTGCACATATTACGATGCGGTAAGGACTATGATTCCCTCCGGAATGAATATCAATATAAGGGAACATTATAAATTTGCAGGAAAACCCGGCAAAGAAGAACTTTCCGGAGCGGAGCAAACGGTTCTTGAAGAAATCAGGATTGCTGAAAAGCCCGATGAAGCCGCAGAGGAAATCAAGGCAGCAGGGAAAGGACTTGTCCTTGAATCGCTTATCTCAAAAGGTTTTATAAACTATTCCCTTGACGGCAGGCAGAATGTTGGTGACAGTACCGTTAAGATTGCAGAGCTTACAGATGAGTACAGGAGAGATCCGGAAAATTATAAGCTCACTGTCAAGCAGGCGGCTCTTGTTAAAACCATATCTGAAAATAATGAAATATCCGTAAAGGAAGCATGCTATCTCAGCGGCGTTGGCACAAGTGTTGAGAAAAAGCTTGTGGAAAAAGGTATTGTCCGGGAGTATGATTATGAGGTTTTCCGCACAGTCGAAACCGGGACCGGCAGCCGCAGTCTTGACAATGTGATCCTCACCGATGAGCAGCAGGGAGTTTTTTACAGGGTCAGTGAAAAAATGCGTGAGAACAAGGCTCACTGCTTTCTCCTCCACGGCGTTACCGGAAGCGGAAAAACCTCCGTCTTTGAAAAGCTTATCGGGGAATGTATTGAAGCCGGTAAGCAGGCACTTCTGCTTATTCCTGAAATTTCCCTTACTCCCCAGACGGTAAGGAAGTTCCGTGAGCTGTTTGGTGAAAGCGTTGCTGTAATACACAGCAGTCTCTCTCTGGGACAGAGAATGGATGAGTACAAGAGAATAAAACGGGGTCTTGCAAAAATTGCAGTGGGAACACGCAGTGCGGTCTTTGCGCCCTTTGAAAATATAGGACTTATCATTGTTGATGAGGAGGGGGAACGTTCCTATAAATCGGACAGTGCTCCGAGGTACAGCGCAATAGAAGTGGCAAAAAAGAGATGCCGCACTCATAATGCTGTACTGCTTTTAGCGTCAGCTACCCCTTCGATAGAGAGCTATTATTACGCCGAAAGAGGCGTATATGAGCTGCTTGAGATGAAAAAACGCTATTCAGGCTCAGCATTGCCCAAGGTCGGCATTGTGGATATGAATGAGGAGCGTGACAGCGGCAATGCCACTGAATTCAGCAATATCCTTATAGATGAAATAAATGAAAATTTAAAAAATAAAGAGCAGACTATTCTTCTTCTTAACAGAAGAGGTTACCATACAATTATAAGCTGCTGCGACTGTCACCAGCCGGTGTACTGTCCCAATTGCAGCATACCGATGACCTATCATAAGATAAATGATACTCTGATGTGTCATTACTGTGGTCACAGTCAGCCTCCTGTTGAAAGCTGCCCCGGATGCGGAAGTACAAGGCTTAAACAGATGGGCTTCGGCACACAGAAGCTTGAGGAACAGCTTGAAAAGCTTTTTCCGCAGGCTCGTATACTGCGTATGGACGCAGATACGACCATGTCCAGATATTCCTATGAAAAGAATTTCAGGGATTTCGGCAGCGGAAAGTATGATATAATGGTGGGTACCCAGATGATAGGCAAGGGACTGGACTTTCCAAATGTGACGCTGGTGGGCATCCTTTCTGTGGATAAGGCACTGTATGCCGGAGACTTCAGAAGCTACGAGCGGACTTTTTCTCTTGCAGCACAGGTTGTCGGGCGCTGCGGTCGTGGGGAGAAGCCGGGAAGAGCCTATCTTCAGACCTTTATGCCCGACCACTATGTTCTAAATCTTGCGGCAGGGCAGGATTATAAGGCATTTTACAATGAGGAAATATCCATAAGAAAGGCGCTGCTGTTTCCACCGGTATGTGATATATGTGTGCTGGGGATAAGCAGTGAGGATGATACAAAAGCAGCGTCGGTTTCAAAGGAAATACTTGCAATTATAAAAGAACTTGTCAGAAACGGAACAGGATTTCCGCTGAGGGTCCTGGGACCGGTAAAATGCTCCTACGGCAAAATAAACGGCAAATACCGTTATCGTCTTATCCTGAAAAGTAAAAATACCGCCCTGTTCCGTGATTTTGTCAGGGAGATCCTTTCAAGGACGAGTAAGCTCCGGGAATTTCGGGATGTTTCAGTTTTCGCCGACATAAACGGTGATATAGGAGTATAAAAGT
>JBJEQU010000053.1:0-24563 GCA_051881935.1 Porcipelethomonas sp. | reverse complement strand
CACCATCATATACAATTATACAACATATTCACACTTCTTGCAATACACCTGAATAAATTTCGCAGTTTGCACAAAAATACCAGTATAATAAAATAAAAAAAGGGTGACAAATGCCACCCTCAACATATCATTTATTTTTCTTCAGTGCTGTTTTTATCTCCGGCAACTGTTTCAGCTATTCCAGCCGCAAGCCCGGCTATACTCTGAAGCTGGCTGGGAATAATAATTTTCGTAGCCTTTCCGTCTGCCACCGACGGGAACATTTCAATAGTTTTGTATTTCAGAACGTTTTCAGAAGGATTCGCCTGATTCAGTCTTTCAAGGGAAGCCGCCTTTGCATTCTGGACATTTTCAATTGCCATTGCATCACCCTCGGATTCAAGCCTTTTTCTCTCCTTTACCGCCTCGGCTCTCAGAAGCATTGCCTCCTTTTCAGCTTCAGCTTTAAGTATCTCAGTTTCCTTTGCCGCCTGGGCACGAAGTATCTGTGACTCCTTTTCACCCTCTGCAACAAGTATCTTGGACTTTTTCTCGCCCTCTGCAAGAAGGATCTTCTCACGGCTGTCACGTTCCGCCTTCATTTGCTTCTCCATGGACTCCTGTATCTCTCTGGGCGGCAGAATATTTTTAAGCTCCACACGGATAACCTTGATACCCCATCTGTCTGTAGCTTCATCAAGGATAGTGGTTATCTGTTCATTTATGCTGTCACGGGATGTAAGAGTCTCATCAAGAACCATAGAACCGATTATATTGCGCAGTGTTGTCGCAGTAAGATTCTCCATAGCTGCCATAGGTCTCTCAACGCCGTAGGAATACTGCTTTGCGTCAGTTACCTGAAAGAACACAACAGTGTCTATCTGCATAGAAACATTGTCCTTTGTTATAACCTGCCATGGTTTGAAGTCCACTACCTGCTCCTTGACTGAAACCTTTCTTGAGACCCTGTCAAGGAACGGAATGAGAAAATGAGGTCCGGTTGACCACTGTGCATAAAAAGTTCCCAGTCTCTCGACAATATAGACCTGCGCCTGGGGCACGATCTTGATCCTTGAAATAATAACGATAAGTATAAATACAATAACACCGATAACGATATAACCTGCCATAATTTCCTCCATATCAGACTTTAATTTTTTCTTCGCTCACAGACACGAAAAGTCTCGTACCCTTTATTTCATTTATTCTGACCACGCTCCCCTCAGGGATAAAGGAACCGTCCGAGGATACTGCCTTCCAGTCAGCACCGTTAAGTCTTGCACGTCCCTTTCCGCTGTCATTGCATATATCCTCAATGACCACAGCAGTCCTGCCTATGTCCAGTTCCATGTTCGTAGGCGGAACCTTATCTACTCTGAATTTTTTCAGCAGCGGTCTTGTGGCAATGAGGAGAACGACCGAAACGGCAGCAAATATAACAAGCTGCGCCCAGACATCAAGTCCTGCCAAAGAAGAAAGAAATGCCGCAGCAGCCCCTGCTGCAAACCATATGGATACGAGCTGGAATGTCATAAGCTCTGCAATTACCATTACTGCAAACACCGCTCCCCACACAATAAGGTTTACGTACATATATAATGCATCTCCTTTCATAAAGAACGCACTGTTTTCAGTAATTATATATTACCACACACACAGGAAAATTACAATAGTAAAATAGTGAAAACAAAGTAAAATATCTGTTAAAATCCTATAAATTCCCTTACAAGAGAGGTTTTCGGGATACCATCCTTTGGCATTGACGGAAACATTCCAAAAAATCTCATAAGCTTGCTGTAATAATCATTTCCGGCAAATTTTTCCCTCTGAGCAAGCAGTCTGTCATAGAGATAATCCCTGTAAACAGGTGCCTCACAAGCCATAAATGTATCTATCTGGCAGTCTGCCCTGTGCTTGAAAGGAAGAATGAATTTGTCCTCCCCCTTTGAAACACTTTCAAAATAGTAAAATATCTTTTCAAAGTCCCTGCCCCGGAAGAGACTGTCCCTGCAAAGGCGGCGCATAAGTCTTATAACTCTCGGATGAAGCAGACTTCCGTCATCGGATTTAAGACGGGTGCGGACACTTACATATACGCATCTTGCAAAGCTGTTTTCACCGGTGACAAGAGGATTAAGAGCATGGATACCCTCCATTATGACCACCGACCCCGGTTCTCTCCTGAACGGAACATATCCTCCCCTTGACTGGGTCTTAAAATCGAACACAGGCATATTAAAATCCCTGCACTCGTTAAGAAGCAGCATATGCTCCTGAAGAAGTTCAAGATCGGTGCAGTAAGGTGATTCAAGGTCGATATTTCCGTTTTCATCCAGCGGCATTCCCGGTGAATCATTAGAGCGGAAATAGTTATCCAGCGAAACAACGCTGCTGCTGCATCCATGCTGTTCCAGGAGTATTCTTGAAATTTCATTTGCCGTAGAGGTCTTGCCCGAACCGGAAGGCCCGGATATCAAAACAATAGGACGGCTTTCCTTGTTTTCGCAGATGTCACTGCAAAGCCTGGTCAGCTGATCATAATAGTTTTTCTCCGACTCTGCAATAAGCCCTGCAGGATCTTCTGTAACAGCCTTTTTAAGATAATTTGTTCTGATGTATTTCATATACAAGCCCCCTTTGGTTATGTTTTACTATATTATAACATACTTTCAATATTTTTTCAACAATCAGTGCGATTTTTAATTATTTTTCACAATGGCAAATTGTACAATTTTTTCGGCGTAAATTAAGTGAGTTTTCACAAATCTGTCGGAAATTGTTCAAAAACTATATACATTCGTCAAAAAAAATGATATAATATAGACTCAGGGAACTGACGCATACAGTCTTACCTGTGTAATCACGTATCTCAGGAGCAAAAGATGAAACAGCTTTTTATCACCGATCTTGACGGTACCTTTCTGAACAGGAACGGAGAGGTCTCCGGTATTTCCGCAGAAATTATAAACGAATTTACAGCCGGTGGCGGATCGTTTACCTTTGCTACGGCAAGAACAGCCTCCTCAGCGGTAAAAATCATGGAAAAGGTAAACGTAAACGTCCCATGCATACTTATGAACGGAGTAAGCATCTACGACATCCCCGGTAAAAAATACATCAGGAATGAGTACTTTTCCGCTGAGGCTGCCGCAGAAACTGCAGAGCTTTTCAGGGAGTGCGGAGTCATTCCGTTTATGTACAAGATCGAGGATGAGATACTGTATACATATTATTATGGATTTCAGTCCCGGGAAATGCATGAATTTTTCCTTCAGCGCGGGAATACTGCGGACAGACCTTTCATAAAATGTGAAAGCCTTGACAGACACGCCGACGGGAAAACCGTTTACTTCTCCGTTCAGGGAGACCACAGCGACCTTCTCAGGGTAACAGAAAGGCTTGACCGCATCAGGGATGTCAGCTATGCCTTTTACAGGGACGTCTATAATCAGCATATATGGTTTCTTGAGGTTTTTTCATCAAAGGCATCCAAGTCAAACGGCGTGAAATTTATAAAGGAATACTGCGGCTTTGAGCATATCACATGTTTCGGGGATAATCTTAACGATCTCCCAATGTTTGGAGTGTGTGACCATAAAATTGCCGTTTCTAATGCAAAGGCTCAGGTTCTTTCCGCAGCAGATGAAATAATCGGAAGCAACCAGGATAATGCTGTAGCATTCCATATAAAAGAATATATGAAATAATTTCTATTAAAAGAATAAAATAATGCCCGATAATGAAACTTCTGCATATGGCAGGGACATCAGACGGTGTACGCCTGATGTCATGATATATATGTTCTATTCTGCTCCCGGAAGTAATATTATATTATCAAATGTTCCTTAAAACAAAATGAAAAATAAACCGGGCGGATCATCAGTTATGGATACACTCTTTGATAATTCAATCAGTGTTGAATATATATGCTTTTTCAGCGGATATGAAAGCCGTATCTCTGTTATTTCTGGTCGCGCGGCGCATAATGCCGCCTGGCACACATAACAAAGACGGCACCAGGCTGCTGACAAGCAAAAAATTATAATATTTTAACGGAGGTTAAACATGGGAGTACTAAACAAGATTGGTACCGTTGTAAGCGATGCCAACAGAAACATCAATGAAAAGACAAAGAATATGTCTGACACAAACAATCTCAAGAGAAAGATCCTTTACGAGGAAGAAAGGATCGTTGAGATTTTTGGAGAGATCGGTAAAGTCTATTACAAAAATCCTAATAACACCGAGGAACTTAAATCTCTTGTTGACGATATCGACACGAGAAAAAGAAGAATCAAAAAGATGCGCTTTGAACTCCAGACAAAGAAGGGCTTTAAGATATGCCCGAACTGTCAGGCTGAGGTTCAGGAAAAGTTCATGTTCTGCGGCGTATGCGGAGCAAAGCTCCCGGCTGGAGACGAGGATTTCGATTAATAAAAATAAAGCTGCGAGGCAAAAGCTTCGCAGCCTTTGTTTATAATGCACTGTTTTTCGCAAAAGAATACACTGATTTTGTATCAAAATGTAAAACATGGTATTTTCCAAAAAAAGTTGTTGACAAATGGCGGAGTATGTGATATAATAATATTGTTGGTTGAGGAAATGCAGACCACGATAACAAAATAAAATATGCAGGTGTAGTTCAATGGTAGAATTCCAGCCTTCCAAGCTGGCTACGTGGGTTCGATTCCCATCACCTGCTCCAGATGCGCCTTTAACTCAGCTGGATAGAGTAACTGCCTTCTAAGCAGTAAGCCATTGGTTCGAGTCCAATAAGGCGCACCAGTTTTTTATGTCTCGTTTAAGGATATTGTGTATATGGTGGGTGTAGCTCAGTTGGTTAGAGCGTCGGATTGTGGTCCCGAAGGTCGTGGGTTCGACCCCCATCTCCCACCCCAGAAAAACAGGTTTTCATTTGAAAGCCTGTATTTTTTTGTATTTTTTCTGTCTCACCGTAAAAACGTGCAGTGTCCGGATATGTACCGATTGTACCTTCCGGACACATTTTCAAATCAGTTCTGCATTCTTATCTGTTCCCCACGAATCAAGGGATATTTTATCAGCTGTCTGCCGCTGAGATCCTCATGGTTAAGATCAACTGCTGTGATCTGGTGATTGTCATAGGTAGTATAGTAATATATGCCCCTTGTTGCATTGCAGCAGCAGGTATACAGCGTAATTTCATACTCCCCCTCCCCGACATCGCAGCACCCCCTCTGCTGGTCAACCGATCCGAGAATATGGAAAAACTGACTTACACTTTCGTTTTCTGAATTGCCGGAAACTGAATTCATTCTGACAAAAGCCGCCCTGATAAAACGTGATTGGGACGAAAGGTCCCCGGGAAGGCCGAGAGCACCCATTCCCCGGCTGTAACACTTTAGCGGAAGCTTTTTACTGAAATGATTTTCCGGTGACTTAGGTGAGAGATACATATAATTATTAAGCTGAAACATCTGCTCATCAAAAGGCGGATTGTTGGTCAGGACACCCACAGGATTGTCGTATACACTTATGCCGTCCTTCGTGGACTCCACGGTAACCGCCCGGCTGCTGTCAGCAATTATCCAGTGCAGCTGTGCCGGTGGGAGCTGATCGGAAAATACAGTATTTGTAATATTAATATTTTTCAGCAGTGTTTCAGCCTCATCCACAGTAGCGCACTGACAAAGTACCCACAAGATGATCTCAAAGCTTGCGGCATTGTCTTTACCGGAACACTCATCACGGTAAAAGGCATTCCCGACAAAATTAAGACCAGCCATTCCAAGTCCCTTTTCGTTAACAGCGTCATAAAAAAGCGGATAATCAATGTCAGCACACGCCATACCAATCATACTGTAATGACTGTTCATTGTTCCCAGACTGCGGAAGCTCAGCGGATAATTTCTCGGGACAATCGTAACTGCCTCCCCATATGAGAACTCGTAATCCAGCGTCCTTCCAAAATAGAAATCGTTTGTTTTATAGGTTACCGCAGTACACATAAATAATCTCCATTCTGCCGCTAAAAGTGTCGGCACAAACAGGAATGAAAATCTCCCGAGCGGCATAATGGAGATTTTCGGCATGTTCTGCGGTTGCCGCATAAGCGGCAAGCAGGACGCCTGTCTGAATCCGATCAGCGTGATTTATTACGCTAACCCCCGGAATTCTTCATGTTTTATTATACCATTAATTGAAAAAATATTCAATATTAAAATTAATAGCACAAAATTTTTTTGGATTTTTCCTGTTTTCCTCTTGACATATCTGGAATTTGTGATAAAATATATAGGTAGGTTCTTTTCCCCACTTTGATTTTTACTATACTTTATGCTTGTGTAGCACAGTTGGTAGTGCAGCTCATTCGTAATGAGCAGGTCGCAGGTTCGAGTCCCGTCACAAGCTCCATATAAACCTCGCAGGTACGTATCCTGCGAGGTTTTATTTATAAATTTTCAGAAAACACAGCACATTAACCGCAAAGCAAAAATGCTGTTTCAGTTCAAATAAATTTTTACCAGGGCAGTCCGCTCTCAATCGCCCTTACCATTTTCGGATGACGGATGACAAAATGAATTACCGGACTTTTATTCTTTGAAATCATGACCCATTGGTTATGCTTTACCTGAATCTGAATGTTCCTGAAAATCCGGGTGTGCTGCGCTGAGACAGTATAATTCGGATATTTTTCTGCCAATGCTGTTGTCTGCTTATAATGTTCAAGATATTCTTCATAGGTATAGTAAATTTCGTATTCGTAAAAAGCCCCTGACAAGGACAGCGTCAATGGAGAATCCTCAAATTCTTCCCGTGAAAGAACCGGAACCATATCCTCCGTCAGACAACATTGCACTGTTTTAGTAAAATAATTTCTGATCGTGTGCAGATAGTCTAGAAGCACCTGCTGTTCACCAGACGGAACATGATTTCGTTCCAGTATCCGTATGAGCAATTCATCTGAAACCGTATATAACGGAAGTGCCGAACGCAGATTGCACCGTTCACCCTCTTTTTCAGATTCGTCAGAAAGAAAGCTGTAAAACTTGTCCCTGTAGTCTTCCGTATAAATATCCATAAGAGGAAATGCTTTTGAAAGAATATAATTCGTCTTATTCCGATAATATGCAATCTCACGCTTCGAATTGGTTAAATAGTATTTTCCGTCATCATGATGCCCGCTGATACACTCTCCGGCAAGAGCCGCCGCACCCGAAACATAGTGGAGATGATGATAGATGTTTGTATTCAGATTTCTCAGATAGTAGGGTGTTATCTGCCCTGTCATGTAAATTGGTATCCATGCTTCCAAACCTAATATCATTTCATTCATAGGTCTGTCAACGTTGTGTATCATATTCAGGTGCAATCCCTTTTTCAGACAGGCAGCCACGCCAAACATCCATTTTTTATTGAATTCCATATCCTCCGCCATATCAGCCATGGGCATATCAGTGTTCATAAAAATTGGTTCTCTGGAACGTGAAAGGGCAGTTGCCTTGAAAAAATCAAGCTCGCCCTGTTTCATCTGCTCAATGCCGTAATAATTTTTTGAGGACGGCAGACTGAACGGTGCAGTAGGCACTTTTAATTTATCAAATTTAATGATAGTAATGTATTCATTCAGATCAAATTCGTCCAGCTTTTTCAGGTAATCGCCAATTCCGTCTCCTGATTTTTCCGGCACCTCACAGCTGCACAGATATCTCATAACAGCAGACGTAAAATCAGAATTTACAATGGCGCCATTTTCATTTTTACAGCCTATGAGCGTGCAGATCCGGTCCATCTCTTCGGACCTGTTATATTTTCTCATCAGAAAACGGCTCAGACTTTCCGCAAATTTATTTATGTCTGCCGGTATGCGCTGTCCTTTCCTGATCCTCGACAGATAGGATGGGTCATATCCCATACTCTTTGCAAGCTCGTTCAGGTTTATTTTAAAAGTGCCGATAAGAGCCGCAAAATGAGCTGAGAACTGCTCACTGTTTGTTTCCGGAATATCAAGCTCCCGGGTAAAACGTGAAATAACGCCGTAATAATCAATACCAGTTAAACCTTTTTGTTCTGCAATGACCGAGATGCCTTCTGACAGCTTTTTCAGTGTTTCCGACTCCGGCATCCTCTGTCCGTTTCTGTACCTGCTCAGTGACGCCGGAGTAAGACCGGAAGCCTGTGCAAGTTCACTGGATGTGCAGTTCAACAACCTGATATATTCATTTAACAAATCCGGAAATGTCATTATTATCGTCCTTTCCTGCTGCTGTTTCTATTATAACTTATATTATACCATATAAAAGTAATTTTTTGAAATCTTTCTGCTTATTTTACCAATTTGTCACTGACATTTTGGTAAAACCTCTTTTTTGCAATTCAGTTACATGATATAATCAAAGTGGTATAATTTCAATACTTTTAATCTATATTTTTACCAATTCACATTAAGGAGGAACGATTATGACAAACAACAAAACTTTACGCCGATTTATTGCAGCAGCTGCAGCCATTGCTGTAGTCTCAGGCTGTTATTCAGCATACGCTCCGGATACAGTACAAAACAGCATTATAGTTTCCGCAGCAGAGGTTTCCGAGGATTTTGAAATCTCTAAGACGACAGACGCCGACGGCAATGCTTATTGTACAATCACGAAATATACAGGCAGTGCTGTAAACCTGACAATTCCTGCGGAATTTACTGTTGACGAGACAACAGTCTCTGTAAAAGTTATTGCCGGTGGCGCATTCAAAGGCAATACAACTCTTGAGTCAGTTGTAATTCCGGAAGGCGTCACAGAAATCGGCTATCAGGCATTCAGCGGCTGTACCAGTCTTGCCGATGTATCTTTGCCTACAACACTTACTTCGCTGGGCGGTTCTGTTTTCGAAAATTGTCCTGTTAAAGATCTGACAATAAACGGAGATTTTACCAGTTCTCCCTATGGCTCATTTAACGCCGATGCAGTTGAATCAATCACATTTGGCGGTGAAGCAACTGTAATACCTGAGAAAATGTGCAAGGGAATGGAAAACCTTAAAACTGTCATAATATCCGATACTGTGACAGAAATTGGCGTCAGTGCATTTGAAAACTGTACATCTCTGACAGAAATTAACATTCCGGACAGCGTAAAGTCGATTGGCAATTATGCATTTTATGGATGTACAGGTCTTGTTTCTGCTGATATCGGAAACGGAGTTGAAACCATTGGAGAACAGGCATTTTACGCTTATCCTAATGGATTATCCAATCTCACAAACCTCGTTCTCGGAAACAGTCTTAAGGAGATTGGTACAAATGCATTTACCTATGCACCAATTAAGGGAACACTGGAGCTTCCGGACAGTCTGGAAGTAATAGGTGAATCTGCATTCGGCTGGTGCGATAGTATCACTTCAGTTGAATTCGGTGCAAACACAAAGACAATCGGAAAAAGTGCATTTCAGGGCTGCGGCAAACTGAATGAAATAAATCTTAATGAAGGACTGACTGAAATTGGCGAAAGTGCATTTGAAAATGTCGATCTGACCGGCAAGATCACTATCCCGGACGGAGTTAAAACAATCGGTGCTTATGCATTCTATAATTGCGGTACTCCGCAAATCACGGCAGTTACATTGCCGGAAACACTTGAAGAAATCGGTGCCTACGCATTCCGTGCTAATCCTATAACCAGGTTGGTTATTCCGGATTCTGTTACGAGCATTGGCGGCGGTGCATTTTACGAGTGCAAAAACTTAAAAAGTGTAAAATTATCATCAAGCCTGGAGAGGATTCCAGTATCATGTTTTGAACTTTCAGGAATTGAAAGCATTGAAATTCCTGACAGCGTTAATACAATAGGTGCTTCCGCTTTTTATAAATGCGGTAATTTAACAGATGTATCTTTCGGAAACGGGCTGGAAACTATTGAAGAAAAGGCTTTTGCCTTTGCTGATGTTTCTTATTTAGAATTTTCTGATTCGCTGAAAGAAATCGGAAATCTGGCATTTTATGATAATGATGGTTTAAAAAAGATCAAAAACTGGCCTGCCTCTTTAGAAATAGTTGGTGAGTCAGCATTCAGCGGATGCGGTGGTCTGCGTGAAATTCCTGTCATTCCTTCGCAGATCGGAACAATCTCTGACGGTTTATTCAGCGGATGCTTAAATCTTACTCATGTTGAAATCGAAGATGGTATTACTGAAATCGGCGAAAGTGCATTCAGCCAATGCGCACTAACTGAACTCATAATTCCCGACAGTGTTTTAACCATAAAGTCCAATGCTTTTTCCTATAATCAGCTCCATGATATTACAATTGGAAACGGCGTAACGAAAATAGGTACGAGAGCCTTTGCTGTAAACCCGGCAAAGAATATTTACGTTCCGGATAATGTGGGATCTGTCGGTGCTCAGGCGATCGGGTATGGATATGACCCCATTGACCCAACATTGGATCTTGTCCCGAAAGATAACTTCACTGTATACGGCAGCAGCCAGACAGTACAGGACTATGCTGCTGACTATGAAGTAAATTATGCCTCTGCAGGCTCCAGGGCTGAACTTCCGGCTAAAACAGAGTATATTGACAAAGAAACAGGTATACATGTTTTCGCAGAAAGCGGTCTTACACTCAAGGTTATAAAACTTAATACCGAAGAAGAGGTTTCTTCATACTCCTCTATGATTGATGGATGGGAAACTCTTGGAATCAGCGAAACAGAATCGTTCCTCTGCGGATATGATATCCTTCTTTATAAAGACGGAGAAATTTATGAACCAGATGAAGAAGTAAGAATTGTTATTCCGATTTCAGAGGAATATAAGGATGCAAGCTTCTTCAGTGCGTATGGTTATTACGAACTGGATTATATCAATGATTGTGCCTTTGTCAGTGATGAAAGTGTCATCTGTTATGATGGTATGGGTTCAGACTCATACATTGATGAACAAAATATAATTGCATTAAAAGCAGAAACCTCCGGAACAGAGCCAGTTGTTACAACTACAGCAGTTACGACATCCTCTTCATCCACAACCACAAAAACAACCGTAACAACAACAGCGAAAACAACTTCATCCAATACCGGAACAGAAAAAACCACAGCTCCCGGCACTTCATCATCTGCAGTAACGACATCTGTTACTACTTCTGCCTCAGCAGCTCAGGAACCAGTTACAGGTGACTCCAACGATGACGGCGTACTTAACGCAAGAGATGCCGCATTTATTGCACGAAAGCTTGCAGAAGGAAAAGCCTCTGAGCTTCCCGAGTGTGCTGATTTTAACGGTGATGGAAAGGTAAATATCCGTGATGCAGCGGCAATTGCCAAAATGCTCGCAAGCAGTCATAAAACAGTGTAACCCGATTACAGGTAAAAACTATTTATATGATGGGTTTCAATAATCTAACACAGGCTCATTGAAACCAGCAAAAAGTCAGTTTCGCCTGACATATCTCCCTAAAAGGGCACCTCTGAAAACCATCAGCTAATGCCGCAGCACCTCGTCTGCTGTGCCAAAAGGAAATATACATATTTCCCGTCATTTTGCACTGTGGTTTTCAGGGGTGTCCAAATGTTTTTTATGGCACGGATTTTAACGTGCCGTTATAACAAGAAATCTTGCCAGATTTTCCATGTCTTTACTATATAAACAGAGTCTTTTTGCAAATTCAGGAATATAAGCCGACACATAATGAAATACCGGATCATTTTTCAGTACGTGCTGATACGGTGAAAACGCATGGTGTAATTCATCTGTTACCGTATTTACCGACATCAGACTGCACTCCCTTGCTATCTGTTCTGCATCCTTTGAGGTCAGACACAGTTCAAAGTTCTTTTTTCCTGTCAAAGCATTTGCCAGCAGATTATTTGCTGCGACCTCAGCAATATTAAACGGAAAATCCCTGTAGTCGCTTTTATAAATTCTGCCGTATTCTGTAAGTAATAATTTCAGCTTTCTTATATCAAAGTTCAGGCAGAACTCGTTTTCAAGAAGTAACCGGCTGTAATATTCATTAATATAAACAGCACCCTGAGCTTCAAGACCATAGGCTGGAACATCCAATAACGGATAATCTATGGAAGCACCGCAGCTGCGCGCGTCGAACCTTGCGGAATAAGTCCTGATATATTCATCGGGGGAGTTTTCTATTGCGTACCTGTATTCATAGCAGTCAAGTTCAAGCATGGTTCTGTGGACTTTCCTGAACAGTTCAATATTTTGCATGTGTATCTTCATTATCATTTCACGTCCCCTGTTCAGTATCAGATGCATAGGGGTTGATCTCAGAATGTTTACCGCTTCTCTGAGAGAGCCTGCCCCCATTAAATATACGTCAGACCAGTACAGAACGGAGGAACTTATCAGCCCGGCACGCTTTCGGCTGATAGTACTGCTTTCACGTCCGGTGAACTGTCCGGCTGTTTCAACAAAGGCGGAATAAAGATCGCCTTTGATTTCCTCTGCCCTTTTCCGGTCGATTATATCAGCTGCTGCACAGCAAAACAGCAGGCTCTCAGTATAGTTCAGGCGATCAATATCATCTTCCTGAAATGGCAGTTTAAATTCTATATTATTCATAACCCGCCCCCGTCAATAGTCATATATTCCATTTGCAGCGTTTCGTATCTTCCGGCATAACCATTCAAGGTCACGGCTCCTGAGCAGTTCAATGTCTCCTCCGCTTTCATGCTCAAAGAAATCGTACATGATATTTATGACCTCCTCATCGGTCAGCATATCCATACTCTCCTCCTTTACATCGTAGAAAATATCTGTAAGCCCGGCAATTATCTCCGCATATCCTTCCTGACAGATATATGAGCTGTGCATAAATTTTTCAATTATCTTCACTGTCACACTGCTCCCGAACTCTATCCTGTCATAAGCTTCAATAGCTTCCCTCCCCGCCTGTACAAGCATTCCGGCATCGCTGTCCGATAAGACCAGGCCATATTTCATAGATTTTTCATTTGTGTTAAGAATACAGGCCTTCACATCAGCATCTGTATTACTATGCAGGCTGTGACAAAAAAACAGTTCAAATTCCATAAAAACCTCCCTGAAATTTGTGCAAAATTCATCTTGACATTTACGCAAAAATATGATATGATGATATAGGATATTATATATATGTACACAATAAAAAGTTGTGCTTTTCTATTATACCGCTTTTTTCTAAAAATGTCAACAGCCTGTTTATAATATAAAAAAGAAGTGCTGTGCCACAGACCGTGACACAGCATTTTTATTTTACAGTTCCGAAATTGCCTGTTTTATCCTGTCGATGGATTCTTCCTTGCCGAATACCTCCATAAGCTCGGTTGCACCGCCGGGAGTAACTGCCTGTCTTGCAACGGCAATACGTACTGCCCACATTACGGCTCCTGCCTTGCGTTCGGTATCAGCAGAAAACTGTTTAAGCAGGGCAAATAAGCTGTCATTGTCCCAACTGTCCAGACCCTCCAGCAGCGGCAGGCACTCTTCAAGTATCGCCTTGCAAAGCTCCGGATTTGTTTTATTCTTTTTGTTGCTGTAAAGGTCAGCAGACATAGGAAGTCTTTCGTTGACGAACTTAACCTGCTCCTTTATATCACTGAACGCAGCAATTCTTGTATGAAGCAGCGAAGCAAGCTTAGTTTTATTGATACTTTCTGAGCAAAGCTCGTCAAGTACGGGCATTGCCTTCTCCATATATTTATCTTCGGGGAGTTTCTTTATATATTCCGAATTGAACCAGCGAAGCTTTTCGTAGTCAAATACAGATGGCGACTTGCTGAGCATATCCATTGAAAAGGCTTTTTTAAGCTCATCCATAGTGAAAAATTCCTCTGTGGAATCCTTCGGACTCCAGCCGAGAAGTGCGATGTAATTTATAATAGCCTCCGGAAGATAGCCATCATCCACAAGATCCTGAAAACTTACTGCACCGTGACGCTTGGACAGCTTTGAAACATTTCCCTCAGCATCCTTCCCCATAAGCAGCGGAAGGTGTACATAATGAGGACGCTCCCAGCCGAATGCATCGTAAAGCAGGCAATATTTAGGGGTAGATGTCAGGTACTCGTTACCCCTTACAACGTGAGTCACGCCCATAAGATAATCGTCAATGACATGACAGAAATTGTATGTGGGGAATCCGTCAGCTTTCATAAGAATCTGATCCTGAAGCTCGGAATTGTCAATTTCCACCTTGCCGTAAACCTCGTCAACATAGGAAGTAGTACCGGTCAGAGGCATTTTCTGACGGATAACATAAGGCTTGCCCTCTGCAAGATTTTTATCGATCTCCTCCTGTGACAGATTACGGCAGTGACGGTCATATCCGCCCAGTCCGTTTTCATCGTGGAGGGATTTAAGACGCTCCTCAGTGCAGAAGCAGTAGTATGCATGACCGCTCTTTACCAGCTTTTCAGCATATTCCCTGTAGATATCCTTTCTCTGGCTCTGGATATAAGGTCCGTTTTCGCCCCCCACTCCGGGTCCTTCATCATAATCGATACCTGTCATTTCAAGGGTCCTGAGTATCACATCGGTGGCACCCTCAACAAGGCGCACCTGATCTGTATCCTCAATTCTCAGGATAAATTTTCCCCCCTGAGATTTTGACAGAAGATATGAATACAGCGCTGTACGGAGATTACCGATATGCATAAAACCTGTCGGCGAAGGTGCAAATCTTGTTTTAATTGTTTCTGACATATTTTTAATCCTCTCATTCTGATATTCTACTATTATTATACATTATACGGAAATTCATGTCAATACGGTTTCTTTATATGCTTACCCGGTTATTTCATCGCCGCAATCACTGAGAATTTATGATATGAATAAATACACTTAACCTCACTGAATCCGCATCGGCGCAGCATTTCCGTTTCTTCCTCGGCAGAGCATTCTCTGTCCAGCTTTCTCCGCTCTCTCCACAGTCTGATGTCTTCATCGGTCAGTCCGCTGTCTGCAAGCTGAGCTTCCCAGCAGGAATCAAACCACTTATTCATCTGCGGCTGACCGGCACAGAACTGGTCATAGTTTACCAACAGACCGCCGTCAGGCAATTTATCATAAATACGTTTAAAAAGCCTGATTTTTTCATCATTGACAAGATGATGGATCGACAGAGCTGAAATGACCGCATCAAAATCCCCGAAGGGTAGTTCCTTTGAGTAATCTGAAACCTGACAGGATATGCTGCCGATACCTGCAAATCTTCTGTGGGCGACATCCAGCATTTCCTCTGCAATATCAACAAGTACATATTCAGATTCCGGAGACCGCTTATACCAGAATTCAGACAGCAATCCAGTTCCGGCACCTAAGTCCAGAACATGCGCCGGTTTGGGAATGTTTGAAAGTATAAGTTTTGTAGAGCTTTCATAAAAATCATCAAAGCATGGTATAAACTTCTTTCTGTTAACGTCATATTCTTCTGCAATAAGATTAAACTGTTCCTCTATATTAATTTTTAACATCTCCTTTGTAAAGCAAAACTTCTGATACAATATTGCCCGGGAAAACCCGGGCAAACATTATTTAAAGTTTTATTTACAGCAGCATAATACCGTTTTCCCTGCACTTTTCAGTCATATCGTCCGGCCATACTGACACCTGAACCTCGCCGATATGTGCTTTCTGGAGAAGCAGCATGCAAAGTCTTGACTGACCTATACCGCCGCCGATAGTAAGCGGAAGTTTTCCGTCAGCAATGCCCTTATGGAAATCGTATTTAAGACGATCCTCTGCGTCAGCCTCTTTAAGCTGGCTTTTAAGGGATGTTTCGTCAACACGGATGCCCATTGAAGAAACCTCAAAAGCGTCCTGAAGAATCTCATTCCAGAAAAAGAGATCTCCGTTAAGTGACCAGTCATCATAGTCCGGCGCACGGCCGTCATGAGGCTTACCGCTTCTGAGCTTTCCCCCTATCTGCATGATAAATACTGTCTTGTATTCCTTTGCAATGAGCTTTTCACGTTCCTTTGATGTCTTATCCGGGTACATGTCCTCAAGCTCCTGAGAGGTCACAAAATGCACTTTATCACAGATAGGCAGGTCAAGCTGAGGATAACGTAGGCTTACCTTCCTCTTTGTATAAACTATTGCCTTGACAATAGCCCTTACAGTTTCCTTTAAAAATTCAACATTGCGGTCCTCTCTTGTGATGACCTTTTCCCAGTCCCACTGGTCAACGAAAACAGAATGGATGTTGTCAACATCGTCGTCACGTCTGACAGCGTTCATGTCCGTATAAATGCCCTCGCCGGCATTGTAGCCATATGTGTAGAGTGCCATTCTCTTCCATTTTGCAAGAGACTGAACGACCTCTGCATCATGTTCCATTTCCTTGAATGAAAACTCGACCTTTCTCTCAACGCCGTTTAAGTCATCATTTATGCCGTTTCCTTTTTTTACGATAAGAGGAGCAGTAACACGGTCAAGGGTAAGGGCAAAGGACAGGGTCTGCTGAAACAGATCCTTGATATACTTGATGGCATGCTGGGTTTCTCTGACAGTAAGTGGGGATTTATACCCCTGAGGAATATAAAGTGATTTAGACATATAGCAATCTCCATTCTGCCGCTTTTTTAAGTATCAGATACAGACAGGGCGCAGACCTCCAAAGCGGCATACGGAGATCAGCAGTTTTGCATTCCGCTGTCTGTACAGGATAATCATTTTTTATCTTATGCTTCCTACGGTTCTTGGGTAGAGAATAACATCTCTGATATTTGAAACGCCGGTAACATACATAATAAGGCGCTCAAATCCAAGACCAAATCCGCCGTGAGGAACAGAACCGAATTTACGCAGCTCAAGATAATCTGTGTAAAGGTCGAGATTCATATTCCTCTCCTTCATTGCGGCAACAAGCTTGTCATAATCGGCTTCACGTTCACTTCCGCCGATAATCTCCCCTACTCCCGGTACAAGCAGGTCAACAGCCGCAACAGTCTTTCCGTCAGCATTCTGCTTCATGTAGAAGGACTTGATCTCCTTCGGATAGTTCGTTACGAAAACAGCCTTTTTGAATACTGTTTCTGAAATATATCTTTCATGCTCGGTCTGTAAATCACAGCCCCATTCAACCGGATACTGGAATTCCTTGCCCGATTCCTTGAGAAGTCTTATTGCCTCTGTGTAGTCGCATACGCCGAAGTCATTGCTGATAAGTGTTTCCAGACGTTCAATAATTCCCTTTTCGATTCTTTCATTGAAGAAAGCCATTTCATTGGGGCATTTATCAAGAACAGTACGGATAACAGTCTTGACCATATCCTCCGCAACCTCAATGACATCCGGAAGCTCCGCAAAAGCTATTTCCGGTTCAACATGCCAGAATTCAGCAAGGTGCTTCGGGGTATTACTGTTTTCAGCACGGAAGCTGGGTCCGAAAGTATAGATTTTTCCCATTGCCATTGCGGCAACTTCACCTTCCAGCTGACCGGAAACGCTGAGGCCTGCCTTTCTGCCGAAAAAGTCATTTGCATAATAATCTTCAGCGTTGTCATATTCCTTAGTAAACCCATTCGTCGTTACCTGGAACATTTCTCCTGCGCCCTCACAGTCACTGCCTGTGATAAGCGGAGTATTGATATACACATAATTGTTATCCTGAAAATACTGGTGAATTGCTTCTGCAAGAACTGAACGCACCCTCAGTACTGCATTGAAAAGGTTTGTTCTTCCACGAAGGTGAGGCATTGTACGCAGGAATTCCGGAGTATGACGTTTTTTCTGGAGGGGATAATCCGCCGGGCATGTTCCCAGCACCTCAATTTTTTCAGCGTTTATCTCAAGAGCACCCTGACGTCCCTCAACAGCAGTACCGGTAACCTTTACAGATGTACCGAGATGCATTGCTTCCTCAAATTCAATACCTGTGGACTTGTCAATTACTATCTGGAGATGCCTGAAGGTCGTTCCGTCATTGATCTCCATAAATGCCATGTTCTTGGAATCTCTCGATGTTCTTACCCAGCCGCAGACTGTGACACTCTTATTTAAATATGTCTTGTCTGCACCTTCTGCTTTAATAAGCACAATATCAGTATGTTTCATATCAGACTTTCCTTTCATAAATAAAAAACTCCCGTCCTTAAAATAGGACGGGAGATAAATTACCCGTGGTACCACCTAAATTACCGCCGCTTTATACCGGCAGTCACTCAACAGCTTCAGATCAAAGCCTTCCGTTTAACGCACAGATTACGTCTCCCCTACTGATCCTGAAGGACTTTCAGTTTGCTGCTCGAAAGTGTTATTCACAAGGACTCTGATACATGGTTTCCACTGTCCCATGCTCACTGAAAACGAATTTCCCTGCTACTTCTCTTTGTCACCGCATTTGATGATAGTATCATTTTACCACTTTATTTCTTATCTGTCAAGACATTTCTGAAATTTTTTCAGAGAATTTTACTTTACACATTCAGCAATAGCCGCTGCGCACTGGTCAATGCCGACAACGCTGCTGTCCAGCACAACATCATAATCACCGTACTGCTTCCAGTCATTGCCGAAGTTTGCCTTATAGAAAACAGAACGCCGTCTGTCAGAGTTCCTTATAGTTTCCCTGACTTCACTTCTGCATATTCCATAGGACTTGACAGCCCTGTGTTCACGGAAATCCATTGATGCATGAATAAAAACTTTAAGTACATCTTTCCTGTCACCGAGTCCTTTTGAAGCAGCTCTTCCCACGAATACTGCCGGACCGTTTTCTGAAAGCTCCCTTATCACCTTCATCTCTTCAATGACGACTGACTCAAAGGCATTCAGGTTGGCAGGGTTGTTTCTCATAAAATTTGTCATCCGGCTTAAAGAATAAAGCAGACTTCCGGTTGCATTTTCCTCAAGCTCCATTATTCTGTCAAAGGATATGCCGCTTTTTTTTGCCGTGATTTCCGGGATTTCCCTGCCATAGCAGGGAATATCAAGTATCTCAGCGGCTTTTTTACCGATATCACTTCCGCCGCTTGCATATTCTCTCTCAATTACAATATAATTAAATTTCATACTATCACCCTCACGATGCCTTTTCAAACTGACTGTTGTAAAGCTCTGCGTAGAAACCATTCTTTTCAAGAAGCTGCTCATGATTTCCGCTTTCTATTATGTCACCGTCCTTCATTACAAGAATGAGATCGGCGTTTTTGATAGTCGAAAGTCTGTGGGCAATCACAAATGATGTTTTTCCCTCTGTCAGCTTATCCATTGCCTCCTGGATCTGAATTTCGGTTCTGGTGTCAACAGAGCTTGTGGCCTCGTCAAGAATGAGAAGCGGAGCATTATCTATCATCGCCCTTGCAATAGTAATAAGCTGCTTCTGACCTGCTGAAAGACTGGCTTTATCATTAAGCACTGTATCATATCCGTCGGGAAGTGTACGTATAAATTTATCTATTCCCACAGCCTTGCATGCTTTTCTGACCTCTTCGTCAGTAACGCCCTCTTTGCTGTAGACAATGTTTTCACGGATAGTGCCCTCAAACAGCCATGTATCCTGGAGAACCATACAGAAAAGCTCATGTACATTCTCTCTTGTCAGTTCATCTGTGGGGACGCCGTCGATGAGTATCCTGCCTGAATTAAGCTCGTAAAATCTCATGAGGAGATTTACCATAGTTGTTTTTCCGGCACCTGTAGGACCTACAATAGCAATTTTCTGTCCGGGCTTGGCATGGGCTGAAAAGTCACTGATTATTATCTTTTCGGGAACATATCCGAATCTTACATTTTTAAACTCAACATCGCCCTTTGCGCCGTCCAGACGTCTTGTCTTTTTGCTTTCATCAGCCATTTCAGCTTCACCCAGAAATTCAAACACACGCTCTGACGCTGCGGCGGTACTCTGGAGGCTCGTTGCAGCCTGTGCTATCTGGGAAAGAGGATTTGTAAAAAGTCTGATATAGATCATGAATGCAACGATAACGCCGAAGCCTATACTGTCGTTCATTACAAGCAGTGCACCTACTACACACACAGCAACATATCCAAAGTTGCCGATAAAGTTCATAAGCGGCATCATAATTCCGGAAAGGAACTGTGATTTCCATGCGCTTTCATAAAGCCTGTCATTTATTTCCTCAAATCTGCCGACTGCTTCATCAACACCGTTATACACCTTTACCACGTCATGACCTGTATATATTTCTTCGATATGTCCGTTAATGCGGCCAAGCTCGTTCTGCTGACGGACAAAATGCTTCTGGGAAACCCCCATTACCATCATCATTATCAGAAAGCCTATTATTGTAGTGCAGACAGCCGTAAGAGCCATGATCCAGTTTGTATAAAACATCATGACAAGTGAACCGATTATCATGGTAACAGATGACGCCAGTGAGCTGATGCTCATTTCAAGAGTCTGGGCTATCATATCAATATCGTTTGTAACACGGCTGAGAACATCGCCAAAGCTGGTTTTATTAAAATAATCAAGAGGAACCTTGTTTATTTTAGTTGAAATCGCAGTTCTGAGCTTTTTGGTGATATTGTGCGTAACAGTGGTCATAATAAAGCTCTGGGTATAGGAGAAAATGCAGCTCATGCTGTAAAGTACAATAAGCGTATAGCAGATGTCTGTGATTGCATCCATATCTATTCCGTTCATTATGCCGAATCTCACCTGGCTCAGACCTTCTGTAACAAGATCTGTCAGATCCTTGAGCTTGTTAGGACCTATCAGAGAAAGTATAGCACCTGTAATGGCAAGAGCAAGGGCAAGTACGATAAAGGGAGCATAGGATTTTGAAAAGGATAAAAGACTTGCAAAGGATTTTTTCAGGTCTTTAGGCTTTTCGCCGGCACCCGCTTTCGGACCCCCATGAGGTCCTCCGGGTCCATGGTGTTTTACAGGTTTAGCTGAAATGTTATTGTTATCATTCATTTTCCAGTTCCTCCTTTGAAAGCTGTGACAGAGCGATCTGGCGGTATACCTCACAGTTTTTCATAAGCTCACTGTGTGTACCCATACCCGCAATTTCACCGTCATCGAGAACGATTATCTTGTCTGCATCCTTGATCGTTCCGATCCTCTGGGCTACAATAAGCGTTGTTTTATCCGAGGCAGCCTTTTTAAGCTCGCTTCTGAGGATACGGTCTGTCTTATAGTCAAGTGCGGAGAAGGAATCATCAAATATATATATTTCGGGGTCACGGCAGACTGCCCTTGCAATGGACAGACGCTGTTTCTGTCCGCCGGAAACGTTTGTACCGCCCTGTGCTATAGCTGCATCATAGGTATTCTTCATCTTCTCAACAAACTCAGTACCCTGTGCGACCTTAACAGCTTCCTTTACATCGTCAGCACTATAGCCTTCCCCTCCGTTGTCACCGTAGGCTACATTGGAGGAAACAGTACCGCTGAACATTACAGTTTTCTGTGAAACATATCCAAGCTTGTTATATAGCGACTCAAGCTTGTAATTCTTTACGTTTTCGCCGTCAACATATACCTCACCCTCGGTCGCATCATAAAATCTCGGCACGAGATTTACCAGTGTGGACTTGCCGCTTCCGGTAGAACCGATAAAGGCAACGGTCTCGCCCTTCTTTGCCTTGAATGAAATATTTTTAAGGACGTAATCGGCAGCGTCAGGATACTTAAAGCTTACATTCCTGAATTCAATCTCTCCTTCCCTGCCGGAAGCAGTTCTGTCGAGTTCGCCGTCGTTTATCTTCGGAACTGTATCAAGAACCTCATTGATTCTGTGTGCGGAAACTGAGGCTCTCGGTGCAAGAATAAATATCATGACCATCATTACAAATGCCATTACGACCTGAATAGCATACGATGAAAAGACTACCATGTTGGAAAAAAGCTGCATTTTCTCATCAGGATTCACGGAATTATTTATCAGAGCCGAACCTATCCAGTATATAGCAAGAGGCAGTCCGCTCATTATGGCATTCATTCCCGGGAACATAATTCCCATTATTCTTCCGGCAAAGAGATAAGTACGTTTAAGGTCCATATTTGCCTTTTCAAACTTCTTCTGCTGATATCCTTCAGCATTATACGCCCTTACGACTCTGATACCATTAAGATTTTCACGGGTGATCCTGTTAAGATTATCGTTGTATGCCTGAAGCTTTTTAAATTTCGGGAATGCAAAAATAAGCGCAACCCCAACAATTGCAAAGAGCACCAGAAGCGCGCAGCCCGTTGCAGCAGTCCACTGCCAGCTTTTTCCGAGGATTTTACATATCGCCCATACGGCAAGTATAGGGCCCTTGATCATTACCTGCAGTCCCATGGCAACAAACATCTGCAGCTGCATGACATCATTGGTGGAACGTGTGATAAGACTTGGCGTTGAAAATCTGTTTATTTCCTCCATTGAAAATGCGGAGACCTTCCTGAAAATACAGGAACGCAGTCTCTGTGAAAATCCGGCTGCTATTTTCGAGGCAAAAAATCCCGTCAGAACCGCCATAAGTACACTTCCCAGTGCACAGGCAAGCATTTTAAATCCGGCTGACCATATCTCAGACATCTCACTTCCCTCAGTCTGTACAAGGGTCGTTATCTCAGACATATAGTCAGGAAGCTTCAGATCAAGCCATACCTGCCCCACGATAAGCAAAAGACATACTGCCGCCATGGACAGCTCTTTTTTTCTGAGGTACTTTAAAATTTTCAGCATTTCTTCCTCCGTTTCTCTTCATTCAAAGTTTTTTCGTATTTTCCTGAGTATTACCAAAAACTGTTCGATTTCCTCATCAGTTAATTTTTCGGTAAACCTTTCCCCCAAAGCTCTCATATCCTTTTTCAGCATTTCACGAAGCTCTATCGCTCTCCCGGTCGGCACAAGTTTTTTGAGCCTTGCGTCATAATCCACACTTTCACGTTTAATAAGTCCTTTTTTCTCCATGAGGTTTATAGCCTTGGAAACCGTTGAACGCCTTATTGAAAAAGCTTCCTCCAGGTCTTTCTGAAAAACATCATGCCCCGAATTATGGAAAATGTATTCCAGGATCCAGCAGTTGCTTCCGGTATATTTTTCAACATATCTGAGGCTGCTGCTGTTATCGGCGTATCGTCTCAGCATATTGCCAAGTGCCATAAATTCAAAACACATTTTTTCATTTCTGTCCAGTTTTTGTCCCTCCTGACTAATTTTAGTTGAAAGGCTAACAATCACTTTCCAACACAGGATAATGCTGTCCTTTCAGTATACCACTATATTTTTTTATTGTCAATAGTCACCAAAAAATCAGCGCCAAAAATGTCACTTGTTACAATACAAAGCAAATTCAACAAAATAATTTGTGCAATTTCATTTATCTTTTTCGTTTCCGCATTCACTTTTCATAGGACAACCGCAGCAGCTGCCGCAGGAAAATCTGCCTTTTTTCTTATCCCTGACCAGTTTGATTACACAGGCTGTTACAGACAGTCCTATAATTAAAATAACAACTATATCTGCAATATTCTCCTTAAGAAATGTTATCATAAACGGCTCCTCCTTAAATAGAGAATGACAGTCCTGAAAGCGGACTGTCTTAAAAATCCGGATAAGAAACAGGTTTATTCCTGTTCCGGCTCATCATATTCTGAAATATTTTTGATTATTTTTTCATTGAGAATATCCTTCGGCGAAATAAAATAATTTCCTTTCTTGTATTCCTTAGGAGTCATGCCCACATATTTTTTAAATACCTTAGTAAAATAACTCTGGGAGCTGAAGTTAAGGTAACAGCTTATGTCCGCAATACTCTTTCCCGAATATTTAAGCATGATAAGTGCTGATTCTATTTTTCTTTTTACAACGTATTCACTGACATTTTCCCCTGTTTCAGCTTTAAAAAGACGGGAAAGATACGGTACACTTATTTTAAGATGCCGGGCAATATCATTTATAGTAATTTTTTCCGAAACATGAGTTTTGATATAGTCAATGGCTTTTATTATCTGGAGAGAATTTACCCCCCGGATCCTTATTTCATTCATTGCAATGCAAAATTCTTCAATGGCTTTGTGGTGAAGCTCATGTACCTGCTCAACAGTTTCCGCTTCATCTGTCCTCATTATAAGCTTATCACTGAGACTATATGACTCCTCAGGAGACATTCCGCCCTCAATGCAGAAACGGGTTATCATTGCAACAGAAACGACAAGATGGTATTTGATATTTCTCAGCGGATCCTTGCTAAGCACTCCATATCCCTCTCCGCACAGCGGAGTTGACAAAAGCTTTGCTATCTCATAATTTCCTGCACGTATGCTTTCGTAAAATGCTATTTCTTTATCGTAAGGGTTATGTATTATACCACTCATTTTTCAGCCCCCCTCTTTAGTTAAGAACCTGTTCTGAGTTCCGGAAGCAGTGTTCATGTAAAATACCGCCGGCACTGATGTTCTGTCCTCATTATAACATCTATTTTACTGTAAATCAATATATTATTTTTATAAAATTATTTTCGGCAGCACGGTATAAATCCCATAAATATCAAAAATTACCTTTCATATAAAAATAAGAAATGATTATAATATTATTGCGGCAAGAAAAAATATAAAGGAGATTTCAGTAATGAAAGGTGAATTTACTCAGAAGGGCAAAGAAGCCCTCGAAAGATTTAAGATGGAAGCTGCAAGCGAAGTTGGCGTAAACCTC
>JBJEQU010000052.1:0-24844 GCA_051881935.1 Porcipelethomonas sp. | reverse complement strand
GTTACAGGCTATTACGCCCCGACTTCAAGATTCGGTACTCCCGATGATTTCAGGCAGATGATCGATAAATTCCATAATGCCGGCATAGGTGTTATCCTTGACTGGGTACCTGCACATTTTCCAAAGGACGGCTGCGGTCTTTATGAGTTTGACGGAACATGCTGCTATGAATATGCAGATGAAAGAAAAAGCGAGCATAAAGGCTGGGGTACAAGAGTATTCGATTATGGAAAAGGCGAGGTATGTTCCTTCCTTATCTCCAGCGCAAATTACTGGATAACCGAGTTCCACGTTGACGGTATCCGTGTTGACGCAGTAGCTTCAATGCTTTACCTTGACTATGACAGGCGTGACGGTGAATGGTGTCCGAATATTTACGGCGGCAAGGAAAACCTTGAGGCAATAGATTTCTTAAAGCATCTTAACGAAGCAGTATTTTTAAAGCATCCGGATGTGCTTATGATAGCGGAAGAATCAACAGCATGGCCGCTGGTAACAAAGCCTACGGACATAGGCGGTCTCGGATTCAATTTCAAGTGGAATATGGGATGGATGAACGATATGCTCCAGTATATGTCCCTCGACCCGATATACAGAGCTTTTAACCACGACAAGCTTACATTCTCGTTCTTCTACTGCTTCTCGGAAAATTACATACTCCCTATCTCTCATGATGAGGTAGTTCACGGAAAGTGCTCCATGCTTGAAAAAATGCCCGGTACGTACGAACAGAAGCTCAGCTCATACAGAGCGTTCCTTGCATATATGATGGCTCATCCCGGCAAGAAGCTGCTGTTTATGGGACAGGAGTTTGGTCAGAGTACTGAATGGAATTACGAGACGGAGCTTGACTGGGCTGCACTTCAGGAAAATGGTCATGCAAAGCTCCAGCTTTTCTCAGAAAAGCTTAATAAATTCTATCTGGAAAATGCTCCTCTCTGGCAGAACGATGATTCGTGGCAGGGCTTCAGCTGGATATCCAATGATGACTACAAGCAGAGCGTTATTGCTTTCAGACGTTTTGACGATGACGGAAAGGAAATTATTATCGTTTGTAATTTTGTACCGGTCGAAAGACGTGACTATAAAATCGGTGTGCCTTTTGAAGGCGACTATGAAGTAGTGTTCAATACCGATTCACCGGAATTTGGCGGAAGCGGTGTTACTGCAAAGAAAATAACATCCGAATCGTATATGATGCATGGCTTTGATGACAGCATCTCCATTGATATTGCGCCTCTTTCGGTAATTTATTTAAAACCCATTCCTAAGCCTAAGGTGGTAAAGACTGTTTATGTTGAAAAGTCTGGTCATGAATCCAAAAAGGCAAAGGCTGTAAAAAAGAACAGGAAAAAGTAATTCAATAACTTATGCCGATTAAATTTTAAAATAGATTTTATTATCGTATTGCTCCGCAAGTGAGCAATGGTCAGGAGGAAATGATGTATATTAAAAAGGAATGTGTTGCAATGCTTCTTGCCGGCGGTCAGGGAAGCAGACTCTATGCACTGACACAGGACATGGCAAAGCCTGCAGTGCCCTACGGCGGAAAATATCGTATCATCGATTTTCCGCTTTCAAACTGCATTAATTCGGGCATCGATACAGTTGGTGTTATGACACAGTATCAGCCGCTGGTGCTTAACGACTATATCGGCAACGGACAGCCCTGGGATCTTGACAGAGTCCACGGCGGCATCCATGTACTTCCGCCTTATCAGACATCTCTGGGTGCTTCCTGGTATGAGGGCACTGCCAATGCTATCTATCAGAATATGAGCTTCATTGAAAGATATGATCCGGAGTATGTTATCGTGCTGGGCGGTGACCATATCTACAAGATGGACTATTCAAAGATGGTTGATTTCCATAAGGAAAACGGCGCAGATCTTACAATTGCCGTTCAGCAGGTTTCTCTTGAAGAGGCTACAAGACTTGGTATTATGACCTGTCAGCCTGATTTCAGGGTAACTGAGTTTGCAGAAAAACCAAAGCATCCTAAGTCAACGCTTGCCTCCATGGGTATTTACGTATTCACATGGGAAAAGATGAAAAAATATCTTATCGAAAATGAAAATGCCGGTACAGGCTCCAAGGATTTCGGAAAGGATATTATTCCGGCAATGCTTGATAACGGTGAGAGACTTTTTGCGTATACCTTCGACGGATATTGGAAGGATGTAGGTACTCTTGACAGTCTCTGGGAAGCAAATATGGATCTTCTGAGCCCGAGCGTACCTCTTGACCTTTACGAGCAGAACTGGAAGATCTACTCAAGAAATGACAATATGCCCCCGCAGTACATAGGAGACAAGGCAGAGGTCGAAAACTCCATGATAACAGAGGGAAGCACTATAAACGGCAAGGTTGATTTTTCAATTATATTCTCAGGTGCTACTGTTGAGGAGGGTGCGACTGTAAATTACAGTATTATAATGCCGGGAACTGTTGTAAAGTCCGGTGCAGTGGTTGAATACTCTATCGTCGGTCAGGACTGCGTGATTCATGAGAATGCAAAGGTCGGTCTTAGTCCGGAGAGTGTTGAAAACCGTGACGAATGGGGAATTGCCGTTGTTGGTCACAATGTTGAAGTATCAGAGGGAGCCGAAGTTCTTCCTAAGCAGATAATTTCAAAAAATGTGTAAGGAGGACGAATTGATATGATTTCAAAGAACAGAGTACTTGGTCTGATATTTGCAAGTATGCATGATAATTCAGTAATAGATCTTACAAAGAAGAGGACAATGGGTTCTATTCCTTTTGGAGGAAGATATCGTCTTATTGACTTTCCACTTTCCAATATGGTAAATTCACGTATTAAAAAAGTGGGTGTCATTACAAAATCGAATTATGGTTCACTGCTTGACCACATCGGATCGGGAAGAGAGTGGGATCTTTCAAGAAAGAACGGCGGACTTGATCTGCTTCCTCCTTTCAGCCATGTTGACAGCGGAATGTACAGAGGCAGACTTGAAGCACTGAACGGTGTCAGTGAATTTATTGAGCATTCATCTGCTGATTATGTTGTTATGTCAGACTGTGATATTGTTACGACTATTGATTACAGGAAGGTTATCGATTATCATGTTGAAAGCGGTGCTGATATAACTATTGTTACCGGAAAATTGTTTTATGACAGTTCAAAGGCTCACGCTATGGTGGTTGAAACTGATGAGACAGGAAGAGTCAATGACATAATGATAAATCCTCAGATGTCCGGTGAATGCAATGTGTGTCTTAATATGTTTGTTATCAGTAAAGCATTTTTAAAGGAACTTGTAATTTCGGGCGTGAGCCGCGGACAGTACAGCTTTTCAAAGGATGTCCTCCAGGCTGGAAAGAATGAATATAAGATAATGGCGTATGAGCACAAGGGATATTTCTCCAAGATAGATAATATTGCCGGTTACTATGAGGCAAATATGGCGCTTCTCAATACTGAAAACAGAAATAATCTCTTTAATATGGCTGCACCGATCTATACAAAGATCAGGGATAATGGTCCGGTTAAGTATGGCATTGAATCGTCTGTTAAAAATTCCCTCATCGCAGATGGCTGCATCATCGAAGGAAAGGTCGAAAACTGTATTGTTTGCAGAGGTGTCCGGATTGGCAAGGGAGCAGTGGTGAAAAACTGTGTACTTATGCAGGATACAAGTGTTGCGGAAAATTGCAGCATTGACTCTGTCATTACGGACAAGAATGTTGAGATCGGTGAGGGCAAGGTTCTTACAGGATCTTCCAGCTATCCGCTTTACATAGGAAAAGGTGCAAAAATCTGAGAAAAATTTAGAGGTGAAACATTTTGAATATATTGTTTGCGGCAAGTGAAGCAACGCCGTTTATTGCTTCCGGCGGACTTGCAGATGTTGTTGGCTCATTGCCGTCTGCGATTACTCAGAAGGGTCATGACTGTCGTATAGTTCTCCCCCTTTATAAGGGGATCAATCCAAAGCTTCGTGCGTCAATGACGTTTATAACTCACATTACTGTTGATGTGTCATGGAGAAAGCAGTACTGTGGAATATTTACTACCATATACAATGGTGTTACGTATTATTTTATCGATAACGAATATTATTTCGGAAGAGATGGAATATATGGATTTTATGATGACTGTGAGCGTTTTGTATTCTACAGCAGAGCAGTTCTTGAAATGTTAAGGTATATAAGCTTCCATCCGGACGTAATAAACTGTAATGACTGGCAGTCAGCTATGATACCGGTGTATTATGAGGTATTTTATAAATATCAGCAGGGCTATGAGAATATCAAGTCGGTATTTACAATTCATAATATCCAGTATCAGGGTAATTACGGCAGGGAAGTACTGAATGAGGTTATGGGTCTGCCGATGTATCATATGAGTCTGCTTGAATATGACGGCGGAGTGAATATGATGAAGGGCGCTATTGAGACTGCGGACAAGGTGACCACAGTATCACCGAGTTATGCATGGGAAATTCTTGATCCGTGGTATTCTCATGGTATGGACAGGATACTGCGCACAAAGCAGTATAAGCTGTCGGGAATATTGAATGGTCTTGATGTGGAGAGATATAATCCGGAGTTTGATGATATTATCCCTAAGAAATATTCTGCCAAAGGGATAACCGGTAAAAAGACATGTAAGGCTAAGCTTCTTGAGGAACTTGGACTTCAGGAAGGACCAGAGCCTGTTATCGGTATTGTTACACGATTTGTATCTCATAAGGGAATTGATCTCATAAGATACGTATTTGTTGATCTTATAAATGCCGGATTTAAGTTTGCGGTACTCGGAAGCGGTGAGAAAATTTACGAGGATTTCTTTAATGAGATGCAGTCACGTTATCCTGACAAGGTAAGTGTTTCTCTCGGGTTTATTCCGGAGCTTTCAAGGAAGATATATGCCGGTGCGGATATGTTTCTGATGCCGTCACAGAGTGAACCCTGCGGACTTGCGCAAATGATTGCGATGAGGTATGGTACTATCCCGATCGTCCGTGAGACAGGAGGACTGAGGGATACAGTTCGTGACTGCGGCGGAGAAAACGGAAATGGCTTTACCTTTAAGACTTATAATGCCCACGATATGCTCGATGCGTGTATGCGTGCAAAGCAGGCATTTGAGGACAAGCGTGGCTGGAACAGAATAATCAAGCGTGATATGGCTGAAGACTTCAGCTGGTCTGCTTCAGCGGATGAGTATATAAGGCTGTATCACGAGTTAACCAATAAGAATTAATTTTTAAGGTGATGGGAAATATTTCCCGATCAAACAGAATTACCTAAGAAATGGCGTGCAGGGATTATTCTTTCACGTCATTTTTTTGAGGGAGAACAGATATGGCAAAAGTTTTCTGGGATAGGGGAGTACTGCTTGCACCGGTACCGCCGGCACTGGTATCCTGCGGAACGGTTGAAGAACCCAATGTCCTGACAATAGCCTGGACAGGCATTATAAACACAAAGCCTCCGATGACTTATATTTCCGTAAGACCTGAGAGATATTCATATAATATCATAAAAGAGTCAGGAGAGTTTGTAATAAATCTGACGACTTCTGCTATGGTCAGGACGGCAGATTTTTGCGGAGTCAGGAGTGGGGCAAAGATAAACAAATTTGAAAAGTGCGGACTTACCGCTGAAAAAGCTGTCAGAGTAAATGCACCGATCATCAGTCAATGTCCTGTATCTATTGAATGTATTGTCCGGGAAATAAAACCCCTTGGGACTCATGATATGTTTATTTCCGAGATCGTTGGAATTGATATTGAGGAGAGATATATAGACAGCAAGGGAAAGTTAAATCTCCAGCAGTGCGGGCTTGCTGCATATGCTCACGGGGAATATTTTGCTCTTGGGAGAAAGCTCGGGGATTTTGGGTTTTCGGTGAGAAAAAAGAGCAAAAGCAAGCGGAAAAAACAGTGAGTAACCCGGTCAGCGAAGGGGCGCGGCAGTTTATGGGGGTGAATAAAAAGCCGAAGGCTTTTTCGGGGGAACGCCCCGTTTAATTATAAAACTCAGGGCATCGTTACTCCGGGGGCGTTCCCCAGTGAAAATCTTCGATTTTCAATTCACCCCCAAAGGGGTCAGTTTACTATGCGTTGTGAGGAGGCTGTGCAGGGGGATCTTCCCTGAAAATATAAATGAAAAACGAGAATATACTCAAAAATAACACAGTGGTTTTTCTGCTTGCAACGCTCTGCTGTGCTTTGTGGGGAAGCGCTTTTCCATGCGTAAAGCTGGGCTATGAATTTTTCGGCATTGAAACGTCAGATTCATTTTCCCAGATACTTTTTGCAGGAATACGTTTCTTTACAGCCGGAGTAATCACACTGTTTATTTATGGTCTTGCACCGGACGGCGGTACCAGACATGATGTAATGACAAAATATAAAAAAATTGTCCCCGGCAGAAAATCTACCAGTTATATACTGATTCTTGCATTGTTTCAGACTGTCTTGCAGTATATATGCTTTTATATCGGACTGGCTCATACTGACGGTACAAAAGGATCAGTAATAACTGCTTCAAATGTGTTTCTTACTATTATTATTTCAGCGGTTTTCTTTCGTCAGGAAAAACTTACATTGAAAAAAATAGTCGGTTGTGTGCTGGGATTTACAGGAATCGTTATTATCAATCTGCATGAGGGCTTTTCTATTGGTTTTAGTTTTTCCGGTGAGGGACTGATTTTTCTGTCTGCTCTGTCTTACGCTGTTTCTTCAGCTCTCATAAAAAGATTTTCAAAATATGAAAATCCTGTAATGCTCTGCGGCTGGCAGTTTGTTGCCGGAGGCACGGTTATGATACTTGTTGGACTGCTCTTTGGCGGCACACTGAATTTATCGGATAAATCAGGAATTTTTATGCTGCTGTATCTTGCAGTACTTTCTGCGGCGGCATTTTCAGTCTGGGGCATGCTTCTGAAATATAATCCCGTTTTCAAGGTATCAGTATATGGTTTTATGAATCCGGTTTTCGGAGTAGTCTTTTCAGCTCTGCTGCTATCGGAGACTATAAATATTCCAAAAGCTGTCGCGGCACTCGTCCTGGTATCGGCAGGGATATTTACTGCAAATTTTGATAAAATAGTAAAATAAAAACAGGAGGATTTGATTATGGGGAACAATCGGCCGTCTGGCTGGAACAAGCCCGGAAATTCTGATAATAACTGGGCAAATAATAAAAAAGAATCATCAAAAGGAAATCAGAATCCCGCAAATCAAGGGACTGTCAATAAAAATACATCCCGTTCATCGGCAGCAGGTTTGGGAAAGACAAATAAAAAAAAATCTGAACCCGCCGCAGCCAATGTCGTAAATAATGGTGCTGTGGCTGAGAAGACGAGCGAAAAAAACAAAACAATTATACCTGTTGTAATTATTTTTTCTGTGTTTATTATTTTCTGCGTTGTGCTTGTTCTTGTTGTAACATTGAATAAAAGTGATGTTCCTGAAAAAACACTGAAAAGCGCTGCAAATATTCGGACAGAACAGTCCGCCACGACAGCAGATACTGCTCCGGTACCAACGACGGAGTCAATGGAAGAACAGGACGATTCTGCTGGATCTGAAAAGGAAAATGAGGATATCCCATGTCCCGAATCCTATGAACAGTACCTATCAGTAGTATCCGACGGTTCAAAGGCAAAATTCAAACTGTATGAATGGGACAATGAGTGGAAGGAGATCTGGAAGGCTGATGGTTATGTTGGTGAGGATGGAGTATCTTCAAAAAGCAGCGAATATAACAGCGCAACCCCGAAGGGGCAGTTTGATATCTGTTTTGCATACGGTCTTTCCGAACCTGAAACAGGTATCGAATTTATTGAACTCGATTCGGACAGCGTATGGGTGGACGATCCCGATTCATACTATTACAATACCCTCACCTCAAAAAGCAATGTCGGTTCTGCTCACTATGAAGATACATACAGCCAGTTTACAGCCGGTTATTTTTCCACTAACATTTATTTTAACAATAATGGGGACGGCGTTTCACCTGGCTCTGCAGAACCTGATAAAGGCTCTGTAATAACTATCTGCGGATATAACGGAGACTTAGGCCCTACTGCCGGATGTATCGATATAAGCAGTTCGGATATGAAGAAACTTCTCAAGCTTCTCGACAAGGATAAATATCCGGTGATAATAATTGAGTGATTTTATTAAAAAAATTTCCGGTATTTTTCTCGCCGCATTGGTTATTATACTTACCGGCTGCAGTGAAATCGGAAATTCAGTTTTGCCTTCGGTTTCAGATAACACAGCCGGAACATCTGCTCTTGATTTCAGCGCTGAAACATCTGTACCGGAACAGACAGTCACTGAGCAGGTGACCGAGGGAATACTGGAGAGATTTTTTATTGAAAACGGTTTCAGTATTTCCGGCATTGAAAATTCCGGTCAGGTCATTACTGTTCAGTCAGATGGGACAGACTGTGTTCTTACTGCCTTTGAAAAATCCGGGGATATGTGGAACGAGGTTTTCAGTTCTGACGGAATTGTTGGCAGGGACGGCGTTTCTTACGAAAGCAGTGAGTACAACTCCCATACCCCAAAGGGACTGTTTCCTCTTGGATTTGCATTCGGTACAGAGCAGACAGTGGGGCTTTCAATAGAATATCGTGTTATAAATGAAAATTGCTACTGGGTGGATGACGGGGAATCGGAGTATTATAACCAGTGGGTCGAATCGGAGGAGATACTGTGGGACAGTGCCGAGCATCTGATTGATTATCCTGAAAGCTATAAATATGCTGTTGAGATAAAAAGCAACTGGAATCCTGTTGTTCCCTACGGCGGTTCGGCAATTTTTATCCACTGTGATGACGGCAGCTTTCCATATACTGCAGGTTGTGTAGCTGTGCCGGAGGATGTTATGGAAAAAATCATTTACTGGCTTGATGAGAGTCTGAATCCGAAAATACTGATAATATGAATTTTAACCGCACAGGTAGTGCGGTGCAGACTATAGAAAAAACTTATTTTAGGGGTTGATTAGGGGCAGCCCTCTCTTGCAGGGCATGCCCCTCTTCCAAAACAGTCCACTGGACTGTTTTGAAATTCACCCTATGCGGAGCGCCTCTGAGGCAAGGAATTTCGCCGTCTGCAGACGGCGACCAGAGGACGCTGTCCTCTGGACACCTGCCACTTTTGAAAAAGTGGACAAAACTTTTACATTGCTATCCGCATACTAAAAAGACTTTTTCGACAAGCTGAACCGCACAGGTAGTGCGGTGATTTTTTTGCTTCTGAAAAAACTTGCAAAATATTTGGGAATATGTTATGATAAAAGAGTTTGGAAGAAAAAATCTGCTTTGAAGTATAATCTGACGCCGCAGGGAAAATAACAATCAATGTCTGAATCTTATATTTTCAAGCGGCAGAATGGAGTTAAATATTATGGCAAAAAAACAGCAGGATTACGGCAATGAAAGTATTACCATGCTCAAAGGTCCGGACAAGGTCAGAAAGCGTCCTGGAGTCATTTTTGGCTCGGACGGTCTTGACGGCTGTGAGCACTCGGTTTTTGAGGTTATTTCCAATTCAATAGATGAAGCACGTTCCGGATTCGGCAATAAGATCATCATTACCAAATTCAATGACAATGTTATTGAAGTCGAAGACTTCGGAAGAGGCTGTCCTGTTGATTTCAATAAGACAGAGGAGCGCTTTAACTGGGAGTTGGTATACTGCGAGCTTTACGCCGGGGGAAAATATGATGATTCCTCGGATATGTATGAATATTCTCTCGGGCTTAACGGACTTGGTCTTTGCGCTACTCAGTTCTCATCCGAATTTATGGACGTTGAAATTATAAGAGACGGCTATAAATACAACCTGCACTTTGAAAAGGGAGAAAATGTCGGAGGACTAAAAAAAGAAAAAACCACCAAAAAGCAGACAGGAACAAAAACCAGATGGAAGCCTGACCTGGACGTATTTACCGATATCGGCGTAAGGGATGAATATTTCCGTGATGTACTCAAACGTCAGGCAGTGGTAAATCCCAACCTCCTGTTTGTTTACCGCTTTCAGCGTGAGGACGGAAGCTTTGAAGAAACAGAGTTTATCTATGAAAATGGTATTTTCGATTACGTTTCAGAAATAGTGGGTGGAGACAGCCTTACTTCCATTCAGAACTGGAGTGCAGAGCGTACCGGACGTGACAGGGACGATAAGCCGGAGTATAAAGTCAAAATGTCCTTTGCCCTTACATTTTCAAATAAGGTAAGGCAGATTGAGTATTATCATAATTCAAGCTTTCTTGAGCATGGCGGCTCTCCGGAACGTGCCGTAAAGCAGGCCTTTGTGTCACAGATAGACTCATATCTTAAAAATAATAATAAATATAATAAAAATGAAGGCAAAATAACCTTTGCCGATGTGGAGGACTGTCTTGTGCTTGTTTCCTCTTCATTCTCCACTCAGACTTCATATGAAAACCAGACCAAAAAGGCTATTACCAATAAATTTATATATGAGGCCATGACGGAATTTTTAAAGCATCAGCTTGAAGTGTATTTTATTGAAAATCCTGACGAGGCACTGAGAATTGCTGAACAGGTAATGGTAAACAAGAGAAGCCGTGAAAATGCCGAGAAAACACGTCTGAATCTTAAAAAGAAGCTTGCCGGAACTATTGACCTTTCAAATATGGTCAAGAAGTTTGTGGACTGCCGTACAAAGGACGTTTCAAGACGTGAGCTTTATATAGTGGAGGGCGACTCGGCGCTGGGTGCTGTAAAGCTTGCAAGGGAAGCGGAATTTCAGGCGGTTATCCCGATCAGAGGTAAAATTCTTAACTGCCTTAAAGCGGACTACGCAAAAATATTCAAAAACGATATTATAACGGATATTATGAAGGTTCTCGGCTGCGGTGTTGAGGTCTCCAGCAAGGCAAATAAAGATATTTCAATGTTCAATATTGAAAATCTTAAATGGAATAAGGTCGTTATCTGTACTGATGCGGATGTTGACGGATTCCAGATAAGAACCCTCGTTCTTACAATGCTATATCGCCTTACCCCGACTCTTATCGAACAGGGATATGTTTACATTGCTGAATCTCCGCTTTTTGAAATAACCACAAAGGACAAAACCTATTTTGCCTATAATGAAAAGGAAAAAACGGACATTCTAAATATGATAGGTGACAAGAAGTTTACTCTCCAGCGTTCAAAAGGACTTGGTGAGAATGAACCGGAAATGATGTCCCTTACGACTATGAATCCGGAAACGAGACGTCTTATAAAGGTTTCCCCGTCGGACGTTGAAGCTACTTCGAAAATTTTTGATATGCTTCTGGGAGACAATCTTCAGGAAAGAAAGGATTACATCGCTGAGTACGGAAGCGATTACCTTGAAATGGCAGATATTTCTTAAAATGGAGGCAAAAAAGTATGGCAAAAAAACCCGATAAGGAGAAAAAAATAAAGAAAAATACTCCTGACGCATTTATTGAAAATGCAGGAGTTGTTGTAGATGAAAAGATAACCGATACCCTTATAAAAAATTACATGCCCTATGCTGTAAGCGTAATCGTATCAAGAGCACTTCCGGAAATTGACGGCTTCAAGCCTTCCCACAGAAAGCTTCTCTATACCATGTACAAGCAGGGACTTCTTACCGGAAAACGTACAAAATCCGCAAATGTAGTAGGGGAGACAATGAAGCTCAATCCTCATGGTGACGGCGCTATTTATGAAACAATGGTTCGTCTTTCAAGGGGAAACGGAACACTGCTGCATCCTTACGTTGATTCAAAGGGAAACTTCGGAAAGCAGTATTCAAGGGATATGGCATATGCTGCGTCACGATATACGGAAGTAAAGCTTGACCCTATATGCAATGAGCTTTTCCGTGATATTGACAAGGACACTGTTGATTTTGTACCAAACTATGACAATTCTACCACTGAGCCTACGCTTCTTCCTGCAACCTTCCCGACAGTTCTGGTAAACGCAAATATGGGTATTGCCGTTTCTATGGCAAGTAATGTCTGTTCATTCAATCTGGAGGAGGTCTGCGAGACCTGTATAGCTCTTATAAAAAATCCTGATCATGACATTATAAGTACTCTAAAGGGACCGGATTTTCCCGGCGGCGGCTATATGCTGTATGATGAGGAGGAGATGAAGGAGATACTTTCAACGGGAAGAGGTTCGGTAAAGCTCCGTTCAAAGTATAATTACGACAAATCCGCAAACTGCATAGAGGTTACCCAGATACCATACAGCACTACTATTGAGGCGATAATTGAAAAAATAATCGAGCTTGTAAAGTCCGGAAAGATCCGTGAGATCTCATATATAAGAGATGAAACGGACCTCAGCGGTCTTAAAATAGCTATCGACCTGAAAAGGGGAACCGACCCGGACAAGCTTATGAATAAACTGTTTAAGCTTACTCCGCTCCAGGACAGCTTTGCCTGCAACTTCAACATTCTCATCGGCGGAGTACCGAAGGTCATGGGGGTAAAGGAGATTCTCAATGAATGGATAGAATTCAGAGAGGGCTGCGTTAAGCGCCGTCTTACCCATGACCTTAAAAAGATGAAGGAAAAGCTTCACCTCTTAAAGGGACTTGGAAAGATATTGCTTGATATTGACAAGGCTGTCAAAATTGTAAGAGAAACAGAGGAGGAAAGCGAAGTCGTTTCAAACCTGATGATAGGTTTTGGAATTGATGAGATCCAGGCTGAATATGTTGCTGAAATCAAGCTCCGTCATCTTAACAGGGAGTATATTCTCAAAAGACTTCAGGAAACAGAGAATCTTGAAAAAAGCATTGCTGAAACAGAGGATATAATTTCAAGCAGCAAGAAAATAAGAAATGTTATTGTCGGTGAGCTTAAAGATGTTATTAAAAAATACAGTCAGCCGAGAAATACAATGTTTTTCTATAAAAATGACATTGTTGATGTTGAGATCGAGGATGATGTACCCGATTATCCTGTCAACCTGTTCCTGTCGGAAAGCGGTTATTTCAAGAAGATCACCCCTCAGTCGCTGCGTATGAGTTCTGAGCAGAAGCTTAAAGAGGGGGATACTATCAAAGTACACAGGGAATCGACCAATCTTACAGAGCTTTTGTTCTTTACAGATAAATGTCAGGTCTACAAGACAAAGGTCAGCGCATTTGACGATACCAAGGCAAGTGTTCTTGGGGATTATATCCCCGCAAAGCTTTCCTTCGACGAGGAGGAAGAGGTCGCCGGCATGGTGAATACTGCTGACTATGCCGGATTTATGCTGTTCTTCTTTGAAAACGGAAAGGCTGCAAAGGTTCCCCTTAAGGCCTATGAAACAAAGACAAACCGTAAAAAGCTTGCAAAGGCATACAGTGGAAAATCAAAGCTTGTTTCGATAATGCATATTGACGATGATATAGAAATTCTCCTTAAATCGACCTCCGGAAAGGCGATGATCTTCAATACCGAGCTGCTGACTCCTAAGACAACAAGGGATACCCAGGGGGTTCAGGTCATGACCCTGAAGGGAAAGTATGTCCTTGACAGTGTGGAGCCTGCTGATGAGCAGATGCTTGAGGCACTGAAAAAATATCGTGTTAAGAATATACCTGCTGCCGGAATGGGCGGAAAGGATATAATGGAGTATGATCAGTTGAAACTATAAAGAAATTTTTATAATTACCGGCAATAATTGTGCGGTCTTTCCAGAGGTGATTTTACACTGTATTTAACATAGATTTTTGTTAGATTTTACAGAAAATTTATTTTTTCTTCAAATGGTATATACAATTATATTTTTTTATGATATAATGAAATTAATTACGGCATTGTCTGAAAGCAGTAATATGGAAAATTCTGTGATTTTACTGTAAAGCGACACATGCTGCGGAAGTGTCATTTATGTAAAATATACTTCAATACTTGACAGAAAAAATGTCTGTGGAAATTCTTGGGAGGAACTTATGTCAACAACACAAATTGTTCAAACGGCAATCACCGCATTTGGCGGAATTGCACTTCTCCTCTACGGTATGAATGTACTCGGCTCGGGACTTGAAAAGATCTCCGGCGGTAAAATGGAGAAAATCCTCGAAAAGCTTACAAACAACATTTTTAAGGCTGTTGCTCTGGGTGCGGTCGTCACTGCCGTCATTCAAAGCTCCGGTGCTACCACTGTAATTGTAGTCGGACTTGTAAACTCTGGTATTCTTCCGCTTTCTGCGGCGGTAGGAATCATTATGGGTGCTAATATCGGTACCACTGTTACCGGTCAGATATTGAGACTTGGTGACCTTGACGGAAATGATTCCCTCGGTTCCTTTATGCAGTTTCTGACTCCTGATTACCTTGCACCTATGCTTGCTGTTATCGGTATTGTCATTATTCTCATTGCAAAAAAAGATACGATCCGTGCAGTAGGAGATATCGGCATGGGACTGGGAGTTCTGTTCACGGGTATGCTTTCCCTTACCGCAGCCGTTAAGCCCCTTTCAGAGCTTGAGGCGTTTAAAAATGCATTTGCAAGCCTGGAAAATCCTGTACTGGGTATACTTGTGGGTGCAGTTGTCACAGCACTTTTGCAAAGCTCGTCGGCGTCTGTCGGTATTTTGCAGGCTGTTTCCGCAACCGGTGTTTTAAAATTTGCTGCCGCATTCCCGATAATTATGGGACAGAATATCGGTACATGTTCAACCTCTGTTCTTTCAAGTATCGGCGCCAGCAAGAATGCAAAGAGAGCCGCAATGGTACATCTCTATTTCAACCTTATAGGAACTGTGCTTTTCCTTGTGGTCGTGTATATTTTAAAGGCATTCGACCTGATACCGATGTGGAATGACACTATGGACATGGGGTCTATTGCCAATTTCCATACATTCTTCAATATTGTTGTAACTGTTGTATTTATTCCTTTCCATAAGGTTCTTGAAAAGCTTGCAGTCTGGACCATCCGTTCAAAGCCGGAGGACGAGGACGATATCGTCTCCGATTCAGCAGAGACAATGCTTGATTCACGTTTCCTCAAGTCTCCGTCGCTTGCTATTCAGTATGCAAATACTGCGGTAGCATATATGGGACAGCTTGCCAAGGAGAACTTTAAGATGGGCTGTTCGCTGCATAAGGAATTTAACCAGAAGCAAGCAGAGAGGATCAAGGAGTATGAGAGCATAATTGACCGTACTGAGGACAGACTCAACTCATATCTTGTTTCTGTTACCGACTGTGAGCTGAGTGCACTGGAGAGCAAGTGCGTGACCTCACTTCTTCATGTTATTACTGATTTTGAAAGAATCGGGGATTACTCGGTGAACATAATGCAGTCCGCTGAGCATATGTATGAAAGCGGAAATAAGCTTTCCGATACAGCTATTGCAGAGCTTGAGGTGCTTTCAGCTGCCATCACGGAAATTATTGATATGTCCATTACTGCTGTGGAGTATGATGATGTCAATACTGCTACAAGAATAGAGCCTCTTGAGGAAACTATTGACCAGATAGATGATGACCTTAAAAACAGACATATTGCACGTCTGAAAACGGGAGACTGTGCTATCGAAAGAGGTATATACTTCCTTGATATGCTGTCCGATATGGAACGTATTGCGGATCATTGTTCAAATATTGCCGTTCACGTTTTAAGCCGTAACAACAGCAGCAAAGATGACCTTAATCATCATGAATATATTGATTCTATCCATAAGGGTGAATCAAAGGAATATACGGATGCTATTGAAGAATTTGGAAAGAAATACAGACTTTCATAATAAAAATCAGGAATACCTCTTGTTGGGGTATTCCTTTTATTTGTCTGACAAATGTGAACTTAAAATGACAGGACTTGAGAATAAATTCTGTGATATAATACTGTTACACCAATTAACTGGTGAAAATTTAATGCGCAGAACTAAAGCTGAAAGCTCAGGAAGAAAAACACAGGAATATGGGCGTATTGCAAGTTTTTCTGACGAAAGATTCCTGCTTTAGAGCAAGCAGAAAACTTCAACAGTTAATTGGGGGAGCAGTAAATGCAAGGGAAAGGCGGAAAGCTTATGGACTGGATAACGAGCCTCAGAAAGGCAATTGACTACATGGAGGAACATATACTTGACAATATCAGTGCGCAGGATGTTGCTGAGCATGTTTATATTTCTCCACTGTATTTGCAGAAGGGATTTCAGATAATGACAGGATATTCTGTTTCCGAGTATATACGAAACAGAAAGCTTTATCTTGCAGCTCAGGATGTTATCTCTGCTGAGGAAAAGGTAATTGATATTGCTTTTAAATACGGCTATGATACCCCCGAAAGCTTTTCAAAGGCGTTTACCCGTTTTCATGGGGTATCACCTACGCATATGCGTAAATATAAAACGCCTGTCAGCCTTTTTCTTCCGCTCAAAATAAGTATTGTTATAAATGGAGGAGATAAAATGGATTACAGTGTTACAAAAATGTTCGGATTTAAGGTCATTGGCTTTGCAAGAAATTTCACTTTTGAAAATGCATACCATGATATACCGCTGTTCTGGGATGAAATATGTGAGAAATACGCATATCCTGTTTACAGCGGAAATCCGCCTAAGAACCCGCAGGAGAAGGCAATTATGAGCTATTGCATCGGTGAATATGGTGTATGCATCGACAGCCCGGAGGACAGGAATGGATTCCGGTATATGATAGCAGGAAAGTATACAGGGGGCGAGGTTCCGGAAGGCATGGAAGTATACGAGTTTCCGCAGTCAGAATGGGTCAGGTTCGACTGTATCGGACCCATGCCGGAGTCACTCCAGACGCTGAACACACGTATTTTCAATGAATGGCTTCCGAATAATCCGGAATTTGAAATTAACGGAAATGTTAATATTGAGTGGTACAGCTGCGAAGGCGAAAAGACTGATGCGGATTATAAGAGCGGTATATGGATACCTGTAAAAAGAAAATGAAAAAATCCACTTCCATTAGGTCGGTACTAATATAGAATTTTTTCAAAGAAACTATTATAAAAGACCTATGCAGCAGGCTATGAAAACAAAACAGGCAGATGCTTTTTAAAGGCATCTGCCTGTTTTATCGCAGCCGCAACCAATCCCTAATCTCTACAAAGTTTAAATAACAAAGGATAATCTAATTTCTTGCAAGAACACATATACAGGACCGCCATGCCACAGTATTTTCAGCATATACAGTACATTTGACAGAGATGATCGTTTATCTTTAATTTTCATTTACCCTCCTATGATAAATACTGTCCTGCCTGAACTCATACTGCCGCCTCCTCTCTGTATGTTTCATCAGCAAGGTAATTCTGCGCCTGTCTGGTGAACATTTCACAGTATTTTCCACCCTGCATCATAAGTTCTCTGTGGCTGCCCTGCTCAATAATAGTACCGTTTTCCAGCATGATCACCACATCAGCGTCCTTGACGGAAGAAAGCCTGTGGGAAATAAACAGTGTCATATGTCCCTTGCTCTCGTCTATAATGTCCTTGTAAAGCTCATACTCAGCAATAGGGGGCAAGTGCGGAGGACGGTTCGTCGAATACTTTGACAGCCGTTTTCTGTGCAAATGCTCTTGCAGCGACGATTTTCTGCTGTTCACCGCCGGACAGCACAGCGCCGTCACTGTCAAACTCCCTGGTTAAAATGGTATTCATCCACCTTTGAGTACATTCCGCAAGATACATAACACGGTTGACATATACTGCTTTTCGGTTGTGCTTTACATTATCCATATATCTGCCCGTCCATACTTTGTTCATAAGTCTGCCGAACACGAAATTTCCCAATATGGGAAAAATCAGGAACAGAATCCAGAACACATCAATAGTCTGCATAGAATAAAAAGCCGCAGAAACTGCAATGATTCCGAACACTATCCGGAAGAAGCAGTCTGCGGATTTCACCATTTTTTCGTCGCCTTCGGCTCCTGCAAAATGAAAATTTGTAATATTCCTCTTAACACTATATTTTTTTCGAGTAAGTGTCAACTATCATTGACAACTGAACAAGAAAAGGAATATTAGTTTTTAAAAACCTCTTGACAAATAGAGATTATCATGATATAATAATCGACAGACAGTCGGTTGATTGACTGTTATCGCAGAATTGATGTAATGGAAAGGCAAGCTATAAAATGAGAGTTGTCAAGGAAGCAGAGGAACGCAGAAGCGAGATACTTGATGCTGCGGAAAAGCTGTTCAGTGAAAAGGGTTTTGACGGAACGAGTACAAATGATATTTTAGATGAGGTCGGTATTGCAAGAGGTACGCTCTACTATCATTTCAGGTCAAAAGAAGATATTCTTGACGCAATGATTGAACGAATGACGGGAAGACTTATCCAAAAGGCCGCAGAGATTACAGCACAAAAGGAACTGCCTGTTATGCAGCGGCTGACAATGACAATGCTTTCGTTGAATGTAGATAACGACTTGGGTCAGGAAATCATGAAACAGGTACATAAACCGCAGAATGCGCTTATGCACCAGAAAATGCAGGAGCAATTGATTGCATCAGTGAATCCTCTTATCACAGGACTTGTCAGAGAAGGTATCGCACAGGGTATTTGTCAGACCGATTTTCCCTCGGAAGCGACCGATATGATTTTGCTTTATTCCAACATTGCATTTGATGAACTTGCAAACCTTAGTGAAGCAGAACGCCTGATAAAAATTGATGGATTTATCTATAATGTGGAACGGCTTCTGGGTATGGACAGAGGAAGTATGCGGCAGACTATTCTTCCGATATTTTCAAAGTGATAAAGGAACTTTATGTTCCTTTAAATTGTACTATATTACCGACAGACTGACGGTCTAAAGGAGAGATATTATGACAAAGAACAAAAGCAATTTTTCAAAATTCATGCTGCTGTGGACGGGGGAACTTATATCAGCCATAGGCGGCGGACTTACAAGCTTCGGACTGGGTGTGTATATTTTCGGAAAAACAGGAAGTGCAGTGAGTATGGCTCTCGTCACGCTGCTGGGGTTTCTGCCAACACTGCTGCTGAGTGTTCCGGCAGGTGTTCTTGCCGACAGACATGACAGACGTTTGCTGATGATGATAGGTGACGGTTTTTCTGCGTTGGGTATACTTTACATACTCATCTGCATGATACATGGTGAAGCAAAACTGTGGCAGATATGCACAGGCGTATTTATCAGCTCTTCGTTTTCGGCTCTGCTTGAACCGTCATACAGAGCAACGGTAACAGACCTGCTTACAAAAGAGGAATACTCAAAGGCAAGCGGAATGGTGAGCCTTGCAGGAAGTGCAAGATATCTCGTTTCTCCTGTGCTTGCAGGTGCGCTGCTGACAGTGAGCGATATAAAGCTTCTGCTGATAATTGATATCTGCACATTTTTCCCGACGGTATTCGCTGCTGCTTTTCTCAAAAAAGAAATTGCGTCAAAGCAGGCAGATAAAGATGTCTCCTTTGCGGAGAGCCTGAAAACCGGCGGAAAAGCTGTTACAGAAAAAAGAGGAGTACTTGTGCTGACAGTAGTTTCATCGCTTATCACTTGCTTTATGGGCGTTTTCCAGATACTTGCACAGCCGCTTATTCTCGATTTTGCGGACAGTGCCACACTTGGCACAGCTGAAACAATATGTGCCTGCGGAATGGTCGTATCGGGAGTCATTCTCGGTGCGGCAGGCATAAAGAAAGGTTATGTAAAAATACTTAGTATTTCTTTGTTTTTCGCAGGTATAGGCATGGCAGGCTTTGGAATCTGGGAAAATATATTTGTCATATGCATATTCGGTTTTATATTCTTTGCGATGCTTCCTTTTGCAAACAGCTGTCTGGATTATCTGGTCAGAACAAATATTGCGGATGAGCTTCAGGGTCGTGCGTGGGGCTTGATAGGCTTTATTTCACAGCTTGGATATGTTGCCGCTTATGCTTTGGCAGGAGCAGCGGCAGACGGAATTTCCGCACATACAGGCATAAGCGTAGGCAGAGGTGCTGCACAGGTGATAATTATTTCGGGAGTGCTTCTGTGCGCAACTGCACTGCTGATTTATTTGCTTAAAAGTGTAAGGAAGCTGGAGGTGACAGACAATGATAAAAAAGCTGATATTCAATCATGTAAAAAACAATAAGCTGATGTCTGCGGCGACTGTCTTTTTTATGACAGCTTCGGCTTTGCTTATTTCACTGGCGGTGATGCTGTTTTCTGACCTTACGGGAGCAGTCGGAAAGTCGGCGGAAAGAGCCGTTATACCTGATTTTATGCAGATGCACACGGGAAGCATAGATGAAACGCAGATAAAAGCTTTTGCGGAAAGCAGCAGCGAAGTGAAAGACTTTCAGATATGTTCTTATCTTAATCTGAATAACAGTGAGATAACTCTCGGAAACTACAGCCTTGCCGACAGTACGCAGGACAACGGTCTGAGCGTTCAGGGTGAAAACTTCGATTTTCTTCTCGGCATGGATAACGAAATTCCGGAAGTGAAAAAGGGGCAGGTGTATGTTCCGGTATGTTATCGGGAAATGTACGATCTGGCTGTCGGAGATAAAATGAATATTGGCGGCAGCGAGCTTATAATCGCAGGATTTTTTCGTGATGCACAGATGAATTCCATGCTTGCATCATCAAAGCGTTTTCTTGTAAATGCCGCTGATTATGAGGAAATGCGTTCCCGGGGCGAGGAAGAATATCTGATAGAATTTCTTCTCAACAGCGGCTCGGACGTAAACAAATTGAGCACAGCCTATGCAGCGGCAGAACTTCCTTCAAACGGACCTGCAATTACAAAGCCGCTTATCTGGATGATGAATGCACTGTCTGACGGAATAATGATACTTATAATTTTTCTTGTGGGAATTGCAGTTATTCTCATTTCCTTGCTGTGTATACGTTTTATACTTCTTTTGCAGACGGAACGTGACCGAACGGAAATCTGTACCCTGAAAGCACTTGGAATCGGAAAATCCGATATCAGGAATATGTATTTCTCAAAATATCTTATGTTTTCAGCCTGCGCAGCGGTAACAGGACTTGCAGCGGCATTTCTGCTCCGTATGCCTTTGGGAGAAAAGATTCGGGAATTGTACGGCTCGGGCGATAACGGAGTAATGACCTGTGTTATTTCCATAGCTGCTGCAGCGGCTGCAGAAAGTCTGATTCTCCTTGCTGTATGGAAAATACTTAAAAGGACAGATAAAATGCCGCCTGTTGAAGCGATGATATCGGCGCATGACAGCGAAAAGAGCGGCAGATGCGGACAGTATATGCTGACAGGTCTTGTTACCGGTTTATGCACATTTATAATGCTTGTGCCGCAGAATTTGTACACAACAATGTCTGCACCCGATTTCACATCATATATGGGTATAGGAAACAGCGATGTGCGTATTGACGTTAGAATGTCAGATGATATAGCCGGAGAAACGGAAAGCATAGCGGCAGAGCTTAAAGAGGATAAAAATGTACGAAACTATTCCGTGCTGTGTACAAAGTCGCTCACAGCTGAACTTTCGGACAATACGACTGTAAATATGTTCGTGGAAAACGGTGATCATACGGTATTTCCCGTTGTTTACTCAAAAGGCAAATATCCTGAAAAGGAAAACGAGATAGCTCTTTCCTCAATGAATTCGCAGGAACTTGGTCTTGATGTCGGAAGTGATCTGTATCTGACTGTGAACGGAGAAAAGACAAAATATACCGTCTGCGGCATATATTCCGACATTACAAATGGCGGAAAGACCGCAAAAACGTGCGGCAACACTGGCGGAGATGACATTGTGTGGAGCATAATCTGCGTTTCCCTTGCCCAGGGCGCAGACAAGGGCAGTTTTGCAGAGCATTACCGCACTCTTGGAGCAGATGTGACCGATATTGCTGATTATATCGTTAAAACCTACGGTCAGACTCTTGATATGATTGATTCTGCATCGAAGGTTGCGGTCGTGACAGGTGCAATGGTAACGGCTGTGGTCGTAATGCTTTTTATGAGACTTATCACAGAGAAAAAACGACTTGAGATATCACTGCAAAAGGCACTTGGATTCAAGTCGGGAGATATTATGTTTTCGTATTTCACTAAGGGGATTATCCCTGCGGCGGCAGGAATTTTCATCGGTGTTTTACTGGCAGACATACTGGGAGAAGGACTTTGCGGAGCGGCGTTAAAGCTGTTTGGCGCAGACAGCTTCCGGTTTGTCATTGACGGCTTATGGGCGTATCTGATACTGCCGGTGATTATGCTTGTCACATCGGCGGCTGCAGTGCTGACAGGTATTTGTTCTATCAGGAGAATAAGCGCATTTGAATGCTGCTATGGAAAGGAATAAGATTATGAACTATCTTCTCAGAGTTGAGAGCTTATGCAAGGAAAATATCCTTGATAAAGTTACATTTAATGTTGAATGGGGCGAGATGGTGGCTGTAATGGGACCATCGGGTTCAGGTAAATCCACTCTTCTTTACAATATTGCAGGTATGGATAACCCCACAAGCGGTCGGGTCTGGCTCGGAGGCAGCGAGATAACTTCTATGACCGAGGACGAGAAAGCAACTATTCGTCTTAATCAGACCGGATTTGTTTTCCAGCAGATGAATATGATGAAAGACCTCAACATTAAGGATAATATCCTTCTTCCTGCAATACACGCTAACAAAGGAAAAAACGGCAAGACCAAAAAAGAACTTGCACAAAGAGCAGAGCTGCTTATGAATAAGCTTTCCGTTTCGGAAATAGGAGAGCGCAGCATTTCACAGGTGTCGGGAGGACAGCTTCAGCGTGCGTGTATATGCCGAAGCATGATGAACGAACCATTGATACTCTTTGCAGACGAACCAACGGGAGCGCTTAACAAGAGTTCTGCTGCCGAGGTCATGGCAGAGTTTGAAAAGCTGAACAGCGAGGGAACGACTATACTTATGGTAACCCATGACAGCAAGGTCGCTTCTGTCTGCAGCCGTGTGCTGTATCTTCTTGACGGAAAAATATACGGTGAGATAACGCTGGGCAAGGCTGTGAAAGGAGAAGAACGTCAGCGTGAGGAAAAGCTGAACAGCTGGCTGTCGGAAATGGGCTGGTAAGGAGTAATAATCAGTGTTGGAATCATCTTTTCAAGCAATCCCGTATCTGATTTTTATATCACAGATACGGGATTTGTGTATTATCGTGATTCATTAAGTCACATACATGCTAAAAAAGTGCAGTCAGAAAACAAAAATGCTGTCATTCTGCTTAAATATTATTCATAATCAACTGCATAGTTTTATGCTATTATCCGAATTCAAACAAAATCGGTTCCGCAGAGCGATGCGTGGCATATGAATGAAAATTACTCATTGACAAACTGCCCGGAGCATGTATCTCGAATTTTGAAAACAGTAATTCCGACAAGCACACAGAGCTGCATTCCGGCTATCAGCTCTATGGTTATGGTTATTCTTGTAAACCGATTTGATGTTACAACGATAGCTGCGTATGGAGTTGTGAAAAATATCGAGAATATCCTTTTCTATCCGGCGATGGCGATGAATATGGCGTTAATCACGATTGTTGGGCAGCTTTATGGCGCAAAGCGTAATGGCAGAATTAAAGTTTATATGCGGACTGCCCTAATATATGGTGCTGTGATTGAAGCGGTTTTGACTGTCCTTGTCCTCCTGTTTTCGACACAAATTTCAATGACCTTTGTGAAGGAATCTGCAGTCGCTGGCATTGTGAGCCATGGCTTGAAAATCATCAGTATTGGATATTTGTGTTATATGGTAACAAACATTTTCACAGCTAAAATGGCGGGCATGGGCAAAGTTAATCTATCTATGGTTCTCATGTTCATTTATTACATCGTCATCCGAGTACCACTTGCAATGGCGTTTATTCGTGGGTCTCTTGGGCTCGACGGTATGTGGACTGCAATTCTGATAAGCCATTTGACAGCTTCCCTCATGGCATTTGTAGTGGACAGAAAATCAAAAATGAAAGGGTGAAAATATGTTGCCAGTTATATTAAGGCAACACCGCACAATTAACGGCTGTCGCCTTTGCCGCACACCTGCTTGCAGATTTTCCGTCATATCACACAAAAATCTCTTGACATACGCCCGGAGGAAGTGCCCTTGGGGTACGCCAGTATGCCTGCGAGCTTTTTATGCAATCTGACAAAAAATCTGACTGCGCATCTGTACGACAATAATTATGCGGTATTGCCTTAAATTTGTGCCTTGGAGTTTTCAAATACATATGTGGGAGTATTAGCGGTTTGGCATCGATTTCTGCTGATGCAGCGAATAATCTGTCAGATGCAGTAACTTCGCTGATGACGGCTTTAGGAGTGAAAGTTGCCTCCACGTTAGGAGGTACGCGACACGAAAATGGTCATGGACGAATCGAATGGGTTGTTGGAATCGTTGTCTCATGCTCTATTATTCTGGTTGGCTGGGAATCTCTCCATGATTCCATTTATGCAATCAAGAATCCTACTGAGCCGAAGTTTCATCTCTTTATTCTTTTGGTAATGCTGATTTCTATCGGCATAAAGTTATTTCTGTTTCTCTTTGACACAAAAAAGAGTAAAGAAAATAATTCATCCGCATATAAAGCGGCTGCCGCAGATTGTATCAGCGATGCAGTTTCCACATCGGTCGTTACGATTTCTTTTTTGATTGATTCCCTGCTGCACCTGCATATTGATGGTTGGTGTGGATTGATTGTCTCGATATTCATCATTCATAATGGCCTGAAATCCTTTGCAGAAATATCCCGGCGTGTTCTGGGCGATGTAGCAGACGAAGCCCTATCGGAGCGGTTAAAGAGCTATGTGCTGGCGTATAACAGAGAAATGATTGATGAAGTTGTAGATTTACAGTTACTGGATTATGGATATGAACGGTACGGTGCGTTTTTGACTGTCA
>JBJEQU010000051.1:0-5718 GCA_051881935.1 Porcipelethomonas sp. | reverse complement strand
TTGTTCTTAAACAAAATGATGATGAAGAAAAAGGTATTGCTGTCTCCTTTTTAACTATAGGCAGAAAGCTCAGAAGATTATTGTCCTTATGGCTTGTTATTTCTGTAGCAGCAGCCTTTTTCACAGTCGGTGCAGTCCTTTTACTCAGTAAAACAACACAGTCTGATAATATAACCGCATTGGTGAGCTTTAAATATGACGGAATCGCTTCCGGACTTGATCCGGACGGCGGCAAGCTTGATGTAAACAAGATCAAGGCTCCTAACATTATTGAGGGTGCTCTGTCCAGTATCGGCGAATCACTGACCCTTGTTGAGCCTGTCAGACGTAATATATCTATAGACGGTGTCATTCCAAACGAAGCGCTTGATAAAATTGCCCTGTATCAGGAAATATATACCAAGGGCGGTTCGGCAGGTCTTGAAGCAGTAAATGCCCTCCTTGATATCGGATACTTCCCGTCGTACTATATTATAGAATTTGATAATTATTCAGCTGGTATCGACCTTGATACCGGCAAGAAAATTGTTGATGCGATTCTTGACGAGTATCAGGACTACTTCTTTACAACATATAGCTATAATAAAGCTCTCGGAAACTCCGTTGTAGCTGTGGACTACAAGGATTATGATTATCCCGCAGCCATTGATGTGTTCAAGTCAACCCTTGACGATCTCGATGAATATGTCAGAGAGCTGCGAAGCGATGACACAGTAAACTTTCGTTCCAACACGACCGGTTTCAGTTTCGATGACATTCTGAGAGATATCCAGGTTATCAAAACTGCCGACCTTGATTCACTGTCATCATACGTTACCATCAACAACATTACAAATGATCGGGAACAGCTCATAACATACTATAATTATAAAATCGATGAACTTAACCGTCAGGCAAATGTTATTAAGTCAGAGCTTCAGTCTGTTTCCGAATCCATAAGCTCCTATGAAAAGGATGAGTTGCTTATCTTCGGTGACAACGATGCTGTTGAAGACTCGTCATCTTATTCACAGGTCTCTGAAAAATATGATGAGCTTATTGAGCGCAGGGTATCCGTTCAGGAAGAATACTCAGCAAAGCTCCAGAATATTGAATATTATAAGTCAAGACTTAATTCCTTTAAAAATAATACCCAGGAAGCAAATGTGGATCTAACTGAGGTCGATCAGAGTTTTGAAGCCCTTTATGCTAAGATAACAAATATCGTCGAGATCGTAACAGAAACAGCTGATGAATACTATGAAAATGTTGTTTTTGCAAATGCTTTCAACATTCTGGTGCCTGCAATAGGCGAGCTTCCTTCCGTTCAGCTTGTAAGCTTCGTATTCCCGCTTATCCTGGTTGAGGCTGTAATCTTTATAATCTATCTTGGATATTCATTTATTTCAGCATTTGCTGCAGAATACAAAAAGCAGAAAAATAAGGAGGAAGACACAGAAGAGTAAAAGTTTATATAATAGAACAGCTAATCCAAACGGATACCATAGGCATCTGCCCAAAAAGCTGTAATATCATCTATTGCAGTTCTTTGAAGTGCTGCGGACATATATCCATATATAAATTAATGTGAAAGGAAAAATACCATGAGTAAACAGATCCCATATAAAATTTATCTTGAGGAGAACGAACTGCCTAAGCAGTGGTATAACATCAGATCGGACATGAAGAAAAAGCCGTCACCACTGTTAAATCCGAAGACCCATAACCCGATGAGTCTGGACGAACTCAGTCAGGTATTCTGCACAGAGCTCGCTAAACAGGAACTTAACGAAACGGACGCCTATATCGATATTCCGGAAGAAATAATCGGATTTTATAAAATGTATCGTCCTTCACCGCTTGTCCGTGCTTACTGCCTTGAAAAGGCTCTTGACACTCCGGCAAAAATATATTATAAATTTGAAGGCAACAATACTTCAGGAAGCCATAAGCTCAACAGCGCCATTGCACAGGCTTATTACGCAAAGAAGCAGGGACTTAAAGGAGTTACGACTGAGACAGGCGCAGGACAATGGGGAACGGCTCTTTCAATGGCATGCTCCTACTTCGGACTTGATTGTAAGGTTTACATGGTAAAATGTTCCTATGAACAGAAACCGTTCAGGCGTGAGGTTATGAGAACCTATGGGGCTGAAGTTACCCCTTCTCCATCCAATACCACAAATGTTGGACGGCATATTCTTGAAGAATTCCCGGGAACGACCGGATCTCTTGGCTGTGCTATTTCCGAAGCTGTTGAAACCGCTGTTACATCCGAAGGCTACAGGTATGTACTCGGTTCAGTTCTTTCACAGGTCCTGCTGCATCAGTCGGTTATCGGTCTGGAATCCATGTCAGCCTGTGACAAATACGATATCAAACCGGACATCATAATCGGATGTGCCGGGGGCGGTTCAAATCTTGGCGGACTTATTTCACCATTTATGGGCAGACAGCTCAGGGGGGAAGCAGATTACAAATTCATTGCAGTTGAACCGGCATCATGCCCTTCCATGACAAGAGGTACATATGCTTATGATTACTGCGATACCGGTATGGTATGTCCGCTCCAGAAAATGTATACACTGGGAAGCGGATTCATTCCGTCAGCAAACCACGCAGGCGGTCTTCGTTACCACGGTATGAGTTCTATAGTTTCTGAGCTTTACGACCAGGGTCTGATTGAAGCACGTTCCGTTGAACAGACATCAGTATTTGAAGCTGCAACAATGTTTGCAAGGATTGAGGGAACGCTCCCTGCACCGGAAAGCAGTCACGCTATCAGAGTTGCCATTGATGAGGCACTCAGATGTAAGGAAACAGGCGAGGAAAAAACGATACTCTTCGGACTTACAGGTACGGGTTACTTTGATATGTATGCCTATCAGAAATTCAATGACGGAGAAATGTCAGACTATATTCCTACTGATGATGAGATCAAAGCAAGTATTGATAAACTCCCGAAAATTTAATACTAATCCAAATAAAAAGAGCAGTTCAGAAACAGAACTGCTCTTTTTTTCATATAGAATAATCGTCACCGGCAACACCCAAACTATGCTCCACAATATCCCTGAGAGTTATACTGTCAAGATATTCATTAACAACCTTATGCAATCCTTTCCAGACAAAAAGTGTGGAACATGAATCTGCCTTTTCACAATTATTGACATCATACTCCAGGCACGAAACAGGCGCCAGGGAACCTTCTGTGGCTCTGAGCACATCACCTACAGTACACACATCCGGGGATTTATTAAGCTTGTATCCGCCTCTGTTTCCTCTGTTCGTACAAATAAGCCCTGCCCTGTTGAGCATAGGCACGATCTGTTCAAGATATTTTTTTGATATTCCCTGACGATTTGCGATCTCATTCAGTGAGAGAAATTCGTCACTCTGGTTCTCAGTGAGATCGACTAGCATCCTCAGAGCATATCTGCCCTTTGTAGAAATTTTCACAGTGCCCACTCTCCTTCATAAAACATTTACAGAACACCTTCCCTGCCATTTCCGGACTGATACAGACCCAGAAGTTTTTATCCGGATATTTAAGGCTATACCGTATATCTGCTGCGCCCGAAGAAAATTCTTCAGGATAAATGCATTTAATCATATCCATATTAAATTATGCTTGTACTGCCTTAGGGCGGTTTCTTATTATTCCTACATCTTCTATATGATTAGATTATATCACATTTATGGTTATCTGTCAACATCGCCATGACGAACTTTTCAAGAAAACACAAAATTCCCCCGTTACGAAACGGGGGATTAACTATCAGAATTCTGTAATACAACGGAGCACGTATTCTATCATTTTACTTACATCAAGCGAATTGATCTGCTTGTCATAATTAACATCAGCATTTGCAGCTGCAACGGAATCTCTCAGAGGATACAAGGTATTACTTGATATAAACTTCGCAGTCTTTACAACATCTGACACACCGATTGTACCGTTAAGATCAGCGTCACCTATCAGTGTAGGTGTGCCGAATTCTATTGATGTGCCGGTATCTTCTGCTACTGTAACCTCAAAAGTGACCTTATTGTCTGCAACATGATAATATGCTGCGGTCTCGTCTGTGCACTTTACAGTTATCGTATAAATTCCCGGTGTTGTAATATCAAATTCAGAATCATCAATAATAAACACATCAGTGTAATCACTAGGATAAACATTATCATAGATAACCTCAGTCATATTTTCAAGCTTAACACTCAGACTTACCGTAAGTCCGAATAATGAAAGTGCTTCATCAGTATTTGCCCTGTATTCAAGCTTTTCAGGAAGACTGCCTATAGAAAGGATTCCAACCGAATCATCACCGACAATCGTTGTTGTCTGGGTTACAGTTGTCAACTGTGTTTCGGTAGTTTCTACAGGATCTGTTGCAGCCGTAGTGGTAACTGCCTCAGTTGTAGGTTCGGTCGGCTCAGTTGTAACCGGCTCTGTAGTTTCCGGTACTTCAAGTCCGTCAACTATTGCGTAGTATGCACTCTTTGCAGTAAAGTCTTCATTGAATACGAGAGGATATTTGGAAGCACGCCAGCTCTTGTCATCTGTTGTTCCCCAGAGAACTACAGCCGAAATACTATCCGAATATTTAACGCATGCATCAAGAATATCACTGTAATACTGTGCCTGTGCCTCAAAGCACGCTTCAGTAGGTTCATTTACAGTAGCATCAAGCTCTGTAACCTGGACATCAAGACCTGTATCCACAAAAGCTTTCATTGCCTTTTCGTAAACTGAAACTGACGGGAAGGCGTCGCTGCCGGATCTTACGTCAAGGTGTGACTGCATACCGATACCGTCAATAAGTCCTTTTTCCTTGAGTTCATTAGCCATATTGACAATTGCCGTTGTCTTTGCAGGCATATATTCATTGAAGTCATTGTAGTAGAGCTTGCAGCCTTCCGGTGCATATTTTCTCGCATATTCGAATGCATATGGGATAAAGGAATTGTCACCGAAAACCTGTACCCAGCCTGAATAGTTGCTGTTTTCATCGTATGTTCCCGGAGTTCTGCAGCTTCCGTCATCAAGCCATGCTTCATTTACAACATCCCATGCATAGAAGTCAACCGTCGGATATTCCTCTGCAAGAGCAGTCATTACATTCTTGATATAGTTTTCCATACGCTGGAGCATTATATCCTTGGAAACAAAATCACCATTGCTGTCAAAATTTTCTTTGAAGAACCAACCAGGAGTCTGACTATGCCATACAAGAACGTGTCCTCTTACAGAAATATCATTGTCACGGCAGAAGTCAAGAATATTTCTTGCAGGTGCTATATTTATAATAGGATTTACGTTATTGCCCTGTTCCTGGCATGCCTTCTGGTCAAGAAGTGATTCCGGCTTCAGCTCATTACCCGGCGTAATACTGTTGTAATGCTTTTTTATGAGAGCCTGTGCAGACTCGGAAGAAAGCTCTGAATCAGTCACAGCGCCGCCGAACTTAAAATAATCCGCATACACATCCTTGAGCGAAGGGATGTCCTGCTGAATCTCATATACCGGAGCCGTGCTCAGTTCAAAATCATCAAGCATTATATCAGCAGTCGCCTCGGACGAACATTCAAAGTAAATGGACATATTTGTAGAGCCGCTTGGGAAAGAAAACTTCGCATCCGCTATGCTGACCCACTCACCCTGGGATGTGACCTTCTGGATATTAGCATACTTTGTAGTACCAGTAGAATCATCATACTGGATACTAAGCGCCATAT
>JBJEQU010000050.1:0-25278 GCA_051881935.1 Porcipelethomonas sp. | reverse complement strand
TGCAGACTATGCCGCAAAATAGCGAAGTACCGCAGATGCAGTTTACTCCGCAAAACGGTGAGGTACCGCAGATGCAGACTATGCCGCAAAATAGCGAAATACCGCAGATGCAGTTTACTCCGCAAGATAGCGAAATACCGCAGATGCAGTTTACTCCGCAAAACGGTGAGGTACCGCAGATGCAGACTATGCCGCAAAATAGCGAAGTACCGCAGATGCAGTTTACTCCGCAAAACGGTGAGGTACCGCAGATGCAGACTATGCCGCAAAATAGCGAAGTACCGCAGATGCAGTTTACTCCGCAAAATAGCGAAGTACCGCAGACGCAGATTATGCCGCAAAATAGCGAAATACTGCAGACGCAGTTTGTACCGCAGAATGGTGAAACTTCCCGGGTGCAGGATGAGCCGCATGACAGCGAGATACCGCAGCCTCCGAAAATGCAGCTTATGCCGCAGGGCGAAAATGACCTGGAAATATCTGAGATACTGATACAGCCGGAATTTACTCAGAATGTGCAGGAGACTGTGTCAGATAAGCTTTCGGATAGTTCTGAGCGCTTTGAAATACCGGTAATGCAGCCAGATGCAGATACATTGTCGGATAAACCGGCTGATGTGCGGGATCAGAAGGTGTCTGAAAATACACCTGATTCCCCGGATGTACTGAATAATACAGCGGATCCGGCGTATACCTCTGACGTTCCCGGTCAGTACGGGAAAGTGCAGACGGGTCAGGGCATGTATATTGCCAATGCTCCGGACGCAGAGAAAAGCGTACAGCATGAAAATTTTCAGCATACTGAGAATAATTACGAAGCTTCTGAAAAGCAGCCTGTTGACAACAAGGAAAGCGATTTATTCGGAATGCCTTTTATGTACAGCAGGGACAGCGAAAATGCAGTGTTTACTGATAATCCCCTTGCCAAGCAGTTTGAGGATATATTCAGCGTTCTGACTCCGAAGCTTAACAGCTATTCGTCAGACAAACAGTCAAAAGGATTTACGATGGATCTGATGAATGCGATGGGTGACGAGAGGAAGGTAAAGGACAGCTTTGATTTTTCCGAAAGCGTAATTAAGGCGGATCCTTTCCAGCTTGCAGGACTTCTTGACTTTGTCAGCACAGGTATGGGAATACCGCCGGCGGCTGATATGACCGGCAGTGAGATGCTGAAAAATATTCAGAATGTTCCCGCTCCGGACGCTGGTACCGGAAGGATCGTTTTTGATCCGGAGGAAATGATCAGAAGCGGCGAGATGGAGATAGTAAGCTATGTTCCGGCTGATAAGAATGCACAGTCCGGTATGTCTCAGGAAAACATGTCACAGTCCGGGGAAAAGACGATTGATTTTGCAAGGACTATGAAAAGTGTCAGGGATAATGTCAGACCGAAATATTCTGATGAAGAGGAACTTGTCAGTGAGGTTTCCCAGATGACAGTGGAGGATATGGACAGGAGCGCAGAAAGAATTGACATAAGCTTTGAAAGGGCATATGCAGAACTTGAAATGAACAAGGCAAAATATGGTTCCGCAGATGAGCAGCTCTTTAAGGGAATATCCGAAAATCTCAGTAAGGGAAAGAGCGAATTTACAGTTAAGCTTAGACCGGAGGGACTCGGTGAGATCCTTGTAAAGCTTGTTTCAGAAGATGGCGGAAAAACCGTTCTTTCGATGGTTGCGTCCAGTGCAAAGACTGCGGCTCTGCTCAATCGTGATCTGGCATCGCTTCAGACATCGCTCAGCCAGCACGACGTTGAAATTGAAAATAACAGCGTCAGAACGGCGGAAACAGTAATGGCTGCATCGTCATCCTTTAGTCAGTATGACGAAAGGCGTCAGGATGAGGGACGTCAGCAGAATCAGTTCAGAGAGCTGAGAAAGAAAATCGGTGATATCTCTTTAGTTAACCCCTCCTTTGAAGGTGAAACAGAAGCAGATATAAAGCCTGATCTCAATCCGGCACTCAATATTACAATTTAGGAAAGGGAGGAAATAATCATGTCAGTAACATCAGTAGATACAGAGAGAAATTATGTTGATATGTTAAATGGAACTGCTTCAACCGGCAAGACCTACAACGCTGTTTTTGGCGACAGCAGTGATGATCTTTCGGTTCAGGATTTCTTTAACATGATGGTAATGCAGCTGACCCACCAGGATTTTATGAATCCGGTAGACGATACCCAGTATCTTGCCCAGATGGCACAGTTTGCGACTATGCAGGAAATGATGGATCTCTGTCAGTATTCAAAACAGAATTATGTTATGGGAATGCTTGGCAGAAGCGTTACAATTTCCAAAAATGACATCGGCGGCGGAAACTCAACTATAACCGGAAAGGTTGAAAAAATCGTTCTTGACGGTGATGATTACAAAATTTATGTAAATGGTCAGCCTTATGACTACAGCAAGGTATCTATTATCAATGATACTTCTGTATCGTCAGACAGCGGAAGTTCTGAATCCACATCAGAAGAACCGGCAGCTGAAACTGATGTATAGTTTCTGCGCATACAGCTAATGGAAAGGAGTCTGTTAGTATGAATGATATTGATATCAAACGAATATCGACCCCTATTACTACCGGTATTCCTCACAGGTCTCCTCAGGATGTGGCTGACTCTACGTCATGCAGAAGTTTTCAGGACATTCTTCAGGAGCAGATCGATACCACCACAGGGGTGAACTTTTCGAGACATGCTATGAATCGTGTGATGGAGCGCAATATCGATTTATCGGCGGACAATCTCGAAAGATTAAATGAAGGCGTAAAGCTTGCAGAGGAAAAGGGACTTGATGATACTCTTATCCTTCTTGACGAGGCAGCCTTTATTGTAAGTGTAAAAAATAACACGGTAATAACAACTGTCAATAAGGATGAAATGACAGGAAACGTATTCACAAATATAGACGGAACTGTTGTAATGTAAAGCCGGACCTTTTAAAGGAAGCTTATGGTATGCCCGACCGATCGAAGGCATATCCCTCAGTTCCTCAGATTCAGGAGGATAATATTATGGTAAGATCTTTATATTCAGGCGTTGCAGGTATGATCACACATCAGTCAAAGATGGACGTTATCGGTAATAATATTGCAAACGTAAGTACATACGGCTACAAAAGCTCAAGAGCTACATTCAGAGATGTATATTATCAGACAAATTCAGCAGCTGCCGCTGCAACACCTACAAGCGGTGGTGTAAACCCTACAGAAATCGGTTACGGTTCAAAGCTCGGAAGCGTTGACGTAAATACATCACAGTCTGTAATGTCCACAACAGGTTATACTCTCGACGTTGCCATTGCCGGTGAAGGATATCTTCAGGTTATGGACGGAGACGGAAATATTTTCTACACAAAGGCAGGTATGCTTGATATCGATGCTGAGGGAAATGTTGTTGACGTAAACGGTAACTTTGTTCTCGGTGTTTCCGGTGATCCTACAGGTCAGGCAGCAGGTTCAAGCAAAATCAAAATAAGCCTTCCCTATAAAAATGCAGCTGCAGGTACTGTTTCAGATACAATAAATGGCATTACATATACAATTGACGCCTCAAACGAAAATGAAGCCGGCAATGTCAATATCGTTTTCGCATCCAGCAAGAAACTGCCTATCGGACAGAAGGCAACAGCTGAGATCACAAGCTCTTCAATTCTCGTGACACTCAACTCAGAAGAAACATTCACAAGCCTTGCAGAGCTTAATACAGAAGTAAACAACGCTATTAAGACGGCAAACGGCGGTACAGAGCATGCGGGCGGAACATTTACAATTTCAATGAGCGATCCGGCTGCATTCAGCTCACCTCTTACCGGTGCGGAGATCGTTGAGGCAGATTTCGGTGTACAGTCCGGTACTGTTACGCTTCCTAATGATATTGCACAGTTCTTCTCTGTTCAGTCCGTAGGTGACAGCTTCAGCGGTACAGGTAACAGCACTATGGACCTTACTCTTTCTGCCGCTAATTCCCTTACAATCCGTATCGGCAACTATGTTGCAACACTTACTGACAATCAGCTCCAGACAGCAGGAACAGTTGTGCTTAAGAGAGGCGGTACTGATTCAAACGATTCTATCGTAATTTCGTATCCTAACCTTAATACGATCAATGCTTATAATGTTGCTTCCATGACCGGTACAGTCAGCATGACTCCAAGTGAGCCGTCATCAAATTTAGGTCTTGGCAAGGGCAACTTCATGCTCCAGGGCGGTACAGAAGGCGGCGAGCAGACCGTTGCTGACCTTACAGGTATTTCTATCAACAATAAGGGTATCATTTCAGCTACTCACCCGACCTTTGGACTGCTTGAACTCGGTCGAATCGACCTTGCAACGTTTGCAAACCCTGCTGGTCTTTCACAGGCAGGCAACACATATTTCGCACAGTCACAGAACTCCGGTGATCCGCAGGTTACTATTGCAGGTACAAACGGAACAGGTGAGATCCTGGGCGGTACGCTGGAAACATCCAATACTGACCTTTCCCAGGAAATGTCAGATATGATCACAACACAGAGAGGCTTCCAGGCTTGTTCAAGACTTATTACAGTTTCTGATACAATGCTTGAAGAGCTTATCAACCTCAAGAGATAATAATTGAATTATTACTGCGGAGCAGAGCTTATCTGCTTCGCAGAATAAATCTTAAAGGAGCTGTGTGTGCACTGTGCACAAATGATTTTATGATAATCCTAACTAAATTGAATGATCAGAAATTTGTACTCAATCATCGTATGGTTGAAACGATTCAGGAAAATCCCGATACAACTATAAAGCTTTCAAACGGAAATACATATATCGTAAAGGAACCGCTTGAGATCGTTTTAATGGAAATTCGCAAATATGAAAAGGGGCTTCGTGCCTGAAAAAAATAATGCCATATTAGAAAGGGACGTATATTATGGATTTAATGTCATTGCTGGGGTATATTTTGGGTATAGGCTTTATACTCCTGTCAATTATGCTTAACTCGGATTATTCGATAACTCCGGGAAATCTTTCGCAGTTTATAGACGTGCCGTCTATTATGATCGTTGTGGGCGGTACTATTGCGGCGATCATGATCTCATTCCCCGGAAAGAGCCTTGCCAAAATACCTAAGCATCTGAAAATCGTACTTCTGCCGAAAAAATATAATCCGCAGAGTTATATAGAACAGATCGTTTTCTTCGCAAAGGAAGCAAGAATCAACGGACTTCTTGCCCTTGAAGACAAGCTTAACAATGTTGAGGACAAATTTCTGAAAAATTCACTTCTTCTTGTTGTTGACTCGGTTGAACCGGAAAAGGTAAGGGCACTCCTTAACAACGAGCTTGACTACATGGAGGAAAGACACGGACAGGATCAGGCGTTCTACCTTCAGGCAGCGGAATATGCTCCTGCATTCGGTATGATAGGAACGCTTATCGGACTTATAAATCTTCTTGCAAACCTTTCGGATCAGGCGTCGCTTGCCTCAAGTATGGCGGTTGCCCTTATTACTACCTTCTATGGTACAATTCTTTCAAACGTTCTTTTTAAGCCTATCGCAAGAAAGCTTAAGGAGAGACACAATGAGGAATACCTTTGCAAGATGATCATTGCCGAGGGAGTTCAGGCAATTCAGGACGGAGACAATCCTAACTTCATTCAGGAAAAGCTTACACGTCTGCTGCCTGTATCTTCACTTAAAGGTGAACTCAAGGACGGCGCAAAATCAAAATAAACTTCGGGAGGCGTGAACAGATTTGGGTAAGAAAAAACAGGAAGAAGAAGGCGGCGGAAGCTGGATGGATACATACGGCGACCTTGTAACGCTACTGCTGACCTTCTTCGTAATGCTTTACAGTATGGCGTCGGTTGCCGAAGATAAATGGTCGGCTCTTGTAAAAGCGTTTAACAATCGCTTCGGGACCCAGGAGGTCGATCAGATAGTTATTACTCCAGATATGCTCAGTTCAGGTCAGGATCCGCTGGACAATACCAATTCCGGACTTAATCTCGGTCCGGAGGATGACAACCTGACCAATACCGAAATGGATGAACTGTTTATTGCGATTGAACAATTTGTTCAGGAAAATCAGATGCAGGATAGTATCCTGGTTCAGCTGGGTGAGGATGAAAGCAAGGAAAGCGCCGCCATGGATCACGATGAGAGTACTGTTGAGCAGATCTCAAGGGGCGATGGAGAGACCTCCAAAAATATTTATATCCAGTTTACAAATGATGTACTTTTCAATCCGGATGAGTCTACCCTCAAAAAGGGAAGCACAAAGGTCATCAATTTCCTCGGCGAGTGTCTCCAGCAGGTAAATGACGACATTGCAATGGTAATTATCAAGGGACATACTGCTGATGCACCAAGCTCAGTGGTTGACTCACGTCTGCTGTCCTCGGAACGTGCAAGTACGATCTCTAATTATCTGGAAAGGAATTATAAAATAGACTCGACAAAGTTATATCCTATCGGGCTTGCGGGGGACTATCCTATTGCAACAAACGAAAATGAGGAAGGAAGAAGTAAAAACCGAAGAGTTGAGATTGTTATAATCGGAAAGAACAGCGATCTTGTAAAAAGCGGTGAGCTGCTTAAAATTCTTGGTGCTTCATTTAAACAGAGTGCCGGAGATATCCACGATATAGCAGCCAACTAATCCGGGTACAGGTCAGGAGAGAGGAACATGAGGCAGAAAAAAAGCGGCACAAAGTCAAAAAGTGTGAAAAAGTCCGCAGCTAAGACTAAGGATAATATTTCAAATTATGATTTCCGGAAAAATACTGTTCCGAGTGAGAAATCAATTATTAAAACTTATGACTTTAAAAAGCCAAAAAAATTTACAAAAGAACACCTCAGGGGTCTGAACACAGTAAATGAACATATCATAAGGATTTTTGCCTCAAATCTTTCAAGCCTTCTCAGAGTTTTCTGTGAGGTATCGCAGCTTAAAATACAGGAGTGCAGATATTCGGAATATCTGAATACCCTTCCCGATAAAACGCTGATAGGTCTTATCGATATCAATGATGAAGCTACTGATGAAAACCGCTGCACGATGATAGCGCATTTCCCGTCGACAATAAATTTTTTTCTTATAGATATTCTCCTTGGCGGCAACGGTACGGAGTATATGCTTGACCGTGGTTATACTGAGGTTGAGATCGCAATACTGGAAAATTTTTATACAAAAATAACCGAATATCTTACGGAGGCATGGAAAAATCTTGCGGACGTAAGGTGTGAGCTGACAGGCTATGAAACGAACCCGAGACTTGCACAGTTTATTTCTCTGGAGGACTCAGTTGTGGTTATGTCCTTTCAGATGAAAGTCAGGGAAATAACAGATGTTTTCAGCTTTTGTCTGCCGTCAATGAACCTTGATTCAATACTCAGGGAAGCTATGACAAAGCATGCAAAAAATAATGCTAAAAATGAAAATGACAAGGAAGCTGTCAGGAGAGAGAGGCTTGCGGAATCGCTTCAGGGTTCGACAATGGAGCTTACCGCCGTTCTGGATAATTTATATATCGATATGCAGGACATAATTAACCTTAAAGTGTCCGATGTGATACCGCTTAACAGGCGTATTGATGACAATATCATATTGACTGTAGAGGGAGAGCCTAAATTTACAGTGAGAGTCGGGGACAGAAAAATTAAAAAATCTGTTAAAATATGTGATATAGTATCAAATTCCGATATTAATGATTTTTATAATTATTGAGCTGTGAAGGAGTAAAATATGGAGAATAATACAAGCTTTAGTGTAAGTCAGACGGATGGTTTCAATGAGGTCATGGAGATCGGCCTCAATTCGTCGGCAGAAATTCTTTCAAAACTGCTTAATAACGGCGTGGAACTGTCTACACAGCAGTTAAATCAGGAAAAAATCAGGGGTCTGGAGTCGTTCGGTGATGAACCGGGACTGGCTGTGGGACTTAATATATCCGGTGCTATTGAGGGCAGCGCTGCTGTTGTTGTCCAGAGTGCCTTTGTAAGGGAAATACTCAATGTCCTTATGAGTGTTGATGAAAGCAGCGAAGGCGGCAGTCAGGAACTTGATGAAATTGCAATAGGTACCTTTAAGGAGCTTATTGGTCAGACGGCAGCAGCATTTGCTGACAGTATTACTAATTTCCTGGGATCTGCTGTAAAGATCGAAGCAGGAGAGGCAGAGGAGATCTCCGAAGAATGTGATGAAGTTGCGGATTTCCTTGGATGCAGCGTTGAGGATGAAGCGTACAGCCTTGTAAGTTCATTTAAAATTACGGATGTTCTCAGCGGTAACTTTATAATAGCATTAAACGAAGACGCAGTTGTAAATACCATCGGAAGGATCATGGATTCTGATGATGAGGATGACAATGACGGGGACTATGATGATGACGGATTTGAGAGCAGTGACAGCTTTGATGTTCCGCCTATAGCCGGCGCTGCCATCGCTGCTGCAAGAAGAGCAGGTCAGCCAACATCGGTTGTCAGGGACGGCGGAATAAATGTACAGAGTGCAAGCTTTCCGTCTTTTGCAGGGGCAGCCAATGGAAGCGGTGTGCCTCTGTTAAACGGCAATATTGACCTTCTTATGGACGTACCTCTCAATGTTACGATAGAGATCGGAAAAACGCGGAAAAAGATGCGTGATATTATGGAGTTTGCCCAGGGAACCATTATCGACCTTGAAAAACAGGCTGGTGCTCCGGTGGATGTTGTTGTAAACGGGCAGCTTATTGCAAGGGGCGATGTTGTTGTCATTGACGATAATTTTGGCGTGAGAATTACCGAAATTGTCGGCAGTGCAAATCTTATTGAAAACAAATAAACGGTGGTTTTAAGTGAACAGTAATTCGGTTATAGGCAGTGTGGGAAGTGTTCTTTTAGCACTGGTTTCCTTTATTCTGATACTCTATCTTGCCTATTTTGCAACAAAGAAAATGGGAAAACGCATGTCCTTCAGGGGTGTCAGAAATAAAAATATAAAGATCGTTGAAAGTGTGTCTGTCGGGCAGAACAAAGCCCTGATGATCGTTGAGACGGCGGGTAAGACCCTGCTTGTGGGGGTGACTCAGAATCAGATAACCCTTATAAGTGAGCTTGACGGCAGCATGCTTGACAGGTCCGGTGACGATCATCAGGGCGGCAGCGGCGGAGGTATGGAATTCTCCAGGGCGTTCAAAACTGTCCTTGAGCAGAAAATCGGGAAGAAGCTAACAAAAACTAAGGAGAACAAAGATGATAGTGGCAAGGAATAACAGTGAAGCTAAGAAAAAACTGTTAAAATATGTTATATGCTTTGCGGTATGCCTTGCTGTAGTTATAGTATCATGCATTATTATCAGCTCTTCTTCAGTGGTTGAGGCAAGGTCAACAGTTACACTGGATCTGGATTCCGGTGAAGCGGATGAAAATTCAAGCGTTCTTGACATTCTCTTTTTGCTGGCGTTTCTGGCGCTGATACCCTCATTCCTTCTGATGATGACCAGCTTTCTGCGTATTATCGTTGCGATTTCTTTTCTGCGCAACGCTCTCGGAACCCAGACTTCACCGCCGAATCAGGTGGTTGTCGGACTGGCATTGTTTCTGTCGATCTTTATAATGTTCCCGGTTTTAAGTGATATTAAAACCCAGGCATATGACCCGTATAAAGACGGTGAAATAACCATCGAGGAAGCTATAACGGAGGGTTCAAAGCCTCTTAAAACCTTTATGCTCAAGCAGGTTTACGAAACGGATCTTGATCTGTTTGTAAGTCTTGCGGACAGCCGGGGTATCATAGATGCTTCTGAGTACAACAGTCAGGATAAGCTTGCTGATCTGAGCATTTTTGTTATAGTTCCGGCGTTTATAACCAGTGAACTTAAAAGAGCGTTCCTTATAGGCTTTTTGCTGTATATTCCGTTTTTGATAATAGATCTTGTGGTGTCAAGTACGCTTATGTCAATGGGTATGGTAATGCTTCCGCCTACGACTATCTCGATGCCCTTTAAGCTTATGCTGTTTGTTGTGGTGGACGGCTGGAATTTATTATTTGAATCACTCATTGTTGGTTTCCGGTAAAGGTGGTGGTATAAATGGATCAGGGAAAGGTTCTGGAGGTCTTTCAGTCTGCGCTTTACGTTGCTTTCAAGATGGCAGGACCGCTGCTTATCGTAAGTATTCTTATCGGTCTGGTTATTGCGATTTTTCAGGCTGCAACTCAGATTCATGAACAGACGCTTACTTTTGTTCCGAAGGTTCTTGTCCTTTCGCTTATGCTTCTGGTACTGGGTTCATGGATGATAACGACCTTCTCGGAGTTTTTCAACAGTATTTTTGAACTGATTTCGGGAATATGAGGTTTTAAGCTTTGGAAGAACTACAGTTTATCATAGACAATCTGGATATGTATATGCTGGTGTTTGCCAGGATCGCAGGGATTTTTTTTATGAATCCTGTTATATCCCAGAAAGCTATACCCGCAATGGTAAAGGCGGCAGTAGTCCTGTGTATTTCGGTCCTTATAACGCCGGCAATAAGCATTCCGGCTGATTTTGAAGCCGGTACCTTCGATTTTCTGCTTAATTTCGGAAAGGAAATTATTGTCGGGGTACTTCTCGGATACGTATTCAACGTATTTTTTTACATGCTTATGACAGCCGGCGATTTTCTGGATACGAACTTTGGTCTTGCTATGGCGAAGGTCTTTGACCCTTCTACGAATATCCAGAGTGCATTTTCTGCAAATCTTTTACGTGTATTCTTTATTTTGTATTTTTTTGCAACGGACAGTCATGTTACTCTTATGAGTGTTGCAATATCATCATTTGATATCCTTCCTATAGGCAGTGAGATATTTGCACTGGATTCTGCTGCCGGCTTTGCAATAGATCTTTTCGGAAGCGTGTTTGTTCTTGCTCTTAAACTTGTAATACCTTTTATTGCTGCTGAATTTACCCTTGAGGTATCAATGGGTATTCTTATGAAGCTTATACCCCAGATCCACGTTTTCGTAATTCAATATCAGCTTAAAATCCTGCTTGCGATCGTTCTGCTGTTTATTCTTGCAGGGCCTATCGCGGCATTTTTAGATAATTATACGCTAATGATTTTTGATGAGATGAAGAATGCTCTTGCTGCACTTGGCGGTTGACCGGCAGAGCATTGTGTGATGAAAAGGGGGGGATGAGGCTTGCCGGATTCATCAGAGGAAAAAACCGAAAAACCTACCTCTAAAAAGCGTTCTGACCAACGAAAAGAGGGTAATATTTTTCAAAGTAAGGAAGTCATTATCGCAGCGTCGCTTATTGCGACCTTTGCTTCATTCAGATTTCTTTACCCGATAATCGAATCTGCACTCTCAGACAGCCTCGAATCCTTTATTGCTCTTACAGGAAGCATGAGTGTATTAAACCGCTCGGATATGTCGCAGTTATTTATAAAAGGTCTTATAACTTTTGCAATTGCGGCAATGCCGATGCTTCTTATTGCAGCTTTGATCGCAATTATAGCCACTGTAGCTCAGACCAGGGGACTTGTTACATTCAAAACACTGAAACCTAAGTTCAGCAGAATGAATCCTCTGAGCGGACTTAAAAATATGGTTTCGCTGAAAGGTATTATTGAGCTTCTTAAATCGATTATCAAGATAGTAATTCTCTTTTACATAATATATCTGACAATTTCGGATGAGATCGAAAGATTTCCGAAAATGATTGACATGTCGGTTGCTGAGTGTGTTCCGGTGATCGGCGAAATTATCTGGGATATATCTATAAAAATAATGATAGCATTTGTCTTTGTTGCAGGTTTTGACTATATGTACCAGAGATGGAGCTATGAGAAAAAACTTAAAATGACCAAACAGGAGGTCAAGGAAGAATATAAGATGACCGAAGGTGACCCTAAGGTCAAGGGAAAAATTAAACAGAAGCAGCAGCAGATGTCCAGACAGCGTATGATGCAGGCGGTTCCGGAAGCAAATGTCGTTATCCGAAATCCTACCCATTACGCAGTGGCTCTGAAATATGATGCTGAAAAAAACCGTGCTCCGGTAGTAATTGCCAAAGGCGAAGATCTGATAGCTCTTAAAATTATTGAGATAGCTCAGGAGCACAATATTCCGGTTATGGAAAACAAGCCTCTTGCAAGAGCCTTGTATGCTGAGGTTGACCTTGACAGGGAAATTCCGGCTGAATTTTATAATCCTGTGGCAGAAGTATTAGCTTACGTATACAGTTTAAATGAAAAGGAATTGAAGAAGACTTGAAGAAGATATTAGGTATGCTGACAAACAGCGTTTCTGCGTTTGTTGTGCTGATTATATTCTTGATTATTATACCGCTGCCCACGCAGCTGCTGGACTTTATGTTCATTATGCAGCTTGCGCTTTCGCTGGTTATTCTGCTTATGACAATGTATGTGAAAAGGGCACTGGATTTCTCTGTGTTCCCAACACTGCTCCTTATAACCACCCTTTTGCGACTGGGTCTTAATATTTCGTCTACACGTTCCATTCTCACAAACGGCGGATATGCCGGAGAGGTTGTAAAAACCTTCGGTGACTTCGTCATCAGGGGAGACGTTGTTGTAGGTCTTGTAGTATTCCTGATCATCGTATTGGTACAGTTTCTTGTAATTACCAAGGGTTCGGAGCGTGTTGCTGAAGTATCGGCAAGATTTACTCTGGACGCTATGCCCGGTAAGCAGATGGCTATCGATGCCGACTTAAGCTCCGGTCTTATTGATGAACAGACCGCCAGAATGAGGCGAGATACTATCCAGCGTGAGGCAAGCTTTTTCGGCGCTATGGACGGTGCTTCCAAGTTTGTTAAGGGCGACTCTATCATGTCAATCGTCGTAACCTTTGTAAATCTTATCGGCGGTATTGTAGTCGGATTTTTAAGCGGCGGCGGATCCTTTTCGGATATTATACAGACCTACAGCGTAGCGACCTGCGGTGACGGTCTTATGTCACAGATCCCGGCACTTCTGGTTTCAGTTTCAACAGGTATGCTGGTAACACGTTCATCGTCCGAAGCAGATATGAACAGTGACTTTATAAGTCAGTTCAAAAGACAGCCTATCGCCCTTATGATAGGCGGTATAGCCCTTCTGTTCCTTATGTTTATCGGATTTCCGCCTGTGCAGATCATTATTATGTCTGTTATTCTTATCGGCGGCGGGTTCCTTCTGCTCCGCAAACAAAATCAGTATATTCCTGAGACTGGGCCTGAAATTGAGGAGGAAATGCCCTCAGAACAAATCACCAGTGAGGCAGAATATTACCGCAACATTGATAATCTCTATGAGCTTCTTAATGTTGAACAGATAAAAATTGAATTCGGTTACAGCCTGATACCTCTTGTTGACGAAAGCAGCGGCGGTAATTTCCTTGACCGTGTGGTTATGTTCAGGAAACAGTACGCTCTTGAGATGGGAATTGTTATTCCGCCTGTTCAGCTTAAAGACAGCGGACAGATTAACCCTAATCAGTATTCTATCTGCATAAAGGGCGAAGAGGTCGCAAGAGGTGACATTCTGGTTGACCATTTCCTGGCGCTTGCTCCGTCAGAAGAAGAGGATACTGTTGACGGTATCGACACTATTGAACCGGCATTCGGCATAAAGGCAAAATGGATCAGCGAGGATAAAAAGGTCAAGGCTGAGCTTCTCGGCTATACCCTTATTGATCCGGTTTCGGTTATTATAACTCATCTTTCAGAGATAATCAAAGCCCATGCCTATGAGCTTCTTAACCGTGCGGAAATTAACAATATGCTTGAAAACCTCCGCAAGACCAATGAAGCTATTGTTAATGATACGATTCCTGCTGCTATCACAGTTGGTGACCTGCAGAAGGTTCTCTGCCGTCTGCTTCAGGAACAGGTTCCTGTCAGGGATCTTGAGACTATTCTTGAAACTCTTGGAGATTACGGCCCGAAAATCAAGGATACGGATATGCTTACTGAATATGTCCGTCAGTCTCTTAAGAGAACTATTTCCCATAAGTTTGCTGATGCGGATCAGCTCAAGGTTATAAGCCTTGATGCAAAGGTGGAAAACCTTATTATGAGTGCCGTTAAGAAAATGGACGGCGGTTCCTACCTTGCCCTTGACCAGGATAGTATTCAGCGTATTATCGTGGCAACTACGGCACAAATCGAGAAGATACGTGATATCGTGCCGTCACCTGTAATCCTCACGTCACCTATTGTAAGAATTTATTACAAGAAGCTTATCGATCAGTTCTGCCCTAATGTAAATGTTCTGTCATTTAACGAGATTGATTCACACATCCAGATACAGGCGCTGTGCACCATCGAAATATAAGCAGCAGAATATTGGTTTCTCAGTGCTGTATTCCGCTTTCGGTTTACAAAAAAATATATTATTATATACATATTGTCAATAAAACTCTTGCTATAATTGTGATTTTATTATATAATATAAAGGAGGGGTAAAAATGAATCAGCTGGATACTCAGGAAAAAATGTCCGAAGAAGAATTTTTAAAACTCCATGCACAATATAAAGAGACAGGAGATATATCTCTGCGCAACAGGCTTGTTATGGCGTATGGATATATTGCAAAGGTTGCGGCGCTGCAGCTAAGAGGCTCCGCAAGCACTCAGGCACAGGTCGAGGATATGGTCAATCAGGGGATGATAACGCTGATCGACTGTATCGACAGGTTCGACCCTTCAAAGGAAGTCAGGTTTGAAAGCTACGCTTTTATGAGGGTAAGGGGCGGAATTATCGACCTTATCCGCAAGCAGGACTGGATTCCGAGAAGAGTAAGAGTCAATTCAAGAAAAATAAACGATACATATAATGAGCTTTGCACAAGGCTTATGCGTGAGCCTACCTCCGAGGAAGTTGCCAATGAACTGGGGATAACGGTGGAAAAGCTGGAAAAGTATAACTGCGAGATATCCAATGCCGCAGTCTATTCCTTTGAGGAGCTTATCCAGAATGTTTCCCAGATGGGAAGCGTCCTTGAAAACAGTACCCTTGACGATATAACCCCCGAAAAGAAAGTCCTTAAAAACGAGATGAAAAAAATTCTCGCAGAGGCTATAGAGGAACTGTCCGAAAGGGAACGCATTGTTATTTCACTTTATTATTATGAAAATTTAAATCTTGCCGATATCGCCAGGGTGCTTGAAGTCAGCGTACAGAGAGTATCGCAGATAAATTCCAGAGCGGTTTCCAAGCTTAAATCGAGAATGAACAGTTACGTAATGAATTAGAAAGGATCATTTGTATGTTAGCAGGATTTTACACTGCCGCATCGGGAATACTGGTGCAGCAGAGAAACATCAACGAGATCGGTAACAATATAACCAATTCCCAGACTGTCGGCTACAGAAGCCGCAGACTGGTTCAGTCTACCTTTGAACAGAATCTGCTTACCAGATATGAGGGCGGTAAATATACTGAGATCGGTGAGGGAGATCCGGCATCTCTTGTTGATATTGTAGAGACCAATTTCAATCCCAGCTCCCTTGAAGATACAGACTGGCCCTATGACATGGCTCTTGCCGGTGAAGGCTTCTTTAACATTCAGGGAGAGGAAAGGCAGTATCTTACAAGAAACGGAAATTTCAACATTGACGATCAGGGCTATCTGGTTATGGACGGCGTGGGAAGAGTTATGGGCGAAAGCGGCGACCTTTACATCGGCGGACCCGGTTTTACGGTGACAAACGAAGGCTATGTTTTTGACCAGAATAACAGGTATGTTGATAAGCTGCTTATTACACAGCCTGCTGAGGGCGCTGATATTTACAAGTATGACAACGGAATGTATGTTACAGATAACGCACAGGTTTACGAAAACCCGACAGTGTATCAGAATACTCTGGAGCGTTCAAACGTTGACATGAACCAGGAATATACAAGGCTCATTGAGGCACAGCGTAATTTACAGGCGTGTGCAACGGCACTTACAACGATCGACACTATGAACGCCAAGGCTGCGACCCTTTCGAGTATAACCTGATAAAAAGTTAGGAGATTACAGATGAATAATGCATTTTACACCGGTGCCTCGGGACTGAGAGCGCACCAGTACGCAATAGATGTTACCTCGCATAACCTTGTGAACAGCAATACATATGGATACAAGGCGACAACTCCGGAATTCCGAGAGCTTCTCTATTCAAACATGGATGTGAATATAAACAGAGAGCTTGAGGAGGATGAAAAGATCCACAGCGGTCACGGAGTAATGCTGTCCAATCAGGATCTTCTTTTTACACAGGGTTCACTCTATAACACGGGATATGCTCTTGACTTTGCTATTGCAGGAGAGGGACTGTTCGCCATTGAGCGAGGAGGCGAGATCGAGTATACGAGAAACGGAGCCTTTGACCTTAGTATAGAGGGTGCCAATGAGGACGCATATCTTGTGACCTCCGACGGTGCATATGTGCTTGACGGAAACTACCAGCGTATCCGGGTGCCGTACAAGGAAGGCACCAATGTGATCGACAGCAAATCAGTTGCTGCAAGACTTGGGGTTTTCAGCTTTCCCAATGTATACGGTCTTCAGAGGACGGATTATGAAAGTTTCGTTCCTACTGCTGTTTCCGGAGAGGCGGCTGTTGCATCACAGGATGTGTACGATATATATGAAGAGTCGGTTGAACGTTCAAATGTTGATATCGCAAAGGAGTTTGCAGATGTTATTGTCTCCCAGAAGGCATATCAGTTTTCAGCAAGGGTCGTTACAACGGCTGATGAAATCGAACAGGTTGCAAACAGCCTGAGAAAATAACCAGCCGAAAAATTATAAGGATGCGGGTTTTGCAGTCAGAAACATGAAAAGGGGGGATTAATTGTGGCTGATATGCTCAGATCGGCTACGCCGATAACAAATAAAAATATTGTGCAGCCGATGAGGGAGCACCTCAGCTCTGATCTCTCTCCCTTTGATGTCTCCGACCTGTCGAAGGTTTCCAGACCTAATTCCGATTCAGAACTGCTTGAGCAGAATAACGGAAATATTGATAAGGAGCTTGCGCCTGAAGTCCTCCTTAATATGCTCAAGGACCCTTCGGTAACTGTAAATTTTATAAAGAATATTCTGATGCTGCAGGAGATCGTTGGCGTGATCTCCATGCAGAATCAGCCGGTCACGGAAGAATTTGAACAGCTTTTTAATGAGCTTGCTGTAAAGCCTGAAAATCTGGCAGAGGAGCTTATTAATCAGGAACAGGATTCCACTGCCTTTAAAGGGGAGCTGTTCGATTCCTTGCGTGAAATGGTAAAGGAAAATCCTGTTCCGGAGGTCAGGACTGCGGTCACAAACCTTTTGAAAGCTGTCAATACCGAAAACTGCAAGCCGGAAATACTCAAGGCTCTTTCGGGTACTATGACCTATCTTTCCGAAACGCTGTCCCCGAACAAGGAGCTTTCCGGCAAGCTGCATCTCCTTGCAGAGAAATTTGCAGCTCCTGACGCTGAAAAAAATTTTTCGGAGCTTAAAAATCAGACTGCACAGGTCATTCAGGATATAGGCAGAAGCATTATGTTCAACAGCAAGCTTTCCAGCCTTTGTTCGATGATAACATACAACCTTTCAAGATATAATACAAATACGAATTTTTTAAGTGAAGCCGCAAGAGAGGTCATGAGGTTTATTCCGCAGGAGGAAAACAGGACGAGATTTCTCCAGATGCTTTATGACTGCCTTTCAGGTTTTGAAAGGGGAGGAACAAATTCCAAGGTACTTGATACACTGGTAAAGATCCTTGAAAAGCAGACGGACAGTGAGAGCGTTATGCAGATGAAGGGGGAAAGCGTTGAAACGGTCATCCATTCCCTCTTGTCGTCACCCAGCAATTTTACTCCGCTTCTGCATTTTGTTATCCCCATTGATGACGGAATTTTCAGGGCCTTCGGAGAAATGTGGATAAATCCGGATGAGGAGGAAAACAAAAAAACTAACAAAGATTCCAGATCCTCATCGGGAGAACGGGAACGCATGATCCATATGCTCCTCGTTTTCGACGTTCCTGATGTGGGAAGGTTTGAAACAGAGCTTTATGTCAGAGATAAAAAAATAAATATGTCTCTCTTTTGTCCTCCGGTCATGGAAGGAAAAATGGGTGGTCTTGTCTCCGATCTTAAAAAATGTATAAGCTTTTCTAAATACAGTTTTGATAGTATCAAAGTGGAAAAACTTGAAAAAACACGTTCCCTTGTGGAGGTTTTCCCTACGCTGCCGCAGAAGAGGACTGGTATTAATGTTAGGATATAGCAATAAGAAAAATAAGGCTGTCGCTTTAAAATATAATGCTGATACAGATAAAGCGCCGGTTATTATAGCCTCCGGTTACGGTGAGGTCGCAAATAAAATAATTAATATTGCAGAACAGAACGGAATCCCGGTCTATCGGGATGACAGTGCGGCATCGCTGATGTGCATGCTCGATGTGGGAAGTTATATCCCCCCTGAGCTTTATGAGGTGATAGCAGCTATTTATTGTCAGCTTCTGAAAAGCACTAATGATATGAGAAACGGGATATCAGACGCTGAATCTAAGAAAAAATAAGAAATTGGAGGATCTAAAATGGCCAACATGCCTATTTCTAAGGAATATACCGAATCAGTATGTGAAATAAAGACTATGGATAATGTCCTTATGGCAATCGGAAAGATAAAAGATGTTACCGAAAAGTATGTAAAGATATACAGCCGGAAAAAAGAGCTGAGAGTTATGAACTTCGGTGAAATTCTTAAAATAAATATCTTTAATACTGAGATGGGCTTCAAGGTCATTGTGGGGAATGTCTACACTTCTACCAAGGGCGAACTTAGCATAATGAATGTTTCTGTCCTGACAGATAGGGAAAGGCGGAATTTTTTCCGTGTGGATATGGAACTGGATGCAAGAGTCATTTTCAGAAACAGGGGACCTTCCATGGAAGAGGATATAAAGGTTCTGGATATGAGTCTCAGCGGACTCAGATTCAAGAGTCAGCGTGAATTTGCTCCGGGAAGTATCGTTTCTATAGTTTTGCAGCTTACTCCCAACAGCGGCGGAAGAGGCAAGGAGCATACTTTCCCGTGCAAAATAGTAAGAGTTATTGATAACAAGAACGAAAGGGACTATCAGTACGGATGCGAATTTACGGGGAATCACGATGACGCATCTGATGCACTCTGCTCATTCTTATTTAAAAAACAGAGGGAATTTTTAAACAGCAGAAGGAGATTTTGATTTTTCTCGATTCTGATGCAAGGGGGCTTGAATTATGGCACTGGATTTTTTTAAGAAAGGATTATTTAAAAAGAACAAAGGGGAAACGGATAAGGGAACAGATACCGAAGATGCTGCTGAAAAAACTGCTGAACAGGAGGAAAAAGTTCAGCCTGAAACTGAGGCTGCGGCAGAACCGGTGCAGGTTAAAACAGCGGAGCAGCTGGAAAGCTCCATAAGAGAAAGAGTTGACATATCGGTCAATTCACCGCTGAAACTTTTATGGAATATTTATAACACAGATTCAGATTCCGGATTCAGTCCCGTGGAAAAAATGTTTCAGCCGATACTTGAAACTAATAAAAGGCTTAATGAACTGAATGAAAATGAAAATTCCGGGTACATAGAATATGATGAAAACCAGCGTGAATTTTTGAATTTCACTAAGCGTATCCAGTCGCTTTCGGCAAAGTTTATACGGGATATTATTCAGGAGTCTGTTCAGGGCAGTTTCGATGATTTCTTTAAGGGAATCGATGAAGCGGAGTTTAAAAGTATCCTCAGCGAAGTCAGCGAATACGGAAGTATTGATGAATTCCGCTACGCCTGTGAAAGCGGCAGGAAGGAAAACAGAAGCAAGCCCATGGATGCACAGGTGATTATGCATGTTTCAGCTGACAGGCTCCATGCATGGATAATGGTGATCCCGCCCCTTAACAAGGGCTCTGAAATAAGAGAGGAAATCATCTCAAAGCAGCTCAGAGAAAACAGTGTCATTTTTGGCATTGACAAATCTGTCATTTCCGAAATAGCTTCCGGCAATGGCTATTTTAAAATTTATGAAATTGCAAGGGGAACTGAGGTAGTCCACGGCAAGGACGGTTACGTCGAGGACAAGTTCCCAAGGAAAAATATTATTAATATCCGTGAGGACGAGAACGGAAATCTTAACTACAAAGAGCTTAACAATATCAGAAGCGTTCATGCAGGAGAGGTTATTACCGAGGTTTTCTATCCGATAGAGGGTACCGACGGCAAACGTGTTGACGGAAAGGTCATCAATGCACGAAGCGGAACCCCCCCTAAGATCCCGAAAGGACGCAATACTATCCTTAAAGAGGAAGGTAAGCTGCTGGTTGCCGAAAAGGACGGAGAGCTTGTATTTAAAGAGGGCGGCTTCAATGTAAATGAGCTGCTTACCATTGAACATGATGTTGACAACGCAAGCGGAAATATCGATTTTGCAGGGGATGTACTCATTAAGGGGGACGTCCGTGAGGGATTTTCTGTCAAGGCGGAGGGGAATATTACTATTCTCGGTACTGCCGAGGGCGCAACAATCGTTTCTGCCGGTGATATTACCATAAAGCATGGTATGACCGGCGGCGGAAAGGGCGTCATCAGGGCAAGCGGAAATCTTAAATGCATTTTCCTTGAAAACTGCTATGCCTATGCAAAGGGCGTTATTGAGGTGGATCAGGTAATGTATTCTGAGATTTCCAGCGGCGACAGTATTCATATATCCGGCAAGAAAGGTTCCGTTACCGGCGGAAAGCTTATTGCAGGAAAGTCGATCACTGCTGATATTATCGGTGCTGCAAATAATCAGTACCTTAAAACAGATGTGGTACTGGGATGCACTCCGGAAATGATAAAGAAACAGGCTAACATCAATCACTCTCTCAAGGAGGTCTCTGACAAGCTTTTCAAGGTCAATCAGGATATAAACTACATCGAGGAAAATATTGACCGTATGCCGGAAGACCGTGTGGCAAAGCTTGACCAGATGAAGATACAGCGCAAGTTTATGACGCTCCAGAAGGAGACCCTTGAAAAGAATCTGGAACAGCTTACCTCCGAAATGGAAGAAACAGCAAAGGCATGTAACTTAAAGTGCAAGACCCTTAACCCAATTATCAATTTCAAGGTCGGGGAAAACGTCTACACTCTTAACAAGCAGCTCCAGTCATGTCATCTTTTCAGAAAAGAAAATTCGGCTGTTCTTTGCAGCTCCAGTCTGGCTGAAAATATTGTTTTTTAGTGAAAATTCACAAAAAATGCTTGTTTTTTTGTAAGGTATTTGGTATTTACCTTTTGTGAAAACGAACGATATATTATATGTAAGCAAAATAACTCGGAAACTTCCTTAAAGGAAGGGCCCTCCGGCAAGGAAATCTCCGAAACATTTTCTCATAAAAATATGGAAGCATGGAAGCTTCTGAAATTTATTTAACATGGAGGTATCATTATGGGAATGGTAGTTAGAACTAATGTGAATGCATTAAATGCACACAGAAATTTAAACAAGAACAACAAGACTAATGCTAAGTCACTTGAAAAGCTCGCTTCTGGTTACAAGATCAACCGTGCAGGCGATGACGCTTCAGGTCTCGCTATTTCTGAAAAGATGAAGGCTCAGATCAAGGCATTAGGTACAGCTTCTGCAAACTGCGAAGACGGTATCTCAATGATCCAGACAACTGAAGGCTACATGGGTGAAATCCATGACATGCTCAACAGAATGGTTGAACTTGCTGAAAAGTCAGCTAACGGTATCAACGAAGACTCCGGTCTTACAGGTGCTAATGCTTATGGTACAGATGCGTCTGCTGGTCTGAACGCTGGTACAGACAGAGCTGCTCTCCAGGCTGAAATGGATCAGCTTTGCGCAGAAATCGACAGAATCGCTCTTACAGCTAACTTCAACGGCAACAAGCTCCTCAACGGTAACCTTGATGCTTCTGCTACAGCAGCAGGCAAGTCAGTAGCTATGGATGACGGCAACGGCTTCAGCCAGACAGCTGTAGGTAAGGCAATTGCTCTCCAGATCGGTGAAACATCCAACAAGGCTGATAAGCTGACAGTTTCTATCAAGAGAATGACAACTGATAACCTCTTCAGAAATCTGAATAAGGCAGTTGGTTACAACAAGGCTGACGGTTCAGGTACAGTAACTGCTAAGCTTACAATTGATAATGGTACAACAGGTGCTAATACAATCAATGTTGGTACATCAAATGTAACTTGTGGCGTTGCAAGTTCGTGGTCTCAGGGTGTTACAATCAACATTTCTGACCAGGCTATGGCTTCCAAGTCAGCTGAACTTATCCGTGACGCTATCGACGAAGTATCTCTCCAGAGAGCTCAGCTCGGTGCTACACAGAACAGACTTGATTACACAATCAATAACCTTGATACAGCTAAGGAAAATATGGAAACAGCTAACAGCCGTATCCGTGATACAGACATGGCTGAAGAGATGATGAAGTACACACAGAGCAACGTTCTTACACAGGCTGCTCAGGCTATGCTGGCTCAGGCAAATACTCAGCCACAGAACGTACTTCAGCTGTTACAGTAATTATTTCTGTGAATTTTGTTTACGATTTAGTTTAATAACTATAAATAACCCGTCCTTTAAAGAGGGCGGGTTATTATTAATTATAAAGCTTTACTGATATTAAAGCTTTGGCATAGAAGGTTTTAGTATCAGTAAAAAGGAGTAAAAAATGAGGTCTAATATAAAAATGTACCGTAATGAAAATAAAAGCGGTATAATTCTTTCGGTAGGAATGATAGTAAAAAACGAGGAAAAGCATCTTGAAAACTGCCTTTCTGCCATTAAAAAGCTTCTCGACAATGTTCCCAGCGAGCTTATAATTGTTGATACCGGTTCGACCGACAGAACAAAGGAAATTGCTTTTAAATATACAGATAAGGTATATGATTTTGAATGGATAAACGATTTTTCTGCGGCAAGGAATTATGGTCTTAAAAAGGCAAAGGGCGTATGGTTCATGCAGCTGGACGCTGATGAATATCTTGATGAAGACTGCGATGAAATGATAAAATTCTTCTCAATGCCTGAACTTTGGCAGAAGTATAATTCAGCAAGTATTCCTATCCTTAACTATTCATATGGTATGAAAAAGGCATTTGACCAGTTTCTGGCGCCAAGACTTGTTAAACTTGGCGATGGTATCGAGTATCAGGATCCAATTCATGAATGGCTTCCGCAGCCGGATCCCCATGGAATATTTTCTACAAAGCTCCATCACTATGGATATGCCTATGCAAATGTGGATGAATTGTACGAGAAGGGTAAAAGAAATATTAAGCCCCTGCTGGAGGAATATGAGAAGGACCCTACAGACCTGAGAGTTCTTGCTCATTTGTGTGATGCTATAAGCGGCTCAAAGGAATATGACGATTTTAATAAAAGTGAAAAACTTTATCTGGAGTACTATGAGGCAGCTCAGGGACATCTGAATACTGCCTATGGTCTTGCTGTATATCACAAGATAATCCGGTTTTATATAAAAAATGAAAAGTTTGATAAGGCAATAAAATACATAGATGAATATCTTGGAAAAGAAGAATTCAAATATGTAGTTACTACGCTTAGTGTATACTGGTTTGCCTCAAAGCTCTACATGCTGGATTCTGACTATACTGATTACGAAAAGGCATACGAATACTTTAATAAATATTTTGAATTTTATGAAAAATATAAAAATGACGAGCTTGAGACAGCTATACTTCGTTCCTGTGCTCACAGAGGACTGACCGAAGGTGAATGTGAGGAACAGGTTTTATTTGCGGCAGACTGTGCTAATAAGCTGAAAAAATATGACGAAGCACTGACTTTGCTTGACAAAACTGTACCTGAGGACATGGGCTTTGATCGCCTGAAAACATTGTTAAATATAATTCGTGACCTTGTGGATAAAACGCATGACTATTCTCATATTGCTACGGTATACGCAAATATCCTTAAATTGCAGAACGATGATAAAACCAGTCTTGTTCTCTTCCTGATGCAGCAGTATTACCTTGAACATCTGAGCGAGCGTGAAAAATTCATGGATGCGATGATATCATCAGGAGTGAAGGGTAAATATATTGACCTTATGAAGCTTGTAAAGGCTGACGCTGAGGGCAGGGATATTTCCGCCGGGATACAGGATTTCGTTGATTCGGTTGAAAGATGGAACGACGGATATGCTGTTGCAATCTACCTTGCTATGAAGCATGATGCTGACCTGTCTGTACCGATCAGCAGGATGAGTCACAAACTGATAAGAGAAAATCTCTGTGTTCTGTCTGACGGATATTATGATTATGCCAAGGTCGCCCTTGATTACTGCGTAATTGACAATTTCTCGGACAATATAAAGAAGCTTTACTGGATGGTGACGGCTCTTGAATTTGCTGTTGAGGGGGCAGTCACGCTGTCCTATGATGAAAAGGGTACTCTGTATGATACCTTTGTTGTTACACTGTCTGATTATATTATGAATATTTACAATCCGGAACTGCTAAATCCTGAGGATGCCGATGTGCTTCCGGAGCTTCACCGCTTTGGCTATTATATGACCCTTGCGTTTACTGCCCAGAATGAGGGGAACGATGTTGCTTATATCCGTTCTCTCAAGGAGGCACTGCGGCTGTGTGAACCGATGAAGGATCTGGTTTCATATTACCTTGCGGAGTTTGAAAAGTCACTGCGATGAAACATGAAGATAGAATAAGAAAAGCATGCATAATTCTCGGCTCTGCTGCTGCAATATGCGGCGGATTTATGATGCTTACAAGGGGGAACCCTGCTGATAAGGCTATCGGCACTGTTGTGGTATCAAACGGCGTTGAACCTATAGCTGTTGACGGATATAAATACAGCTATAATAATGGCGGCGAGGAGAGCAGGGTCGAGAATTTTGTAACCATTGAAAATGCACCGGACATACCGGAGGTAGATTATAATCCTGACAGTGAGGACGGCGGAATTTCTGTTTCCTATAGTGATGAGTATACCGGGGAGCTTAGCTATACCGTGTATGACAGTCAGTTCAACAGGATAGTTGACAGCCAGCCGGGTCTTGAAATGCCCGGTGAAAGGGGAGAGAAATACTACGTGGAGATCGGCGTGGACTGGGGAGAAGAGGAAAAAAGCGTTACTGTGAAATATTATTTTGCTATTAATATTAAAGAATAAAACTGCCGCCCCGAGCCTGATTCGGGGTATCGGACTGTAGAAAAACCTATTTTTTAAGGTTATTTAGGGGACGCTTTCACTTGCAAAGCGTCCCCTCTTCCAAAACAGTCCACTGGACTG
>JBJEQU010000049.1:0-5787 GCA_051881935.1 Porcipelethomonas sp. | reverse complement strand
CATATGTCTACCCAGACCGGGATAGTAAATTATGCCAGCGCAAACCAGCTGTATAACATGGGGGTTAAGCGTGCCGTACTCGCAAGGGAGCTTTCCCTTGAAGAAATCGCTGAAATAAGAGCGAAAATTCCGGCGGATATGGAAATCGAGGTTTTTGTTCACGGTGCAATGTGCGTGTCATTTTCCGGAAGATGCCTGCTGTCAAGCTATCTGGTAAACAGGGACGCCAACAGGGGAGAGTGTGCCCAGCCGTGCAGGTGGGGTTACCATCTTATGGAGGAAAAGCGTCAGGGACAGTATTTCCCCGTCTTTGAGGACGAAAAGGGGACATATATACTAAATGCAAAGGATCTTTGCATGATAGATCATCTTGACAAGCTGGCTGATGCAGGGGTGACAAGCCTTAAAATAGAAGGACGTGCCAAGTCGGCGTATTATGTTTCCGTTGTGACAAATGCCTACAGGATGGCTGTGGACTGGCATAAGACCCATCCCGGTGAATCGCTGCCCCGGTGGATATCCGACGAGGTTTTCAAGGTCAGCCACAGAAAATACTGCACTGGTTTCTTTTTCGGTCACCCAAAGGACTGTCAGTATTACGAAACAGGCGGTTACATCAGAAATTACGACGTCGCTGCAGTCATCGACAGATGTGAAAACGGTGTGGTTTACGCAACACAGAGAAACAGATTTTTTAAGGGTGATGAGCTGGAGATACTTTCGCCGGGACAGAAGCCTGTCACCATAACACCGGATAAAATTTTTGATGAAAATGGTACGGAAATATCAACAGTTAACCATGCTATGATGAAATTCAGTTTTAAATGCGACAGAAAATTCCCGGTTAATTCCATTATCCGGAAGGATCTTACGATAAATTAAGATATATATATAAATCTTGTCGAAATTTGTACTTGACATTTCTTTCTAATATGTTATAATACTATATGTAGTGCTTTTAAAAATGTAAGGCACTACATATTGTGTTTTTATTTATGCTTTGTGGGAGGATTATAATGAAGATTATCAAAAGGAGCGGTACTGAAGTCGGTTTTGATATAGAAAAAATAATAGCCGCTGTCAGAAAGGCGAACATGGAGGTCGCAGAGCACGAACGGCTTACAGACGAGCAGATCGACAGAATCTCAAAAAATGTTGAAAATACATGCAGCTCTATGAACAGGACTCTTAATGTGGAGGAAATACAGGATCTCGTTGAAAATGAGATAATGAATATCAAATCGTTTGAAGTGGCGAGAAAATATATAACATACCGTTATAAACGTTATCTTGTAAGAAAATCCAATTCCACCGATCAGCAGATACTCAGTCTTATCGAATGCAACAACGAGGAAGTCAAGCAGGAAAACTCCAATAAAAATCCGGTCATAAACAGTGTTCAGCGTGACTATATGGCAGGAGAGGTCAGCAAGGATATTACCAAGCGTTTCCTTTTGCCTGACGATATAGTGAGAGCCCATGAGGAGGGTATTATCCATTTCCATGACTCCGACTATTTCGCTCAGCACATGCATAACTGCTGTCTTGTAAATCTGGAGGATATGCTCCAGAATGGCACTGTTATAAGCGAAGTAATGATAGAAAAGCCCAAGAGCTTCTCTACTGCATGCAACGTTGCGACCCAGTGTATTGCACAGATCGCAAGCTCCCAGTACGGCGGACAGAGTATTACTCTTTCTCACCTTGCCCCCTTTGTCAATGTAAGCCGTATCAAGCTCAGAAAGGTCGTAGCTGATGAGTTCAGGCTTGCCGGCATTCCTCTTGATGAGGAGAAGGTCAACGAGGTTGCGGAAATGCGTGTCAGGGAAGAAATAAAGCGGGGAGATCAGATAATCCAGTATCAGGTCATAACTCTTATGACCACTAACGGACAGGCTCCGTTTATTACTATCTTCATGTACCTTGACGAGGTGGAAGAGGGACAGACAAGAGACTACCTTGCTCTTATTATAGAAGAAATGCTCCGTCAGAGAATACTGGGCGTCAAGAATGAAAAGGGCGTGTATATAACCCCTGCATTCCCCAAGCTTATTTATGTTCTTGAGGAGGATAATATCCATGAAGGCTCAAAATACTGGGATATAACACGGCTTGCCGCTGAATGCACAGCAAAAAGAATGGTTCCGGACTACATCTCCGAAAAGAAAATGCTTGAGTACAAGGTCGACAAAAACGGCGAGGGTCACTGCTATCCATGTATGGGCTGCCGCAGCTTCCTTACTCCGTACATCGACAAGGACGGCAAGCCGAAATATTACGGCAGATTCAATCAGGGCGTGGTTACGATCAATCTTGTGGACGTTGCATGCTCTTCCGGAAAGGACATGGAAAAATTCTGGGAGATATTTGACGAACGCCTTGAGCTTTGCAGACGTGCCCTCATGTACCGCCATAACCGGCTGCTCAATACGCCATCTGACGTGGCGCCTATCCTGTGGCAGTACGGTGCTCTTGCAAGACTGAAAAAAGGGGAAAAGATAAACGACCTCCTCTTTAACGGATATTCCACTATTTCTCTCGGATATGCCGGACTGTGTGAATGTACCAGATACATGACCGGTAAATCTCACACTGAAAATGGCGGAACCGAATTTGCATTAAAGGTAATGCAGCACCTTAACGACGCATGCAGTCAGTGGAAGAAGGAGACAAACATCGATTTCAGCATTTATGGAACGCCCCTTGAATCGACTACATATAAATTTGCAAAATGCCTGCAAAAGCGTTTCGGCATCATAGAGGGTGTAACGGACAGAAACTACATAACCAACAGCTATCATGTCCATGTAACTGAGGAAATCGACGCATTCTCAAAGCTTACCTTTGAGGCTCAGTTCCAGAAGCTTTCACCGGGGGGCGCTGTAAGCTATGTTGAAGTCCCTGACATGCAGAATAACATTGAGGCTGTCCTTGCAGTAATGAAGCATATTTATGACAACATTATGTATGCCGAGCTGAATACAAAGAGTGATTACTGCTGTGAATGCGGTTATGAGGGCGAAATATGCATTGTAGATGACGAGGACGGAAAGCTTATATGGGAATGCCCCAACTGCGGAAATACTGACCAGGACAAGATGAATGTTGCAAGAAGAACCTGCGGCTATATCGGAACTCAGTTCTGGAACCAGGGCAGAACCCAGGAAATAAGGGAAAGAGTTATGCATCTCTGATGCGGCATTGCAATGAAATCACGGGGAAGTGATATGATTGAATTATGGTGCTATTAAAAAAAATGATATAGCCAACGGGGTCGGAGTAAGAGTCTCGCTGTTTGTTTCCGGCTGTACTCATCACTGTCAGGGCTGCTTCAACAGGGAAACATGGGATTTCAGCTACGGCGAAGAGTATACCGATGAAACACAGGAGGAAATTCTCGCCGCTCTGGATCACGAGCATATTTCCGGGCTTACGCTTATCGGCGGCGAGCCTATGGAGCCTGCCAATCAGGAGGTACTGGTAAAGCTTGCCGGAGAGGTAAAGCGGCAGTTTCCGGATAAAACTATATGGTGCTATACGGGGTATAATTTTGAAAATGACCTTTTAAGCGGCAGCCGTGCAAGATGTGCTGTGACGGATGAGCTTCTCGGTTATATTGATGTGCTGGTTGACGGCGAATTTGACATTTCCAGAAAAAACATAACACTGAAATTCAGAGGGTCTGAAAATCAGCGCATAATTCTGGTTCAGGAATCCCTGAAAGAAGGGCATACTATCCTGTCCGGACTTAATAAATAAAAAAACAAGCTGCTGCATCTTATTTATCCGATGCAGCAGCTATTTCTATGCTATTTGTTTAAACACTGGCAATATATCCATTTAAATTTTTCCTGCCGCAATATCCTTTGCCATTGCAGCAGCATCTCTTACATTTTTCTTTCCGTCCTTGTTATAGTCAGCTGTGTCCGGGAGTGCGGATGCCTTGCCGCCGGCTATTTCTTTTGCGATGAATGCAGCGTCACGCACGTCCAGTTCATCATCGCCGTTTGCATCGCCGAAAAGCTTGGTAATTTCTTCAACAGCATCTGCTGTATCTTCCTCTGCCTTGTCTGCGATCTTGATAACAGTATTCTCGATCATTTTTGCAAGAATGCTTTCTTCGGTCGGCTCAGTTGCTTCAGTTGTTGCTTCAGTTGTTGCTTCGGTTGTTGCTTCTGTATCTAAACTTTTCAGATATGCGGAAATTTTTTCAATTACTACGTCAGGGTCGGTACATCCGTCATATTCCATTTCTCCACATACCAGTGTATTAAACTTAATGCCTTTAAGTTCGTCTAATTCCTCATTTTCGATCACTTTATCAAAACCATTTTTAACGCAGATAAAGAGAAGTTTATCATCTTTTTTGCCGATTTGAGTCCAGTAAAAATGCTCTGTTTCACCATATTCAGTTAGAATAGGATCCGGATCAGGCTGATATTCCGGAGGTGTGTAGGAAACTGAATAAGGGTCTGTGCCTTCCTCAAGCAGGTCAATAGCGAGTTCTTTTCTATATGTTTCAACTGCTTCCTCAAATGTCTGATTTCGAGGCCATTTTTCAGCCAGACGGTTTATCATTTCTTCGAACTTTTTATCTGCATCACTTCCGGGATAGTAAAATACTTTCCATGGATTCGCCATACCCATTTCTTCCCAATGTCTGTTTGCTGAAGTAGCGAGCAGACCGTGGATGTATTCAAAAGGACTCAGTTCTACATCCTTTCCTACAACAGTAAAATTCATGTTAAAACTTGCCCACATATCATTGTAGTCGCTATCTGAAAAAACTCCGTTACCGTCTATTACAAGACCGCCTGTTTCGGGGTTGTAGTTATATGTTACCCCACCTTCAAGTACACCGGAATTTTCAGTATAAATTGTGGGATAATAATAATTTATGATTGGGCTGGACTCGGGACTTGTTCCCTCAGGATACACGGTAGCAGTGTAACCAAGCTCGGCGATTTTTTCATATCCGTCATAATAATCTGCAATGAGTTTGTTTATCTCATCGTCAGATATACCCCAGGAGCTGTACAGTTCATAGAGTTCTTCAAAAGAGGCAGGCGGGATAGCCTCTACAAACGGCACTTTAGTGGGTTCAGATTCAGCCGTTTCCTCCGCATATGCTGCCGTACCTCCCATGGCTGTTACTGCCATGACTGCTGATAATGCCAGTGATAAACCCTTTAATTTTTTCATACAAAATCACTTTCCTTTCAGAATTTAATAATTTTTAGCAAACCATCTGACTCAGACCGCACTGTCATGAAATGCAGTTGCAAACAAATGGATCCGCAATTTTTAGAATGTCTTAGTAACACTCACTCCTTTCTGATTTTTCATGAAGGTATTTAGATTTAATTAAGACGATGCCTGTCTTAATTATTTTTCAATCACCTCCTTGTCATTTATTGAAGAAAATACTCTTCCGAATTTTTTCTTCTATTATATATAACAATTTGGCGACCCTTTTCCTGACATCAATTTTTAATTTTCAGCGATTTTAACAGATTCTGCTATTTTCTCGGCTTCATTTTTATTTAAATTTGTACCTATCATAAATGTATATCTTCCATCATCCCAGATAACTGTATTATAATCATTGTTATCAAGATAATAAATCGCTTCACATCCGTTTATTTCTGTCTGCTGAATATCTGCATCCTCAGTATTGACAAAGAAATCGTTTATTTCACGGGCATACTGGGAAAAGTAAATATATTTATCTTCTTTGCAATATATTGAATGTCGTACAAAATTATCGTTACATTCCCAATCAAGCTT
>JBJEQU010000048.1:0-5819 GCA_051881935.1 Porcipelethomonas sp. | reverse complement strand
TAAAAATGCCACACCTGCTCAGATCTCCATGGCATGGATGCTCTGTAAAAAGCCCTGGATTGTTCCGATTCCGGGAACACGCAAAATAATGCGAATGAAAGAAAACATGGGAGCATCGGAAATCAAATTATCCAACGAAGAAATAAAGTGTCTGGATTCTGCTTTGGACAGTATTTCTCTTTCCAGAAGTGCGGTTTCATCGTCCAGAGAAACGATTGTAACATGGCTGAACAATCTGGGGTATCGCAAAGAGACTGACAATCCCAGAATCTTAATTGCTTACCTTTCTTATCCGTTTCCGGATGGAGTGGATGCAAATGCCAGTGCAAGCCGTGTCATAGTAAATGGAGAACTGTATGGATCTGTAGAGTATATGGCTAAAGTAATTCAAAAAAATACAAATGCGGATATGTTTGAAATTCAGCCTTTGGAAAGTTATGGTGATGATTTTAATTCCGTTGCAGACCGGGCATTGGAGGAACAGGAAAATGATATCCTTCCGGAGCTTTCTGCACATATTGAGAATCTGGATGAATATGATACTATTTTTGTTGGTTATCCGATTTGGTGGTACGATATGCCACAGGATGTTTTATATGAAGCAAGAAAGATAGTATTGCTCCCCCAATTAACTATTGAACTTTCTGCTTGTTCTAAAGCTGAATCCTGTCGTCAGAAAAACTTGCAATACGACAGTATTCCTGCGTTTTTCTTCCTAAGCCTTTATCTTTATCTCTGCGCATAAATATTCAATAGTTAATTGGCGGAGCAATAATAAAGATGTGGAAAAAAGATCATTCCGTCAAGGAGATAGCGGAGATAACGGGATTCACCACGAATACAGTCTATATTACGGTACGCAAGTATAAAGCAGGCGGAATGAATGCTTTAAAGCCTAAGAAACGAGGCATAACAACTGGCGAAAACAGGACTCTTTCTTCTGAACAGGAAAAAGAAGTCATCAAAATGATAACGGAAAAGAATCCTGATCAGTTGCGGCTGAAATGCTGCCGTTGGACACGTTATGCAGTACAGGAACTCATAAAGGAACATTATGGGATAACTATGCCTATTCGTACAGTTGGAGAATATCTCAAACGCTGGGGATTTACAGTACAGAGACCAATGAAGCAAGCTATGAACCAGAAACCCGAGCAAGTGCAGGAATGGTTAAAAAATACCTATCCTTCGATTCATACAGCTGCAAAAGATGAAGGAGCAGAAATATTCTGGGGAGATGAAACTGCTATTCAGAATGAAAGTGATTATGCTCGTGGATATGCTCCGAAAGGCAAAACACCTGTACTGAAAGTTCAGACAGTTAAGCTGCATATCAATATGATTAGTGCCATAAGCAACAGAGGAAAAGTGCATTTTATGTTCAGTCAGGAATCGATAAATTCTGAAAAACTGATCGATTTTATGGAAAGACTTATAAAAGATACAGGGCATAAAATATATCTGATACTGGATAATCTTCGTGCGCATCACAGTAAAGCTGTTACTGCATGGGTAGAGGAGCATAAGGAGCAAATCGCATTGTTCCATCTCCCACCATATTCGCCTGAATACAACCCAGACGAATACCTGAACCATGACCTGAAACAGTCGATAGGTCATAGAGAAATGGTTAAGGATAAGGAGGAATTACAATTCCGTGCCGACGAGTTTATGGATAATCTCGCTTCTGATTCTGAGAATGTAAAGTCTTATTTCGGGCATCCTAAACTGGACGATTATGACGAGATTTGAGCTGTTTTGTTTTTATCGATATTTAGTTGCCGGAGTAATAAGACCAGCCGTACTGAACACTGCCGTCAGAAAGTCGTCTCGCCATTACACTTATATCTCCCATATAGTTTCCTCCTATACTATATCATATACATCTTCAAAAGATTTGTTGTAAGTGTTAGATAAAATGTTCTTCGACTTAAACTTTTTAATACCGCATTTTATGACTTCTCGGCCTTGACCAAAGATATACTTATATTTACGCTTCCCAGTTTCGGTTTTACCTGTCAGTATTCTGCCTTCCCAACATCCGTCTCTTCGGTGATATATGTTGTATATTCCCATAATGATTTCTCTTCAAAAAATATTTGTGAAAAGTATTGACAACCTTCTCGAATTATGTTATTCTTAAAAAGAAAACTTTTACATATTTTAACATAGGTATAAACAAGTTATTGTTTCAAAAGAAATACATTGTAAAAAGAATGATATTTCAATGTGATAATTTTTTATGCGATAATAGTCAAAATTTAGAAATATGTCAATATCCAAATATAAGAAAAACAGTACAGCTCCTATATCAAGAGAGAATCGAATCATTCATGTCCGGGGGAATAACCTCAATTGTAAATTCATTTCTTAAAATAACTAAGAGAGAGGAGGAAATTTTGAAGATTGGACAAAAACAGAACAGTTTCATAATATGGACACGGCTGCACGTATAAGGACTATGTGCAAAGTCGGTTAAAAGAGGATGGCAACAGAAAAAATAAATGAAGCATATGCATAATATAAATATTTATTTGGAGTATAGAAAATAGAGTTTTGATATATGGAGGAATAGCAACATGGACATTAGCAAACAGAAAAACAACAGTACTCTTAGAGTTATTTTGTCAGGAAGACTTGATACCACAACAGCTCCCGAGCTTGAAAAGGAGCTTAGTGCTTCCTATGACGGCGTAAAGGAGTTGATACTCGATGTATCAGCAATGGAGTACATCTCGTCGGCAGGACTGCGTGTGTTTCTCGCCGCACAGAAGACCATGAACATGCAGGGCAGCATGACCGTCAAGGGCGCAAGTCCCGATATCATGGAGATATTTAAAGTCACGGGCTTTGTGGATATACTTAATATTGAGTAATTTTAAAAGATGGAACGTGACAATAGGTTTTTAAACAAGTCATATTTGAAAAATCTGTTTCCAATCATGTTCTCGGTACTCGGGGGAACGATAAATGCGCTTGTAGACAGCATTTTCGTTTCCCATGTTATTGGGAAAAATGCGCTGGCAGCAGTGAATGTCAGTATGCCTGTTTATCTTTTTATATGCACGGCAGGGTCGCTCTTGTCGAGTGGCTGTTCAACACTGTCTGCCCAAAGCGCAGGCACGAACAATATGAAAAAGGCGGACAGATACTATAAAGAGCTGCTTCTCATGTGTGCTATACTTGGCGGTGCTGTGACACTGCTCGGCGTGGTATTCTGTGTTCCTATAAGTGAACTTTTAAGCGGCGGCGGCACTCTTTCGCATTATGTGTTTGAATACTGCCTTGTGACCTTCTGCGGTGCGATATTTACAATGGCACTCTATATCCCCGCAAGCTATTTGCAGCTTGACGGAAAAAACAAGCACATATCGGTCATGTTTACCGTACTTGTTGCAACGGACATCTTGTTTGACTTTGTATTTATAATTATTTTTCCGTTCGGGGTATACGGCGCAGCGCTTGCGAGTGTTGTATCATCGGTAATAGCGTGTGTTTACGGTTTTTCGGCATTGCAGTCGGGTCATTCAAACTATCATTTCGGTTTCAGACTGCCTTCAGCACTGAAAAAGGTGCTGAACCTCGGCTCACCGCAGGCACTCGGCAACCTGTTCGATACGGTAAAGCTGCTTGTCCTAAACTCGGTCATTCTCGGCTTTTACGGCGAAGACTGTTCCGCAGTGTGGGCGGCTGTGAATACGCTGTGTGAGCTGTCACTTATAATAATATCGGGTACTGCCAGAGCAGCATATCCGCTTACCGCAGCCTTCTTTTCATCAAAGGAAAACAGCGGTATAAGGATACTCACAAGCCTTGCTGTGAAAACAGGAGTAATAATGTCGCTGATATTCACGGTTCTGCTGACAGGACTCTGTATACCCGTAAGAATGATGTTCGGACTGCACGACAGTATGCTTATCCCCTGCATATGCGTAGGTGTCAGCACAGCTCTTTATACGGTATGCAGCGTGTGGGAGAGTTGCTTCAATGCCTGCGGAAATATAATGATATCAAATATATTGTCCTTGGGCAGAAAGCTTGTTTTTCCTGTGGCAGCCGCTTTTGCCATAGCCTTTATGAGCGGAAGCATATGGCTGTTCCTGCCTGTTTCGGGCGTACTGACCATACTTTCGGGTCTGTTGGTAACATACATACCCTACAGGAAAAACCGCAGCAGTCAAAGACCGCTTTCGAGATACCTGCTTCTGGACGATAACCTTGAAAGAGAAAAAAAGGTACTTGATTTTTCCATAAAAGCGGACGTTGATTCGGTATGCTATGCAAGCGAGCAGATACAAGGATTCTGTTCAGACAATAATATGACTCACAAATACACGATACGGCTGGGTCTTGCCATAGAGGAGCTTCTGAATGTTCTGATAGCCAAAAGTCCCGATATTGCATCAATAGACCTGAGAGCCTATGCGCTTGACGGTATGACGGGTCTTAGGATACGATGCTTAGGGGATAATTACGACCCTTTCAATGATACCGATTCCGATGAGGATTTCCTCATGGGTGTTTCAATGATACGCAAAATGGCTGATGTTACATCCCATACTTACACGTTGGGTATGAATATCATCAATATAATTTTCCCTTTGGAGTAGAAAAATGACGATAGATAACGAACTCATGGATAATTGCTCAAAAGCAAAACAGATAAACTGCGATAATCTTATTAAGATACTTCATGACAATGAAAATACGCAGTACGGCAGAGAACATGGCTTTGACAGTATAAAAAGCATTGAGGACTACAGAAATAGCGTACCTCTTTCAGATTACAGCAGCTTTGAAAGCTATATCGAAAGAATGCGCAGCGGAGCGGAAAACGTTCTGACGGTATATCCTTTAGCCGGCTTCTGCCGCACCTCTGGCTCTACGGGCAGATCTAAATATATTCCCCTGAGCCGTACTGCGCTCCAAAGATATGCCGATAGCTTTGAAAAGCACAAAGCCGAATATCTGTGCAGTATTGCAAAACAGCGCTTTTTTATAAATGCATTCCGCACAGACCTTTCCGAATCACCTGCAAAGGAAGCTCTTTTCACCGAGTACAATTTCAGATATATCTATGAGCAAGGTATTATGGATATAAACGAATATATCGGCGGCGAAAAAATGCTGTTTTCGGACGGTGAATATGACATTCTCTATGCAAAGGTGCGTGAGGCTTTGTGTACTCCTGATATAAGGGCATTTGAATGTATTTATATGTACGAGCTTTTGAATTTTTTCTCATACATCGAAAAGAGGTGGGAAGAAATATATCACGATATTGAAAGCAGAACGTTTCCTTCGGATATAAGACTCTCACCGTCTGTAAAGGAATATCTGAAAGGTATAGAGGTGTCCGATGAAAGGCTTAGAGAAATAAAATCAGAATGCTGCAAAGGGTTTGAAGGAATAGCAGGTCGGCTTTGGAAAAAGCTGTGCCTTGTCAGCGGCATAAGCAGCCGTACAAATATTACCGAAAGAATAGCGCTCCAACGGTATATGGGAAATATTAAAAGGTATGGTCTGTGCTACTGTTCATCGGAGTGCAGCATAGGAGCTGCTGTCGACACCGACAGCTATGAATATGTTATGATGCCGCAGAATGCTTTTTTTGAGTTTTTGCCCTATGATTGCAGGAACGATCAAACGCTGCTCCCACATGAATTAAAGGCGGGGAAGCTCTACGAACCTGTTATCACTAATTTTTCGGGTCTGTATAGGTATAAAACGGGAGATGTGGTAAAAATAACAGGATACATCGGCGAAAGCCCAAAAATGGAATTTATGTTCAGAAAAGGACAGGCGCTCAATATCGCAGG
>JBJEQU010000047.1:0-5842 GCA_051881935.1 Porcipelethomonas sp. | reverse complement strand
ATTTTAATTTTATTTTTCAAAAAATGCCGTTATTGCCGTCATTGCCGACGTGATACAGGTTTCACCTGACTTTTTTTGATGACAGCAATTCTTTCTTGCTGTCATTGCCGCCAAATTATAACGAAAAGTATCATGATTTCATATAGAAGTCGCACTCGTAACCCTCAGCACGAAGAAGAAGTCCATTTGCCCATCCGGGTGTCTTACCCATAATATTGCAAATTTCTGAAACAGTTGTTACTTTGTCAGCCTCTATTATTACCTCATCATGTACATGTGCAACTATGCGGTAGTCACTCAGATTCTGCATTGCATACAGGAGTATATCTCTCGCAATACCCTGTACGATATTTTCTACAAGCTTTGCACCGTATGTTTCAATTGCAGACCATTTTTTGTTGCTGTCAATTCCCATGTATACTATGCATTCACTGCCAAATCTGTTTTTACTGATTGTTGGTTTACAGTAAGAAAGCCTGCGCCCCGACGGTAAAGTAATGAAGAAAATCGAGCCTTCAAGTGAAAATATCAGACCATGGTCATTCACTTTGAATTTATTTTCAATTGCATACATGGCTGTTTTTCCTACATCATACCATAGCTTAACAATATTAGGAGAAGCTGCTCTCCAATCATTTACAAGCTTCTGTAATTCGTCATCAGAAAGTTTCAATTCAGATCCACCCATATTTTTCATGGCTCCAACTGAACCTCCATAGGCACACGCCAATTCTGCAATCTTGCCTTTCTGTCTGAGTTCTGCATTTTCACCGTTCTTCTCAACTTTAACACCATATATATGAGAAGCCGATGTACAGTAGATATCCTCACCGTTTGCAAAAGCATCCATACGCCACTGTTCTCCTGCAAGCCATGCTATTACTCTTGCTTCAATTGCAGAAAAGTCAGCTACAATAAATTTATTTCCACTTTTCGGAATAAATGCAGTACGAATAAGCTGTGAAAGGGTATCAGTAACATCATTATACTGGTTTCTGAGTTCATCAAACTTTCCTGCTCTTACAAGCTCTTTAGGTGTTTTAAGATCAGGTAAGTGATTTTGTGGAAGGTTCTGGAGTTGTATTAAACGTCCTGAAAACCTTCCGGTACGACTCGCACCACAGAAACTGAACATACCTCTTGCATGATTGTCTGAACAAGCTGATTTAATCATAGCTTCATATTTTTTTACTGAGGATTTTGAAAGCTGCTGACGAAGCTGTAAAACTTCCTTTATATCATCAGGAACTGTCGGCAAAAGTTCATTTACAACCTTTTTATCCAGTGATTCAACGATTATGCCTTTTTCTTTAAGCCACATCTTCATTTGTGCAACTGAATTTGGATTGCTTAAACCTGTAAGAAACTTCATTTTTGCAAGAAGTTGCTTCTTTTCATCTGTACAAAGCTCAATAGCCTTCTCAACATACTCTCTGTCAACTAAAATACCCCGATCATTGATTTCCTGGTCAAGAAAAAACTCTTTCCACACTGTATCGGGTACAGGCGCAGGTGAAAGCTTTTGCTGTATTGCAATTTCTGCTTCAACATCACGCTTGTTGTACTTCTTAAAGTCATTCCATTTGTCAGGGAAATCTGACGGATTATTAAAAGTTCCGTCCTTGTTAGGTGTACAAAAGTGCCTTATCAAATTTTTACCGCTGTCAAGTTTCTTCTGTGATATATTAAGAACCTCACCCAATTGTTTAAGTGACGAAGGCATTCCAAGGCTACGGGCATGCACCATATCGCAATACCAGCCTTCAGGGGATAGGTAACTGCCTGTTGTATCTGCAAGTATACCAGGATAATTTTTTTTTATATATACTGATATGCATACACGCTCAAAGTTTACATTGAATGCTTTCTTCGCTATATTCTTATCTGAAAAAGCCTGTATGATTTCATCAGGAAGTTTGTCACCGCATGCAAGGTCATAGGTTTCAACTTTACCACCATCTATAGAAACCGACATTAGTAAAATATCAAAATCCGGTGATTCAGCATACTTGTAAAGTCCGCAGGATGTGATATCAACACTGCTTCTTGTTTCAATATCAATAGTTAAACTTTTCATATATTTTTCTCCTATCTGTATTATTTGCTTTCCCCGGGGTCTGCTAAAATAACAGTACCCAGGGAAATAATTTTTTCAAAAATTGCCGTCAATGCCGTTTTGCCGTCTTTTTAACCGACGGTATTATCAGTTGTAAGGGTAATTGACTTAGGGGTAGTACTTTTAATATCTACATTGATTCCTACTGCTTTAAGGTCAGTGCTGTTCTGACTTAGTTTTCTGGATAAAATTGAAGCTGAGTATTTTGAAACCACTGAATGAGCGGCTGTAGATGAGCTTTTAAGTGCCTCAAGAAGCTTTGTAGCTGTACCAGTCCATTTACCAGAATTATTTTCAACAAAACTCTTTACCACTGAATTGAACGGGTCTGCACTGCTGCAGTCTGCAATAAGTTGAGTATTTGCCTGTGTGTAATCACTGATAAATTCTTCAGGTGACAGTCCCATTGCTTTTATAAATGCCGCTCCATACAGTGAAAAATCCGCCATTCTATGGAATTCAGTTACTGATTTCTCCATTTCAGGCAACAGTGTAAGACCTGCCGCAATTGTATTGAAGATACTGCCTAAGAGCTTCGGTTTAAGCTCATTAAATTCCTTCCATACCTGCTTTTCAGTAAGACGCTTCTGAATAGTGTCAAGATAGATGATATTGCAACGCTCAGCCAGATCCGGACGGGATACGAAATCTCCGATACCATTAAGAATGACATGATTCTTTAAATATACTCTTGCCTTTGCATTATCTGAATATAGCTTTCTTTTGACGGAATAACCGCCAGTACAGGAAATACAGAGGATATCCGAAAAGCTCTTGCTAATGCTGTCAATATTATCAAATGCTGTAATATAACTGCCTGCCAGGGAAGCTATAAGACCATCTTCCTTTTCCGGCATTGAAATTATATCGGTACTTGTAGGATTAATAAGGTTTATAATTTTTCTTGCCGTAGTCGTCTTTGAGGTGCCATGACCGCCAGAAAGTACAAGGAACGGCGTTATAAGATCAGGCAGATAGAATGCACATAACTGTGCCAGGAAACGACTTCTGTCCTTTTCAGTGATATTAAACAATGTGTCCACGAGTTTGGGTAAATCTGCCGCCGGAGATGTCAGATCCGGTTCAGGCTGATTTATGAAATCGGGATCATATGCAAAATATACAGGGCAATTACCTGCATATTCAATTATGCCTTTATCATTAATATGTAGTATCTTTTCGGGAGTAATAGCATAGTAATAATCACGTCCATTAAAAAATGTTCTTGTACCAATATCCTTTTTTGAAGAATAATCATCAAAAAGGGAACAAATGTTACTATGGACTGTAGTTATTGCTGTATTTGATAAAAGAATTCCAACGGATGTTAATGCTTCCTTGGATATAGCCTTTATACACTCTGCGGAGTCAAAATTATATAGTTTATCATTTAGCATAAGATAATTTGCATTATTTTTGTTTTTAAACAGCTGTGCCTTCTGAATAATGTTGTTATAAACTAATATTGGGGGCTTGTCACCTTCAAGAAGCGGTGGCTTATCATTTAAAAGCGGATATTTTTCTATAAAGTCATGAATATCCTGTGTGCAGTGGTTGTGGTGGCAACTAAAAATAGTATTGCCATTTGAGAATTGGCTTAAGAAACTGCAGTAGTCATTATCGTGACTGTCAAAAGGGCATTCCTTTAAAATATACATTGTACAGGGTTCACCCTGATATTCTTTCTCTTCTGCTCTGTACTCAATGTTATAATGGTTAAGCCAGTCCGGAATATCCAGAATCCTTCTTGTTTTCTTCTTACTACTTTTATCAGCTTTACCTGAAGAATCATCAGATGGCTGCTGTGACTCAATATATCTGCGTATCTGATCTGCAGTCAGAGATGCCTGATTAACATTACTTTCAATAAGTTGACACTGCCTATGCGGACGTTCAGCTGTACTTTCACCCTTGACAGACCATGAGCCTGGCACTTTGGCAATACGAGAGGGGTTCTTGGTTGTAGTATCAATATCAACAAATCCATTGGAATACTTCTTGCTGACAGTACTTATAAAGTCAGCTACAATTTTTTTGTTCTCCCTGTCAACAGGGAATGAAATGGGGTAGTAGGCATTGTAACCGTTGCCACTGTCTGTAATATATGCAGGTTTTCCTAAACCTGCTTCTGATAATTGTGCAACTAAAACCTTCATGAGTTCATTTGCCTTAGCCTTTTCCTCAGCTGTCGATGACACTCCGGCTTCTCTTATAGGGTCAAAATCAAGCATTATGAGCCTCATTTCTGAGATATCTGCATCCTTTGTAGTGCTTTTAACCTTTGTGTATAGGGTGTTTATTTTGTTTTCAGAAAGGTACCTATCAACGTAGGTTCTTGAAAGCTTGTTAATTGTGTGATACATAGAAATTTTATTCAGGGAAAGTCTGCTGATTTCTGAAACAAGAGCCTCTGCTCCTGTTTTGTCAGTTTTAAATAAGCCCGATACCAAACCATGTTGCGTTTTTAGAAAACGTATTTCAACATAATCCTTACGGAGAGCCGATAAAACAGCAAAAAAATCAATTAGTATATTTAAAATTTCATTCATAATATAGTCCTTTCTCTGCCAAATGCGGCAGACATGAAAAATTTAATTTCCCCATGCAGCATACCGCTGCATGGGAGTGCGTTTTTAGAATGTGATATAGTCATTGGCTGTATCCTTGCTTTCTACAATTTCTTCGATACTCGGAATGGCTGGCTGAGTCATATTGTCATTTTCCACTTCTTTATGACTTTCAGAAATTCTCGTTATATTTGTGAATGTCATCGTATCGCTAACTTTGTTATTAGTTACAGTAAAGTCAACCATAGTTCCAGGAATTTCGCTGATATCTTTAAATTTTCTCATAAATGGATCAAATATATCTCTGTTTATCTGGCAGTTGTATGGACAGTTCATAAAAACAGTACCAGATTCCAGCTGAATCTTTAAAAGTAACTTTGCACCATTTTTTACTGTTTTAAATTCAGTTATAACTCCTGTGTAGTCTCCTTTGTCAAGATACCAGGTTTCATTGTTTAAATTTGTTGTTTTTTCATTTACAAAAATATCCATAAAATTCATGATTTTTTTCCTTTCTAATTAATGTGCCGCAGTGTGCGCATTACTGCAGGCTTTACTTCATACGATAGCAGTACTGCTTTTTTATTCCACTAAGATTATCTGTCTTAGCTTCATCATCATTATAAATCTTTTTAAACATAAAGTCACTATGTTCTAAAAGTTAGCACGAAAAAGTCCGTTTTGTGTAGAAAACAGAAAAAAGCAACCCTTATCATAATCACGATAAGGGTTGCCCGGTATTATTTTTCCATTTGTCAAATATATTTTCTATAACTTCTTTTTCATCTTTTGAATCTGTAATCTGATAGTATGACGTAAGCAGAATCCTTGTTTCAAGCTTACAAAGACTTTGATTGACGATAGAAAGGATATTTAAATTATTATCGGAATATGGATCTGTATAATTCCTGCTATCAAATGAATATATCAAAAATATTACAATATATAATTCACCTAATAGCCGTATATGATTCAAATTTATGCCGATTTCTGCGTAAGCATTCAGTTTTTCTTTAGAGTATCCCTTTACACCATGCTGTTTACATAGATTCCATAACCTGTCAATCAAAAAATCAGGGCAGCTTGTAAGCTCAAGATTCTGATATTTAAGGCAACACCGCACAATTGTCAAAAGGGAAAAAATGTGATATAATAGAGA
>JBJEQU010000046.1:0-5850 GCA_051881935.1 Porcipelethomonas sp. | reverse complement strand
GCAGATGTGCGGCAAAGGCGACAGCCGTTAATTGTGCGGTGTTGCCTTAAAATAAAAATACTCCTTTCCGTCAATATTCCACTGCCTCATTGCGTATTTCTAAATTACTTCTGCAATGATTCTTTTCTTTTTTCCTTTAACGTCCTTTTTTACCTCCAGTGTGACTATATGTATATAAACAAAAAGTGCGCAGCCGACCGGCATCTGCATTGCCGTCACCTCAAAAATATGTTATAATTTCCCATAATTTTTATTGTCTTTTGCCCTTGACAAAATGCATATAAAATGTTACAGTAATAGTTATACAGAATAATTGTTTGTTTTTGACTTTAACGGAGGTTTCTCATGAAAAATCATATTAAAAGATTGGCAGCTGCGGCTGCGGCAATTTCAGTTATTGGTACAGCATCATTAAGCGTTTCAGCTGCTACTGCTGACGACGTTGTTGCAGCAGCAAGAGGCGCCGGATTCCAGGAAGAATATGTCCAGGTTCTTCAGAATTATCTTAATGTTTCAAAGTTCACATCTGAACAGTATGACATTATGGTAGACACTCTTTACAGCGTCGGCTCAGAAATGGATGACATCGCAATGCAGTATTTCGGCACAACAATAGCCGGAATGAAAGGCGCAGGACAGAGCAGTTCCGGTGACAGTGACAGTGATGACAACAAAGATTTTGACGATTCCTTCCTCAAGGATCTTGCAAATAAGATGACAGACGATAATATAGTCAGCATCCTTGACCAGATGGTTTCTGCCGGCAAGGAGCTGGGTCTGGACGTTTCCTTTGAGAAAAAATCAGATAAAAACTATGTTCTTACAGTCAAGGATGCGGACGGAAATATCCAGCTTGTTACACCTATCGGAAATCTTGTGGACAGAACCGGCGTTCAGGCTGGTGAACTGACCGCTGTAACAAATGAGTCTGAAAACTCAGATCTTCCTGCACTTTATATTTTAGCCGCTGCGGCATTAGGATGTACAGGTGCAGCAGCGCTTGCAAAAACAGCTAAAAAAGAGGAGAAATAAATGGCTAAGAAAAATATAGCTGTTATGATAGCAACTCCCTTTGTCCTTCTTGCAATATGCGGAGGAATTATCGCAGGTGCAGGATTTATTCCGGCTCAGAAAATATCAAAGACGGCAAATGTAATATTTTCTTCCGACCCCGAACATAAAACCATCGGGGAGATAAAATACAGCGAAAAGGAAGTTGAATCCCAGCTTGACGACGGCAGTAAAATTGTCTATCCTTCCTTCGGATTACAGTATGCGACCATAAAAATAGAATCCATCGGTCTTGAAGCCCCCATTTTCTTCGGCAGTACTGAAGACCTTCTCCGGGAAGGAGTCTGTCAGTATATAGGCTCGGTGGTCATCGGTGAACAGGGAAATGTTGTACTGGATGCACACTGCAATACTTTCTTCCTGAATCTCGGGGATGTTAAACCCGGTGACGAGATTCTGCTTACCACCTCATACGGAGAGTTTAAATATAAAATGAAGGAAAGCACCATTTTCAAGGAAACTGACAACTCGCTCCTTTCCCCTACCAAAGAGGATCGTCTTACCCTTTATACATGTTATGGAAATCTTCTCGGACCCACAGAGGACAGACTGGGCGTCATCTGTGAGCTGGTGGAAAAGAAATTCTATGACTGATAAGAAAGGATAGGAAATGAAAATAACAGAAAAATATGTACCCGGTCTGATCCTGTCCATAGTTCTCATTTTTTCACTTATCGGCACAGGGGCTGCGGCAATAGCAAAATTTTATCTGCTGGATGAAAGTACATACATTGAAAACTCCGATGAAAATAATATTCCTCAGAAAGCACTTGAAGAAATCGGAACATATTTCAAAAACAGTGAGGATTATTCCGGCATACCCGAAAGCGTTTATATGTCAGCAATCAGTGAAGATGACGTCAAAAAGCTCATTGACATGAAAATTGAAAACGTTTTTGATTACATAAAGGGACTTGACCAGGACGAGGATGATCTTAACGCCGAACTTGACTTTTCCTCCCTCGAAAAGAGTATTTCCGATTACTTTAATGAATTTGCCGAAGAAAACAACGTAGAGATTGACGATGCATATAAAAATCAGCTTCAGAACACTATCGATACTGCTGAAAGCGAAATAAGCAGCTTTACGGATATTTATATGCTGAGTCTCATTGGCAAAACCGGCGCTATTTCAAAAACCAGGAGTCTTTACAGCTATCTCGACATCATTATGTATATATGCGGAGGACTTGCACTCCTTTGTATAGTGCTTATTGCAGTTTTTATGAGGAAGAATATAAAAAATGCACTTTACTGGATATCGATATCGCTTATATGCGCTTCCGTTCTGGCTCTGATCCCGACGCTTTGCCTGAAAATTTCAGGTTTCACAGACCGGCTTATTATCAGCAACAGATGTATCTATGATTCTGTTACTGCGTTTCTTTCCGGTACTCTCACTACTCTTATTGTCTGTGAGCTGATTTTACTGGTTATCGGTGCTGTGCTTATCATAACATCACTCCTGATCTCAAGGAAGAAAAATAAATAAAACCAAACTGAACCGGCTGTATTTTTGTATAGTCGGTTTTTTTGCAGCAGTTGACTTAAAACGGCATGAGTGCTATAATAATTGAATAGTATAAGCATTTTATGTCAACAATAAAGGAGAATGCAGCGTGAAAAATCACGCTAATTAGATTTAGATAGGCGTTCTGCTCGCCGCTTATGCGGCAACCGCAGAACATGCCGAAAATCTCCATTATGCCGCTGAGGGGATTTTCATTTCTATTTGTGCGACATTCTTAGCGGCAGAATGGAGATTAATATGACAAAAAAAGAAAAGGCAATGGAGCTTTTCAGGCAGGGTTACAACTGTTCACAGGCTGTATTGGGGGCATTTGCCGAGGAGCTTGGACTGGACTTTGAAACAGCAGTTAAAATTTCCTCATCCTTCGGCGGAGGAATGGGAAGAATGAGAGAGGTCTGCGGTGCTGTCAGCGGTATGTTCATGGCTGCCGGCTTAAAGCTTGGTTATTCCTCTCCCACTGATACTGAGGGAAAGACCCGTCACTATAAGCTCATTCAGGATCTTGCCGCTGAATTCAAAAAAAATAACGGTTCAATAGTCTGCCGCCAGCTTCTTGGTCTTGAAGGGCATGACAGCAGCTATGTTCCCTCTCAGCGTACTGACGAGTATTACAGGAAAAGACCCTGTGCGGAGCTTGTAGGAGAGGCAGCAGAAATACTGGAAAATTACCTTTTATCCCATAATGTGGCGTGATTTTTGTGATATTGCAACAAACATCAAGAGAATAATTTGTCGATTTCGGCAGGTAAAACATTGACAAACATGCAAAAAAATGATATAATAATCTTGTTAATAATTTAACGATGGTTAAATTGAAAATCATAGTATTTGTTAGTTTGACCCTCATAGTTATGTCTGAATAAAAGGGTAATACCCTTTATTGAAGTTTATTTTCAGGAGGAAACGTTATGGCTAAGAACGAAGAAGCGCTCAATACGGCAGAGCAGCCTCAGACTGATCCTAAGGTAATGGTTGATGAGCTTGTCCGCAAAGCAAAAATTGCCCTTGACGAGTATATGAAGCTCGATCAGGAACAGATTGATAAAATTACAAAGGCAATGGCTCTTGCAGGTCTTTCTGCACAGATGGAGCTTGCAAAAATGGCTGTTGAAGAAACAGGCAGAGGTATTTTTGAGGACAAGGTTACAAAGAATATTTTCTCGACAGAATATATCTGGCACTCGATCAAATATGAGAAGACAGTTGGCATTATTGAAGACAACAAAAACGAAAGCTATGTTGAGATAGGTGAACCGGTCGGTATCGTTGCCGGCGTAACTCCTGTTACAAACCCTACATCAACAACAATGTTCAAGTCGATTATCTGTGCAAAGACAAGAAACCCTATTATTTTCGGTTTCCATCCTAATGCTCAGAAATGTTCTGTAAGAGCTGCCCAGATAGTAAGGGACGCTGCCATTGAAGCAGGCGCTCCTGAAAACTGCGTACAGTGGATCGAAGTCCCTTCAATTGACGCTACAAGCGCTCTTATGAATCATCCGGATGTTGCTACTATTCTTGCAACAGGCGGTCCGGGAATGGTAAGAGCTGCCTATTCAGCAGGCAAGCCGGCTCTCGGTGTAGGTCCGGGAAATACACCTTGCTACATTGAAAAAACCGCAAAGGTAAAGCAGGCAGTAAATGACCTTATCCTTTCAAAGTCATTTGACAACGGTATGATCTGTGCTTCTGAACAGGCTGCTATTATCGATGCCGAAATATATGATGAGGTTGTTTCATTTATGAAGCTCCACGGCTGCTATTTTGCAAAGCCGGATGAGATACAGAAGATTCAGGATGTTGTCATCAACGTGGAAAAAATGGCTGTTCAGCCGTGGGTCGTAGGACAGTACCCGTGGCAGATCGCTGAAAAGGCAGGAATCACTATCCCTAAGGAAACAAAGGTGCTCTGCGTTGAGATCGGCGGTACAAATGCAGATGAGTATCCTCTTGCTCTCGAAAAACTCTCTCCTGTTCTGGCTGTAGTGAAGTCTGACAACAAGGAACATGCATTTGAAATGTGTGAAGAGATGCTCAAGCACGGTGCCGGTCATACAGCGGTTATTCATACCTCTGATGACAAGCTTGCAGAGGAATACGGCAAGACAATGAAAGCAAGCCGTATTGTTGTAAATTCACCGGCTTCATTCGGTGCGATCGGCGACGTATACAATTCTATGGCACCTTCTCTTACACTTGGCTGCGGCTCATACGGAAAGAACTCAGTTTCTGAAAACGTATCAGCTAAAAACCTTATTAACAGAAAGAAAGTAGCTAAGAGGAGATTGAATATGCAGTGGTTTAAGGTTCCTGAAAAGATTTATTTTGAACCGGGTTCGGTTCAGTATCTTGCAAAGATGCCTGATATAAAGAGGGTTATGATCGTGGCTGACCCGGGTATGGTTCAGTTCCACTTCGTTGAAAGGGTCGTTTATCAGCTGGAGAAAAATGCCGGAATGCCTATCATAGAAGTATTCAGTGACGTTGAACCTGACCCTGACCTGACAACACTTAAAAAGGGCGTTGATGTCATGAACCGTTTCCAGCCTGATACAATAGTAGCTCTGGGCGGCGGTTCCGCAATTGATGCCGCAAAGGGTATGTGGCTGTTCTATGAAAATCCGGACGCTGACTTTATCGGCATGGCCCAGAAGTTCCTTGATATCCGCAAGAGAGTATACAAGTTCCCTAAAATGGGCAAGAAGGCAAAGCTTGTTGCAATTCCTACTACCTCCGGTACAGGTTCTGAGGTAACTTCATTTGCTGTTATCTCCGACAAGGCAAACAACATGAAATATCCTCTGGCGGACTATGAGCTTACACCTGACATTGCCATCATTGACCCTCAGTTCGTTATGACCCTTCCGAAAAGCTCCGTTGCCTTCACAGGTCTTGACGTCCTCACTCATGCTATTGAGGCTTACGTTTCAACACTTGCTAATGACTACACAGATGCTATGGCTCTTCATGCTATCAAGCTTGTGTTCAAGTATCTCCCTTCATCCTACAGCAATGGCGATGAGCTTTCAAGAGAAAAAATGCACAATGCCTCATGTATTGCCGGTATGGCATTTACGAATGCATTCCTCGGAATCAACCATTCTCTGGCTCACAAGCTGGGCGGTGAATTCCACATTCCTCACGGACTTGCCAACGCTTATCTGCTGCCGCACGTTATCGAATACAACGGTGAGCCTACACCTACAAAGTTTGCTGCATGGCCTAAGTATGATCACTATATCGCTCCT
>JBJEQU010000045.1:0-5874 GCA_051881935.1 Porcipelethomonas sp. | reverse complement strand
AGGAATGGGTTCTGCACCTCTGGTTGCCTCTGCTGCTAAAACGAGAAATCCGGTAAGGCAGGCGCTGGTATCCTCTACAGGCACATTCTGGGACACGGTTGTCGTGTGTCTTCTCACCGGTGTAATGCTTGTTTCAACAATTATGAAAAATCCTGATATTGACATTTCAAATATTGAAAACGGAGGACAGCTTACGACTGCGGCATTTTCACAGATTCCCTATCTGGGTTCTATAATTCTTGTTGTGGGAATCATAGCCTTTGCATACTCTACAACTCTTGGCTGGTCATATTATGGCGAACAGTGTATCGACTATCTCTTTGGAAAAAAAGCCATACTCCCATACAAGATAATTTTTATCGGAACGGTTGCAGTTGCGGCAGTTATTTCCCTCGATCTGGTCTGGGATATTGCCAATATTCTAAACGGACTCATGGCTATCCCCAATATTACAGCAGTACTTCTGCTGTCCGGAGAAACGGCAAGGGATACGAAATATTACCTTAAACATCTTGATGAATATGATAAAACGGAAATTCCAATTGTTGATAAATAGATAAAAAGGCTGCCGCACTGACAATAAGGTGCGGCAGCCTCTGTTTTATCGAAAGCATAACCTTATGAAGATGAAATTTCGGATGAAACTGAGCGTCAAAGTCGCCGCCCCCTACTTTTCAGGATTTATTATTTTTCCTCAATTTGTATGATTTTATGACCTTGAGCCTGGAAAATTCCTCTCGTTCCTTTTCCTCAAGGCTTTCCACAATAAAATGCACCATTCCCTCATATCTGGGAATAAGGATATTCTGAAGTGCGTTTGCTCTTCGCTGTGCCTTTTTTATGGCAATTGCAAGCCGGTAAATACTGTTATCCACTTCCGCCAGCATAACTGTTATATTCTTAACCTTTGAAAACGAAACATACGCCTTGTCAAGCTGTGAATTGGTGGAATAAAAACCATAAGGTACGAAATTCTTTGCCGGTTTCAGTGTAACGCTTGGAATATCCACACCCATAACGCTCCTGTAGGTAACCTCGATACCATCCTCCACAGGTACACTCTCCGCAAGTCTGTCAATGACGCCAAGAGTAATATTGGCGTCCTGTAAAGCGGCATAAGCTTCCTTATAGGTATCCTCAACGGAATTTCTCAGCATCTGTGCTTTCTCCATCAGCTGCACCATTTCACGGATAAGAATATTTCTCTTTCTGTCCATGAGGTCATATCCCATACGGCAGAGGGCAAGAGTCTTCCTTGCCTTCATAAGATTGCCTTTTGTAGGAAATACCTGTTCAGCCATATATCACGCCTCCTTTTACAAATCAGGGTTACTGGTCAGAAGCCCGGACACCGCACAGTAATCGTGACGTGCAAAGCCGTCGGGTATTCTTTATGCGGTGTTGCTTTTATATTATGGATAGTATATTTCTCCTTTATCAGGCAATAAATCTGCTTACAGCACTTTCATTGTCATAATACTTATCCAGCAACTCCTCATCTACACGATCAAGTTCAGATTTCGGCAGGAGTGACAGCAGCGACCATCCCAGATCAAGGGTTTCCTCCATTGTACGCTCCTCATTGAAATCCTGGTTGATAAAATACTTTTCAAACTGGACTCCAAAGGTTATATATTTTCTGTCCGTTTCCGAAAGTTCTTCCTCACCAATGACCGAAGCCAGTGATCTTGCATCCTGCACCTTTGCATACGCCGCAAAAAGCTGATTTGCGACAGAAGAATGATCTGCTCTTGTAAAGCCTTCCCCGATACCGTCTTTCATAAGCCTTGAAAGAGATGGCAGAACGGATACAGGGGGATAAATGCCAGTCTGGTCAAGACTTCTGTCAAGAACGATCTGTCCCTCAGTAATATATCCGGTAAGGTCGGGGATAGGGTGGGTTATATCATCATTGGGCATCGTGAGAATTGGAATCTGGGTAACACTTCCGCTGGAGCCTTCAGCAATTCCAGCCCTCTCATAAAGCGACGCCAGGTCAGAATAAAGATAACCCGGATAGCCCTTTCGTCCCGGGATTTCCCCCTTTGAGGAAGAAAACTCACGAAGTGCCTCGCAGTAGGAAGTAATATCCGTCAGAATTACAAGAATATGCATATTCTTTTCAAAGGCAAGATATTCAGCCGCAGTAAGAGCACATCTCGGAGTCAGAATACGTTCTATAATAGGGTCGTTGGAAAGGTTCATGAACATCACGACCTTCTGCTGAACACCGCTTTCCGCAAAGGACTTTCTGAAATAGTCGGCAACGTCATTTTTAACTCCCATTGCCCCGAATACTATAGCAAAATCCTGTCCGCTTTCCTCAGCAATTTTTGCCTGTCTTACAATCTGTACTGCAAGACGGTTATGGGAAAGTCCCGAACCGGAAAAAATTGGCAGCTTCTGCCCCCTGATAAGTGTCATAAGACAGTCTATGGACGAAATACCTGTCCTTATATAGTTTCTCGGATATGTTCTTGATACAGGATTCAGCGGCTTGCCGTTGATATCGGCATACTTTTCAGGATAGATGTCCCCCAGTCCGTCAATAGGCTTTCCGGAACCGCTGAAAACCCTTCCCAGCATTTCCTCGGAAAGTGCCAGCTCCATTGGTCTTCCGGTAAATCTTGTTTTCGTGTTAGTAAGGGAAAGACCCTTTGTTCCCTCAAAAACCTGAAGAATTGCCCTTTCACCGGAAATTTCAACGATTCTTCCGACTCTTTCACTTCCGTCACTAAGTTTTATGTTTGCGACCTCATCATAGCCTACGCCTTTTACATGGTCAAGGGCAACAAGAGGTCCGTTAATTTCATCAAATCCAAGATATTGTATACTCATACGGCTCTCCTCTCCCCTGCCTTCTGACACATCTGTTCAAAGGAGGCAATAATATCCCTTTTCAGAGTGTCAAACAATTCCGGCTTGTCATTGGGAATATCATACTTTATCTTTATAACTCTTTCAAAAAGTCCCGACTGCTGGATCTCGCCCATTGTCACGCCCTTTTCAAGAGCATCAAGTGCCTGATGATAGAGAGTAAGAATCGCATCCATCATAAGCTTCTGCTTGGAAAGGGGTACAAAGGTGTCATCCTTATGGTAAGCATTCTGCTGCAAAAATCCCACACGTACAACTCTTGCAAGGTCGATTACAAGCTTCTGACTGTCTGGAAGAACATCTGCACCGATGAGCTTTACTATCTCCATAAGCTGATTTTCTTCAATAAGAATATTGGAAATTTCCTGGCGCATTTTAAGGAAATCCTCTCCGGCTTCCCTGTTGTAAAAATCCGTCAGGTCATCTATATACTCGCTGTAGCTGGTAGTCCAGTTTATCGCCGGATAGTGTCTTGCATAGGCAAGGGACTTGTCAAGCGCCCAGAAGCACCTTACAAAACGCTTTGTATTCTGGGTTACCGGCTCTGAAAAGTCCGAACCCTGAGGGGATACTGCACCGATAATGGTTACCGAGCCTTCCCTTCCGCATAAGGTCTTCATATATCCGGCTCTCTCATAAAATTCTGAAAGTCTTGAGGGCAGATATGCCGGGAAACCCTCCTCGGCAGGCATTTCCTCAAGACGTCCGGATATCTCTCTGAGTGCCTCCGCCCAGCGTGAAGTGGAATCCGCCATTATGGCAATATGATAACCCATATCCCTGTAATATTCCGCAAGGGTAATGCCGGTATATATCGAAGCCTCTCTTGCGGCAACAGGCATGTTGGAAGTATTTGCAATAAGCACAGTTCTGTCAGTCAGCGGACGGCCGCTCTTGGGGTCGATAAGTCCGGAAAATTCCTCAAGTACCTGAGTCATTTCGTTTCCACGTTCACCACATCCGATATACACGATGATATCAGCATCACACCATTTTGCAAGCTGGTGCTGGGTCATGGTCTTTCCTGTCCCGAATCCTCCCGGGATAGCGGCAGTTCCGCCCTTTGCGATAGGAAGCACTGTGTCGATGATTCTCTGTCCGGTTATAAGGGGACGTGATATCATCATACGTTCCGCCACCGGTCTGGGCTGACGTATAGGCCATTTCTGACAAAGTGTCAGTTCGTGGACGGTGCCGTTACTGTCTTCTATTTTGCAGACAACATCATTTACACGATACTGCCCGTTTTCAGCTGTCCAGATAACTTTTCCCGAAAGCAGAGGAGAGAGCATGCAGTAATGGGTGATAACTGCTGTTTCCGGACATGAAGCATAAATATCTCCGCCGGCAAGCTCTGCACCCACAGTCGTTTCCACAGTAACATCATAAAGCTTTTCCGTATCGATTGCCGGAACGTTTGCGCCCTCACTGATAAATCTTCCCGAAAGCTTTTTTATCTCCATAAGAGGTCTTTCGATACCATCAAAGATATTTGAAATGATGCCGGGTCCCAGAGTAACGCTCATAGGCGCACCCGTACCCACAACCGGCTCTCCTACTGTAAGACCGGTAGTGACCTCATAGACCTGTATTGTAGTAAATTCAGAAGTTATGCCGATAACCTCGCCTATAAGCTTTTTTTTACCGACATAAACCATTTCAAGCATTGAGAAATCCTTTGTATTGCGAACCTTGACAACAGGACCGTTTACTGAATATATTCTGTTTTCCATTTTATCAGTTACCTCCTGCTGCCTCAGGGCTTGAAATTTTAAAGCTGTGTTTTGCAGTAAAGCTGTTTTTCTGTTCATCAAATGCGCTGTCAAGGGTCTTATCTATAATGATCCCTCTGTCCGGAAAGAAAATCTCGATTCCGCCCAGCCTGATATCCTTTTCCGTTTCCACGGGACATCCCGAAAGCCTGTGCAGCATATCTGCATACCCTTCATCCCTTTCGGAGATCTTTATGACAGCACCGCTGACATCCTCATTTTTAAGCTGGTTTTCAAGAAAAGCCTTATATTTATCCGACTTTGTAAAATCGGAAAGCTTTTTTTCGACCGCTTCGAAAATTTTCTTTGACAGAGCTTCCCTGTGCTTTAACGCTTCTGTGCGAAGCTCCTGTTCCTTCAGAGCGGTAATACGGCGGTATTTTCCCTCAGTCTCACGGACAGCCCTCTGTATTCTCGTATATGCCTCGCTGAGGGCTTTATCCTCAGTCTGTTTTAAAAGCTTTGTTTTTTCCGAAAGAGAGTCCTGCCGGATCTTTTTAATTTTTTCCTCCACCTCAAAATCTACGGAAGAAGCGAAGCGTGCCAGCTTTTCAGCCTGATTTTCCGTCATTGAAACCTCCTCCTTGTCTATAGCTTGATACCAACGGCTTCGCTTACATACCTGTTTATATTCTCTGTAATATGCGATGTTCCGTGTCTGTCGGGAATTTCAACGACAAGAGGAGACCTGAAATTAAGCTTTATATCATAAACAAGCTCTTCACAAAGCTTTACAAGCTTCTCAGTGATAAGTATAACGGCAATATCCTTGTCAGCCACTGCCTTTTCGATCTCAGCTTTTACTTCCTCCGGTTCATGAACAGTAACCCCGTTTATGCCTGCAAGTCTCATTCCCATATGGGTATCAATATTATCGCTTATAAGATAAAATTTCATTTTTACCGCCGCCTTATCAGAGAGCGTTTAAGATCATAAATGAGATAAGGAAGCCATAAAGGGCAACACCTTCACCCAGTGCCACAAAGATAAGTGCCTTTGAGAAAGACTTGGGTTCCTCGGCAACTGCGCCGATAGCAGCCGGTGCTGCCGAGCCGACTGCAATGCCGCAGCCTATTGAACCAAGACCTACAGAAAGGGCTGCTGCGAGGTAACCCAGACCTGCATTACCTATAGCATTCCCTACAGTTTCGACTGTTTCCGCACTTACAAATCCTCCCACAGGAAGAACTACCGCAAGAGCAAGAACTGCGAAGAAAGAGCAGAT
>JBJEQU010000044.1:0-5942 GCA_051881935.1 Porcipelethomonas sp. | reverse complement strand
CATGCTCAGAGAGTACAGTACAGAAAAATTTTTCATTGCAATAGCGCCGGCGATAATTCTTTCGGCGGTTCTTATTACTGAGATCATTTTATCACAGAAAGGCTCATTAAGGCGTATAGCAGAGCTTAATGAATGTGTAAACGTCGCAGAGAATAAGGCACTCTATTACTTTGAAAATCCTATAGTCATTCTTGATGAAAACCAGCGGGTCCTGTGGTGCAACAGGGAGTTTGATGTTCAGATAATGCCGGGAGAGGATATCTTCGGCTGCGATATCGGAAAGGCTCTGAATATTGACGTAAAGCCTCTCCTGATAAGCGGTGTTTCAAAGGCTGAGTATAACGGACGGATATATAAGATAGGCAGTGTCCCTGTCAGCGGCAGGGAGAAAAATATGGTTTATCTGAGCTTTACCGATATTACTGAGTTTGCAGAGCTGCTCAGTAAATATAAGCGTACCCGTCCGACAGTAGTGCTCCTTGTGATCGATAATTACGAGGATGTTCTCCAGAATTTCAAGGAGAGTGAAAAAGCACAGGTTTCAGCGTCTATCCAGACTCTTCTTGAAGAATTTATGGCGAGTACCACCGGTGTTCTCAGAAAGCTCAGCCATGATAAATTTATAGCTGTTATTGAAGAACAGCATATAAATGAGATAATCGGCTCCAAATTCAATATTCTTGACAATGCAAGAAGCATTTCTGTTGGGGAGAAGAATAATATAATAACATTTTCCATCGGCGTAGGCAGAGGCGGCGAAACTCTTGAAGAAAATGAAACCTATGCAAAGCAGGCACTTGACATGTGTCTCGGAAGAGGCGGCGATCAGGCGGCAGTCAAGACCGAGAACGGTTTCCGCTTCTTCGGCGGCGTTGCAAAGGGCGTTGAGAAAAAATCCAGGGCAAAGTCGAGGATCATTTCCAATGCGCTTCAGGAGGTCGTTAATGCCAGCGATGACATCTACATAATGGGACACAGGTTTGCCGACCTTGATGCTGTGGGAGCCGGCGCAGGTCTTGCTGCTGCCATAAGGAAGCTGGGAAAGAGAGCGTTTTTCGTGGTCGATTTCCAGAAAAATCTTGCCGGACTTCTTCTGGAAAAAATCAATGATGAATGCCCGGATCTGATAATTTCCCCTGAGGAGGCAGAGGCGGATTTCGGCGAAAACAGCCTGCTTATTATTGTCGATACTCATAATGCAGAGCTTGTTGAAAGCCGGAAGCTGTGCGAACGGGCAAATCAGAAGGTGGTTATCGATCACCACAGAAAGACGGTCAATTTCATAAGTGATGCTGTTATTTTCCATCATGAGCCTTATGCATCCTCTGCATCGGAAATGGTGACGGAGATAATTCAGTACTTCAAGAATCTTAACTCAATATCCCAGGTTATTGCGGAGGCACTGCTTGCAGGAATTATGCTGGATACAAAGAATTTTGTCATGCATACCGGGGTAAGGACCTTTGAGGCGGCTGCATATCTTAGGAAAAACGGCGCTGATACAGTACGGGTCAAGAGTTTGTTTACAAGCTCCATTGAAGCCTACAGAAAAAAAGCGGCACTTATTTCGTCAGCGAAGATAATCGGACAATGTGCAATTGCCGCTGCCGAAAAGGAGACAGCGGATATTAGGATCATAGCGCCTCAGGCTGCTGATGAGCTGCTGGGAATACAGGATGTGGCTGCATCATTTGTCATTTATAAAACGGGAAATATAACAAATATTTCCGCAAGGTCACTGGGACTTATGAATGTACAGGTCATTATGGAAAAGCTTGGCGGCGGCGGTCATCAGACTATGGCTGCGGCACAGCTTGAAAATATTTCATGTGGAAAAGCAAAGGAACTGCTTCTTGAAGCAATAAATTCAGATTAAGGAGAAAGAACATGAAGGTTATCTTTTTACAGGATGTCAAAGGCTCAGGCAAAAAGGGTGACGTTAAAAACGTTTCCGATGGATATGCAAGGAATTTCCTCATAGGAAAGGGTCTTGCAGTGGAGGCTACAGCAAAGAATATAAATCTGCTGGAGGGTCAGAAGGCATCCGCCCAGCATAAAAAGGATGTCGAAAAGCAAAGTGCCGAGGAAATCGCAGCAGCAGTAAACGGCAAAACTGTCAGGGCTGTTGCAAAGGCAGGCAGCGGCGGAAGACTTTTCGGCTCTGTTACTGCCGGAAATATAGCTGATCTTATTGAAGAGCAGTTCGGCAAAAAAATCGAAAAGAAGAAAATATCCCTTAAAACAGAAATAAAGAATTTCGGCAGCTATGAAGCTGAAATCAGGCTTTATCCCGGTGTTACAGCGAAAGTCACCGTTGAAGTAACAGAGGGCTGATATGGAATATGAGGAATTCACCGACAGGGAGCTTCCTTACAGCTTAGAGGCTGAGCAGACTATTCTCGGTGCAATTTTAATCGATCAGTCGGTTATTTCAGATGTACTTGAGCATGTAAAGCCGGAAAGCTTTTTTAATGAACAGCACAGGGCACTGTTTAAAATAATGCTCCGTATGTTCACTTCCGGAATAAAATCTGATGTAATTACAGTTCTGGACGAATCTGTAAAGGAAGGTATTTTCGAATCGGCACAGGAGGGGAGAAACTATCTTGGTTCCCTTGTAAATATGGTGCCGTCGGTGGACAATATTGACAGCTATTGTCAGATCGTCGCCGAGAAATACTACATAAGAAGCCTTGCGCTGGTTGCCCGTGAGCTGCTGCATGAAATAGCCATGAATCAGAATTCCGCACAGGTTCTTCTTGATTCGGCTGAACAGAAGATATTTGATATACGGCAGGGCAAGGATGTTACAGGACTTACCCCTATAAGCGATGTGGTTTTTGAGTCATGGGACAGGCTGCAGAAGATATCCGGACCTGACAAGGAGAAATATCTCGGAGCAAAAACCGGATTTACACTGCTCGATACAATAACAACAGGCCTTAATAAATCTGACCTTATAATTATTGCTGCCCGTCCGGGTATGGGCAAGACCTCTTTTGCATTGAACATTGCTTCAAATGTTGCAAGACATGCCGCAAAGGATGTTGCAATATTTTCTCTTGAAATGTCAAAGGAACAGCTTGCAACAAGAATGCTTTCTACCGAGGCGCTTGTGGATTCCAACAAGCTCAGAAGCGGATTTCTTTCAGATAATGACTGGGTAAGACTTGCCTCCAGTGCGGATGTGCTTTGCGGAATGCCTATATACCTTGACGATACAGCCGGAACCAATGTGCCGCAGATAAAGGCTAAGCTCAGGCGTGTTAAAAACCTGGGACTGGTGGTAATTGACTATCTCCAGCTTTTAGGTTCCACCATAAAATCCGAAAATATGGTTTTAAGGGTTCAGGAAATTACAAGAAATCTCAAGATCCTTGCCAAGGAGCTTGATGTTCCGGTAATACTGCTTTCACAGCTGAGCCGTGGCGTTGAGAGCCGTCCGGACAAAAGACCGCTTCTTTCGGATCTGAGAGATTCCGGATCTATCGAGCAGGACGCAGATATCGTTATGTTTCTTTACAGAGATGCATACTATAACAAGGAGAGTCCGGAGCCGAATGTTTCGGAATGTATTGTTGCAAAAAACCGTCACGGTGAAACGGGGACAGTAAAGCTTATCTGGGACGGACAGTTCACACGTTTTTCAAATGCTGACTTTAATACCCCTCCGGAGGGCTGAGTTTTGACTAAAACTGCAATCGATGTTTTGAATACCATAAATGAATATAAAATGATTGAAAAGGGCGACAGTATTACCGCCGCATTGTCCGGCGGTGCTGACAGCGTGTGCCTGTTGATGATACTCTGCGAACTGAGAACATCTATGGAGCTTGAACTTAGTGCCGTCCATATAAATCACTGCATTCGGGGAGAGGAAAGCGATTCCGATGAGAAATTCTGCATATCCCTTTGCAGGAAGCTTGGTGTTCCCCTTAAAACATATCGTATTGATGTTCCGGCAGCTGCCCGTACATCAGGCAGGTCCCTTGAGGAAACTGCAAGAGATATAAGATATGAAAAATTTTCTCAATGTGCCGGAGAAAATGGGAAAATCGCAACGGCACATACACTGTCCGACAATGCGGAAACGGTTCTGCTGAATTTTATAAGAGGAACAGGACTTAAAGGTCTGTGCGGTATTCCTCCTGTGAGGGGCAATATAATCCGTCCCCTTATCGGTATTACACGGGAAAAAGTCGAAGAATATTTAAAAGAGAAAAATCAGGAGTTTGTTACAGACTCCACAAATCTCTCTGATGATTATACAAGAAATAAGATACGCCATAAAATAATCCCTGTCATACGGGAAATAAACGGCGGCTTTTACAAAAGCTTTTCAAACGATCAGCGAAGTCTGAGGGAAGAAAATGCTTTTATGGAAGAGCTTGCCGGAAAAGGCTGCGAGAAAAATTTTGAAAAAAGAAAATTATCCGGTCTGAGGGAATTCCCTCCGGTGGTGAGAAAGAGAATTGTTTCAAGGTTTTTAGGTGCAAACGATCTTCCTGTAAGCTTTGAAAAAATAAATGAAGTTGATTCCCTTGCCGACAAAGACGGCAAAGTTAATATAGCAAAAGATATTTTTATTGACGGCAGAGGAGGAGTTATAAGTATTCAAAAAAAGATTTCCGAAATTTCTGACATTGAGATTCCGTTGAAAATCGGGAAGAATCGTATTTTTGAAAACAGTATCCTGATAGCACTGGAAAATAAAAGTGGTAAATATCATATTGATATGGACAAGGTTTCGGGTAAAATAATAGTCAGAAACCGTCGTTTCGGGGATAAGATAAGACTTTCCGGCAGAAATTTTACTTCTTCTGTAAAAAAGCTTATCAATGAAAAGGTTCCCCGGGACAGGCGTCCGTTTATACATTTTCTCAGCGATGAGGAAGGACTGATATTTATGGAGGGCTTCGGGGTCGCCGACAGAGTCAGGGCTGATGAAAATTCGGAGAGAATTTTGTCGGTGAGCATTGAAAATACTGATAGGAAGAATGAATGAAAAAATCTTTTTTAAAAATATGATGAAAAAATCCGCTGTGAAATTGACTTTATGCTGATTTCAAGCTATAATAATATTACGGCTGCTTTCGGATGGTGTTCTGTCCGGATGACTGCTGTGGAAAAATTCAAGGGATAATTCATGGAAGGAGATATTCTGCTTCCTTGAAAATATGTACTCATCCCGGATAGATTTCAGGAAAATACAGAAAGATCATTCGCAGGAGTACAAAAAATTGCCGTACATAGGCATAAACGAGTTGGATACCAAACTTATAAAAGAAATGGAGTGAAATGATTTTTGAATAACAAAAACAAAGGGCTGCTGGCTTATATTTTAGTTGGTGCGTTGATCATAGGTGCATTCTTCTTTATTTTTTCCCGTGTGTCAGATACCGGTAGGGAAGAACCGTATTCAGAGGTTATAAGTCATTTTGAAAATTATGAGGTAAAGTCGTATACCCTGGATCTGGGAAGCGGCGAGCTGGAATACCTGCTTGTCGGGGAGGAAAAAACAAGAACCTATGAGGTTCCGAATGTAAGTATCTTCCTTGAGGATACGGATTCAGAGGGTTCTGATTACAGAGCAGAATACAACAAAAGACATCCGGATGAACCTCTTGAACAGGACTATAAGAAGATTACGGATAACTCATGGATCCTTTCAACAATACCGACTATTCTGATGCTGGGCATTGCTGTTGCATTGTTCTTCTTTATGATGCGTCAGACCAGCGGCGGCGGAAAATATTCCTCCTTTGCAAAGGCAAACATAAAAAATCAGCATAACAACGGAAAGAAAATAACTTTTGCAGATGTTGCCGGAGCTGATGAAGAAAAGCATGAGATGGAAGAGATAGTAGATTTCCTCAAGCATCCGAAAAAATATGAGGAGATCGGCGCAAGAATACCAAAGGGCGTACTGCTGTTAGGCCCTC
>JBJEQU010000043.1:0-5947 GCA_051881935.1 Porcipelethomonas sp. | reverse complement strand
TCCGGCGGCTATGCGGCTCAGAATGATGTGACGACGGTCACTGCATCGCTGGACGGCGAGACAATGCTTGCAGCCTATTCGATCTCGGTCAGTTTCGATTCTGCTGCCCTTGAGTTTGTCAATGCCTCCTCAAGCCTTGAATATGGAATGTTTTATTGCAGCAGCTCATCTGACGACAGTGTCACGCTTGTCTGGTCAGACAGCAGGGATCGTTCTATTTCGGGAGAAATATTTGAAATAGAATTCAAAACAAAAGGAAACAGTGCCGGACAGACAATTCCTGTTGAAACCGGATATTCTGTTATGGGCAGTGAAAAGATGGAAGAAATCCCTTTTTCATCAGCAGGATGTGAGATCATCATTACCGAAAATTACAAATGGGGAGATGCGAACTGTGACGGAAGAGTATCCACATCAGATGTGATTGCGATCAACAAATACTGCATACTCGGAGAGGGTCCGGATCTGTCCGGGGATGGACTTATCAATGCTGACGCTGACAGGAATGGCACTGTCAGTGCAAAAGACAGCAAGGTTATTCTTGAATATATTGTGACAAAGGAGAAGATTTAAATGAGTACTAAAATCAAATCCTTGCAAAAATTAGTCTGCATCCTGCTGACGGCGGCTATGATTTTCCCCTGTTTTGCGATCAGGGTCAGGGCAGTCGGAGGCATGACTGTAGGTCAGGACTGTATTGACCTTATTAAAAGCACAGAGGGATTCAGCAAGTACAAATACTGGGATTACGGTCAGTGGTCTATCGGCTATGGCTCCGGATGCGGCGCTGACGAGTATCCTGACGGAATAACAGAGGAAGAAGCGGAACAGCTTCTTAGAAAATATGCAGAAGCCTTTGCAGACTATGTTAACAGTTTTGCAGTTAAGTATGATATTGAGCTTACACAGAATCAGTTTGATGCTCTCGTCTGCATATGCTACGCTCTCGGAAATCTCTGGGATGCTTATGGAGACTTTGACTTAAAGACCATTCTTATCAACGGCTCGGAAAATTACAGCTTCCTTGAAATTGCACAGGCATTCGGTGAATGGCGTGTTGCCGGAGGACAAGTACTGCAGGGACTCGTCAGAAGGCGTCATCTTGAAACAGTTCTCTTTCTGAAAAACAGGACTGACTATACCTCTGAAGTATGGAGAGTGACCGATGAGAGCGGAGTCAATCTGAGAAAATCACCGGATGTATCCTCAGAAAAGACAGGATATATGGTTCTCAATACAATTTTCGCCATAACAGATACATACACCGACGCAAATGGTACTGTCTGGGGAAAAACCGACTACGAGGGAACCCAGCAGTGGTGCAGCCTTGATTACTGCCTTTACATGGTCGGGGGACCGTTGGGATACGATGGTCCGTTGCCTACGGAAGAACCGACAGATAATCCGGGCAGCTCTTCAATTACAAGCGTATCAGAAAAATGGAAAATAAATTCATCTGACGGTGTGAAGCTCAGAAGCGGTCCCGGACTTAACTACAATCAGATAGGTCTTATCCCTGACAAAACAGAAATAACAGTCACAGCAACAGCTGATGCCGATGGTTATCACTGGGGCAGAACGTCATACAACGGCACAAGCGGATGGTGTACTCTTGACTATGCAGTAAAAACAGACCAGCAGCAGGAACAACCCTCGGGAGAAGTCCCGAGGAGCATATACATCTCTCAGAAACCCACAAAGGTTGTCTATAACGAAGGCGAACAGCTTGACCTGACAGGAATGATCGTAAAGGCAGTTTACAGTGACGGATCAGAGAAGGTCATAACCGACTACGATACAAGCGGTTTTGAATCGGTTGAAGGAACACACTTTGTCAAAGTAAGCTATATGGAAAAGACAGCCTCATTCAACGTAACTGTCAACGGCAAAGAGGTCACCGGGATCAGGATCGAATCCCCCCCTGACAAAATAATTTATAAGCTCGGAGAGGGACTTTCAATAAAGGGACTTAAAGTCACTGCGGTTTACACCAACAATACCTCCGGTGAGCTGAAGAAATTCTACCTTGAAAATGTAGACGGATTTTCCAAGACTCCCGGAAAGACGAAAATCAAGGTAGCAGCCGGTAATTGTGAAGCAGAATTTGAAGTTGAAGTAACGGAAAAAACACTGATCGGTATTGAGGTAACAAGTCTCCCGGATATTACCGATTATGTATTAGGTCAACAGTTCAGCCGTGAAGGACTTATTGTTCATGCGCTTTTTGATAACGGAACAAAGAACATTGTCAGTGATTATACTATAAACGGCTATGATCCGAGTCAGCTCGGAGAACAGACTGTTACAATCAAGTACGGAGGCTTTTCTGACAGCTTCAAAGTCAATGTTACAGAACCTGATATTTATGAGCTTCCAGGTGATCTGGACGGAAACGGAGCCAGGGATATATTCGATCTTGTACTTCTGAATAAATATCTGGATGGAAGCGGAGAAATTTCAGCCCAGAGACTCTGCCTGACGGATATTAATCAGGACGGTTATGTTAACGGTAAGGATGTTGAAGCCCTCAGCAGAATAGTATCTGAACAGTAAAAAATGCACACCTTTCGGTGTGCATTTGATTTATACTCCCCCCGTTCCGTATGGGGCAGGGGGAGTCTGTCTCTTTATATATCTTTACTACTGCTTTGCTCTTGTTTTAGCCCTCAGAGTATTGCTGAGAATCTGCTTTCTTATACGGATATTCTCAGGCGTTACCTCAAGAAGCTCGTCGTCAGCCAGAAATTCAAGGCTGTCCTCAAGGCTGAGCTTTCTCGGCGGAACAAGTCTCAGTGCGTCATCCGAACCGCTTGCACGAGTATTTGTGAGGTGCTTTTTCTTGCATACGTTCACAACAAGATCCTCTGCCTTAGGGGATGCTCCAACGATCATACCCTCATAAACCGGCGTACCGGCAGGGATAAACAGCTGACCTCTCTCCTGTGCATTGTAAAGACCGTATGTTACCGCTTCACCTGTCTCAAAGGAAACGAGAGAGCCGGTATTTCTTCTGGGGATCTCTCCCTTATAAGGCTGGTAGCTGTCAAACACGCTGGACATTATACCCTCGCCCTTTGTATCAGTTAGAAATTCACTCTTGTATCCGAACAGACCCCTTGAAGGAATTAAAAATTCAAGCTTCATTCTTGAACCCTGTGGGTGCATTTCCAGCATCTCTGCCTTCCTTGAACCCATTTTTTCCATAACTGAGCCAACACATTCCTCCGGGACATCGATTACAAGTCTTTCAACAGGTTCGAGCTTTCTGCCCTCAGCATCCTCCTTGAAAAGTACTCTCGGGGTTGAAACCGAAAGCTCATAGCCTTCACGGCGCATATTTTCAATAAGGATAGAAAGATGCATTTCACCTCGTCCTGCAACTCTGAAAGCATCAGTATTTTCCGTTTCCTCAACACGTAGGGAAACATCCTTGAGAGTTTCCTTGAAAAGTCTTTCACGGAGCTGACGTGAAGTTACAAATTTACCTTCTTTTCCTGCAAACGGCGAATCGTTTACGGAAAATGTCATTTCAACGGTAGGCTCGCTTATCTTCGTAAAGGGAATAGCCTCAACAGCCTCCGGGTCACATATCGTATCACCGATAGTGATTCCGTCAATACCGCTTATCCATACAATATCCCCTGCTTCAGCCTCCTCTGTGGGAACTCTCTGGAGTCCCTCTATCTGAAGGAGAGAGACAAGCTTTGCATTCTTTATCATTTTATCCGGATTCTGGTGATTGCATACAACAACATTCTGATTGACCTTTGCCTTGCCTCTTGCAATGCGTCCGATCCCGATTCTTCCCACATATTCGTTATAGTCGATAGAGGAAATGAGCATCTGGAGTGGACCCTCCTCTTCAACCTTGGGAGGATCAATATAATCTATTATAGTATCAAACAGGGGCACAAGGTCCTTGCCCTCCTCGTACTGGCTGAGAGAAGCGGTTCCCGCCCTTCCCGAACAGAAAAGTATGGGACTTTCAAGCTGTTCGTCATTGGCGTCAAGGTCCAGAAGAAGCTCCAGAACTTCATCGCCTATCTCGTCAAGACGGGCATCCGGACGATCGATCTTATTTACAACAATAATGATCTTATGGTTCATCTCCAGCGCCTTTGAGAGGACAAATCTTGTTTGCGGCATTGCACCCTCTGCAGCGTCAACAAGAAGAATTACACCGTCAACCATGCTCAGTACACGCTCAACCTCGCCGCCGAAATCGGCATGTCCAGGAGTGTCTATAATATTGATTTTTGTACCGTTATAGTAAACGGAAGTATTCTTCGCAAGAATAGTGATCCCTCTTTCACGTTCTATATCATTGTTGTCCATGACTCTTTCAGCCACGACCTGATTTTCCCTGAATGCACCGCCCTGCTTGAGCATTTCATCAACAAGGGTAGTTTTACCGTGGTCAACGTGAGCAATAATCGCAACGTTTCTCAAATCTTCTCTTACCATTTTTCATTCCTCCATTGGTTTTATGGAAACCTAAATATAATTTACAAATAAATATTGCTGACTACCGGCTGCGACGATATTTCGTAATGTCCTCATATCTGCTGCCCAGCGCCGCTTTAAGATTTTCCCTTACCTCATCTACTGAGCCTTCCACAAGGGCGGATTTTCTTATTATCTGTGCTGCACTGCTGTTTATAAAGATGTAAAAATAATTATCTGTTTCAATTGCCCTTTCAAGAGCAGAGTAGAGAATAAATCCATCATCCTCTGACTTGCTGCCGCTTTCAATATATACCCTGTCATCAGTAAATGTACATATAATGGCTCCGCCGTCATAAAGGGACTGAAACTCCTTATACATTTTCTCCGGAGCATTTTTCAGCGTCCGGGTGACCGCAATGACCACAAGGACTATAAGGACTCCAAGAAAAATAAACGGAAGCGGTTTTGCAAGGTTTAATTCGCCGTTTATAAAATAAGAGGCAACAAGAAAAATAAAGAATATAGTCAATCCGATAACGGTATATATCAAAGCAAGGCTTTTGAGGAGCCTGCTCTTAGAGGTGTCGTTAAAAAAAGAACAGATATCCGTTTTTTTATAATTGATTTCAAATTTAGTCATTTTATCTCGCCTTTCGGATAAATTTAGCACCCATTTCCTCAGCAAGCAGTCCGGATATATCTTCAGTGCCGCCCTGTTTTATACCGCTTTTTTTCAGAATAAACGTCTCGTTCCTTTTAGTGTAAAAAAAGAAGTAGTCCGGAGTTTCATACGCCCTGAACATATCACGGTAATTTTTCCGTTTTTCCCACTTGCCCTTTTCGCTGACAACTGTCATTGCTGCACTTTTGGCTGTAAGCTCATATTTTATCAGTGCGCCGGATGTATACTTTCTCCTGAATGATCTGTAAACTATTTTCGGATTTATTATAAACACATATGCATAAACGACAATACACCACAAAATCCCCACTATGCAATATCCCGTATTTTTCCCGGTATTATTCATAATAATACAAAATGCGAGAAATGCCGCAAAGGTCAGTGTCAGCAGAATAAGCATAAATTTAAGCTTTGAGCTGTTGCAGTTTATAAGTGCCTTAATATCCTTTGCGTCCACATTATTTTCAGCTTTTATTACCATACGTCCTCCTGGGGCGGTTTTATTTCGAGTGCTTTAAGGCAACACCGCATAATTAACGGCTGCCACCCTTGACAGGCAACAGCCTGCTGAGAAAATAATTTTTTTGCATAAAAAAATCCTGCATAAAATGCAGGACTTTTTTGGTGGGAGAAGATGGATTTGAACCATCGAAGCGAAACGCAACAGATTTACAGTCTGCCCCCTTTGGCCACTCGGGAATTCTCCCATAAAAATTTCGCCAACTATTGCCGACGAAATTTGGAGCTGGTGGACGGACTCGAACCCCCGACCTGCTGATTACAAATCAGCTGCTCTACCAACTGAGCTACACCAGCACT
>JBJEQU010000042.1:0-6019 GCA_051881935.1 Porcipelethomonas sp. | reverse complement strand
TTCCATTCCCGACAGGCAGATGACATATCTGACTGACGGCGGTGAAAAGCTGCTGGCAGCTGATCTTGAGGAAATGGAAAAGAAGCTCAGTGATAACGGTATGCCGGCAGAATGTGTGTTTGAACTTCAGTATAAGCTTACGGCGTCCTTTGGGGACAATGTATGCAAGGCCGTTTCAATGCAGGGTGCAGGCACGACCGCAGACGAATATACATATACAAGAGGAGTGCCGCCGGAAAGTGCGGATGAGCTTGCAGTAACTGATATGACTGCTGATCAGCTCGGGGCAGCCATCGGGGATACGATCAAAATACATATAGGAAGTGAAGAAAGAGAATTTATTATAACAGGTTTATTCCAGTCAATGAATAATCTGGGGGAGGGCATAAGACTTCATGAGGATGCAGAAATACCTTTTTCGCTCCTTTGCGGAACATGTTCATACCAGGTAAACTTTACTGACAATCCGGACGACGAGGAAACAGAAAAGAGAATTGAAAAGCTTGAGGAGCTTTATCCGGAAGCCAACAGTATCCATACCTCCGGAGAGGTGGTTGCGGAAACAACAGGAGTTGCTGACACTCTGTCACTTGTGAGAAATCTTATAGCTGTAATTGCGGCGATTATAATAGTTCTTGTTTCAGTTCTTATGGAACGTTCCATGATCGCTAAGGAACAGGGAGAAATAGCAGTTTTAAAGGCAATAGGATTCAGGGATGCAAGTATCATCTCATGGCATACAAAGCGATTTATCATAACGGCTTGTATTTCAGCAGTTATTGCAGTAGCACTGGTGCTTCCGGTCACAAGCCTTGTTATCAATCCGGTTTTTGCCATGATGGGAGCGTCTGAGGGCGTCGAATACACAATGAATATTCCGGAAGTGTTTATTGCCTATCCGCTGGCACTGATTGCGGTCATGGCACTGAGTGTGATGTTCACTTCAATTTATACAAAGAAAATTACTGCTTCCCAGACGGCAGATATAGAATAAATCTGCAAATCACAGGATTTCAGTTAAAAAATAATATTATGAATGGAGATTAGCGTGAAAAATCACGCTGATCAGATCCAGACAGGCGTTCTGCTCGCCGCTTATGCGGCAACCGCAGAACATGCCGAAAATCCCCATTATGCCGCTTGGGAGATTTTCAGTCCTGTTTGTGCTGATACTATTAGCGGCAGAATGGAGATTATTATGAGTAATATTTTAGAAGTAAAGGATCTTTGCAAGACATATATTGTAAACAAGCGTCAGAATAACGTACTGAAAAATGTTAATTTCAGCATTGCCGAAGGGGAGATGGTCGCCGTAATGGGGCCGTCCGGTTCGGGAAAATCCACCCTTCTTTACGCAGTTTCGGGTATGGACAATGTCACATCGGGCGAAATAAAATTCGGCGGCAGAAATATTGCACAGCTCAGCAGCAGAGAGCTTTCCGACCTGAGGCTTGATGAAATGGGATTTATTTTCCAGCAGATGTATATGCTTAAAAATCTCAGTGTTCTGGACAATATCATACTCCCCTCTATACAGTCCAAAAAGAACAGTTCTTCACGCAGACAGAAGCTCCGTGCAGGTCAGAACCTTATGCGCCGCCTTGGAATAATCGATATTGCCGACAATGACATCAACGAGGTTTCCGGAGGTCAGCTGCAGAGAGCATGTATCTGCCGCAGCATGATAAACAGTCCGAAAATGATTTTTGCAGACGAACCTACTGGCGCCCTGAACCGTTCATCCTCCGAAGAGGTAATGGATCAGCTGACAGAGCTTAACAATGACGGCACCGCAATAATGCTGGTAACCCACGACCCGAAGGTTGCCGCAAAATGCACAAGAGTGTTATACATAGTTGACGGAAACATAAAAGGGGAGTATAATTTAGGTAAGTACGCTTCTCCTTCCGGTTCAAGGGAGAGAGAACGCTCACTTAATAACTGGCTTATGGAAATGGGCTGGTAAGTTTTCGGAGGATACTGTGATAGATATATTGATAGTTGAAGACAATGAGGAACTTTCAGATCTCCTTTGTGATTTTCTTCGTGCGGAAAATTATACTGTAAGCACTGCGCAAAACGGTGAAAAAGCCTTGTCCCTGTTTGAAAAATACGGGGCAAGGCTTGTCCTGCTGGATGTTATGCTTCCGGGGATCGACGGTCTGGGAGTATGTGAAAAAATACGTAAGACCAGTGATACGCCTATTATTATACTCAGTGCAAAAACAGAAAAGAATGATAAGCTAAGCGGACTTGTGACCGGTGCAGACGACTACATCGAAAAGCCCTATGATATTGATATTCTGCTGGCAAAAATTTCTGGAATTTTCCGCCGGCGTTATCTGGTGGATGAAATAAAGAGTGGTGATCTTGTAATAAACCGGGCAGATAAAACTGTATTCAGGGATGGAAAAAAGCTTGAAATGACCGCAAAGGAAACTGAGCTTCTCATACTTCTTGCGGAAAACAGCGGCAAGCCACTTACAAAGGAGTACCTGTTTAACAGCGTCTGGGGCAGCGACAGCTTTTCAGAGCCGCAGACCCTTACCGTTCACATAAAATGGCTCAGGGAGAAAATTGAAAAGAACCCGAAAAAGCCGGAGAGAATACTGACAGTCTGGGGCAAGGGGTACAAGTTTGTATGAAAGACTTCAATAAACTTTTTATATGTATCATGCTGTCCTTTGCCGCAGCCTTTGCAGCAGTAAATATCTTTCTTTCTGTGTCGGATGATACTTCCGGTGACAGACCGTATAACGTGGAAATAAAAAGATTATGCGACAGTATAGAAAAAGGGGAAAGTCCCGATATTTCCGGACTTAATTACATAACAAATGTCGGAGAGTATAATGATCAGGCGGATTTTTTTACCCCAGGCAGTGATTACGCTGTAAGGGAAATAAACGGCAGGTTATATCGGTTTGACTATTCCCATACTCCTGACGGCGGCGGTATATCCGTATACGCAGTCAACATTTCAATTGTGGCTGCTGCAGTTATAGTAGCTGCGGCATTTATATTTATAAAGATCAGATTTTTAAAGCCCTTTAATAAACTCAGTGAAATGCCCTATGAGCTTTCAAAGGGAAATCTTACTATACCCCTTGAGGAGAGCAGGAATAAATATTTCGGGAAGTTTTTATGGGGAGTGAATATTCTCCGTGAAAATATGGAACAGCAGAAACAACGTGAGCTGCAGCTGCAAAAGGAAAAGCAGACCACACTCCTTTCAATTTCCCACGATATAAAGACTCCGCTGTCGGCTATCAGGCTGTATTCAAGCGCACTTGCAAAGGGACTGTATGACGACCGGGAAATGCAGCGTGAGATCTCCGGCAAGATAAATTTAAAGGTGGATGAAATTGAACGTTTTATAGCGGAGCTTACAAGGTCGGCAGGTGAGGATTTCCTCCGGCTTGAGGTCAATGACGGAGAGTTTTATTTATCAGAGGTCATGGATAAAATAACCGATTATTATTCGGAAAAGCTATCTCTCAACAAGACTCTGTTTTATGTGGGGAAATTTTCCGATTGTGTCATAAAGGGTGACGCTGACAGGTATATTGAGATTTTGCAGAATGTAATAGAAAACGCCGTAAAATACGGCGACGGAGAAAGGATCTTCATTGAATTTTCAGATGAGGAGGACTGCCGCTGCATAACTGTTAAAAACAGCGGATGCACACTTCCCGAACCGGAGCTTGTACATATTTTTGACAGCTTCTGGCGTGGCTCAAATTCTGAAGGCAGAACCGGAAGCGGTCTGGGACTTTATATCTGCCGTCAGCTTGCAAGAAAAATGGACGGTGAGATTTTCGGAGAGATAAATGACAGTTATATGTATATGACTATTGTAATGAGAAAGGCATAAATAGCAAATCCCCCTGCGTCGGAAGTGAAAACCGCAGGGGGATTTTACATGTTTAAGGGAAACATGAAAAGTCAATTAATTTTAAATATGGCAACTTGTATTTGTTATGAGTACAAGCTGAGCGATAGCCACATTTCCAATCAATGTCCGTTTCGTGCCGACCCGTAAAATATACTAACCCTATACCGAATAATCAGCATAAAGAATAGCTAACTAAATTGTTCTATGGAACCGATCAGCCCCATGGATTTGTTGTTCCGCCGCTTGAGCTGGAACCTGCTGCTGTACCGCCTGTAAGTGTACCGCCGTATGCTGCAAGCTGTGTATCATCAACGGTCTGGAAGTATGTTGAGCCTGAAAGCTCACCGCCTGTGTAAACAGTAGCTCCGCTGTATGCTGTGCAGCCTGCTGTAATTGTGGTTGCATTCTTGTCGGCAATGAATGATACTATTACATTGCCTGACTCATCGCAGATAGTAATTCTTGTTCCTGCATTTGCGGATACAGAGGCTGATACTGACTGAGTCATAGACGATGAACCGCCCATTCCTCCCATACCGCCCATGCCGCCGCTTGAGCCTGCTTCACTTACATATACGCCGCCTGTGTAGGAGAGTGTTCCGTCACAGTCGAAAGGTTCATTACCGTTTGAAATTGCATAACCGCCGTTAATTGTCAGTGAACCATTTGAGTCGAAACCGTCATGGTCACCGTCTGTTGCGTTTACAAGTGCAAAACCGCCGTTAATAGTAAGTGTATAGCTGCCGCCGGTTGTTGTGCTGCCGCCGGGACCGCCCCATCCGCCTGGAGTTGTGGATCCGGAACCGTCTGCACCGCCTGCTGCGTTGTAACCGTCATCTGTGGAGTTTATAATAACAGTACCGCTGTTCTGGGTTACGTTCATACCTTCCATACCTTCGTAGCAAGCTTCAACTATTACAGTCAGATCATCAAATGTGTTGTCGCCATGACCAATAGTGAGATCAGCGTCACTGTGAACTGCGTCATCACCGGAATTGAGTTCCAGAACGCCGCCTACAAGGTCAATATTGCCGCTTGCGTGTACGCAGTCGTCGGTTGAATCAACATCATAAGTACCGCCGTTTATTGTGATAGTACCTGTAATTTCTTCACCTGTAGTATCATCTGTGCAGCCAGCCTTGATGCCCTTTGCACTAATATCAGATGTTGTAGACGAAGAACCTGTTGTCTTGATTGTGAAATCTCCGCCGTTGAGAGTTACAGTCTGTGAAGCGTGTAAACCATCAGAAAGTGCTGTGATGTTTACAGTACCGCCGTTTGAAGTGATATAGCCCTTTCCGGAAGTTGTGTCAGTTTCAGTGGATTTGATACCGTCGCCGCCCTTGGCATTAACTGTTACATTGAGGTTGCTGAAATCAGTATCATCTGCATCACCGATCTTTACTGAATCCTTGCCTCTGATACCGTCATCAACGGCTGTTACGTTAATTGTACCGTTATGAATCTTGATATCATTCTTACTTACGATACCGTCTGCACAGTTACCGATTACATTCAGAGTACCCTTACCCTTAAACTTAAGGTCGTCCTTGGAATAGATAGCACCGCTGTCCTCATCGGCATTTGTGTATGAGCTGCCGTCAGCAACAGTATTTTCTGTACCCTTCTTTGCGGTGATCACGCACTCTTCATCGATTGAAGCTACATAGATAGGGGAATCAGTTTCGTTTGTAAGGCTCATGCCCTCCAGTGAAAGTTCAACAATGCCTCCTGCATAGGTTGTCTTGTCAACATCAACAACGATCTGACCGCCTGTCATTTCGCCTGTAACGATATATGTTCCCGGCTGTGAAATAGTAATTATCTTCTCATCCTCGCTGAGTGTCATGCCGACGCCGGTATATGTAATTCCGCTGTCTGCAAGTGTAATGGTGTTGTCCTCAGGCTCAACAGGATCTACCGGATCGACCGGCTCAACAGGAGTACTGCTCAGTAAAGTCCTCTTCAGAGCTGTGAAGTCAAATACATTTACATTTCCGTCACCGTTTACATCAAATGAAACGGATCCGTCTGGTTCAGCCTGTTTCAGAAGAAACTGTCTGAGAAGTGTAAGATCAGCAACACTGACGCTGCCGTCGGAATTGAGGTCACCGGCTTCAGCTGCTG
>JBJEQU010000041.1:0-6028 GCA_051881935.1 Porcipelethomonas sp. | reverse complement strand
GTACGGTCGGAAATAGTTTTCCGGCATTTTTCACATCCCACTTCATTTTTAACCGGACAGCACCTGCACAGCATAAGCGGCAGACATCCGTAGGCTATGATACCCGTGGGGATATTTTTCTTAAGTTACCCTATCTGGCTGAGGGTCATTTCAAAGGACAGTACAGCGTCCTCAAGTCCGTTTTTCCTGAAAAAGTCAAGGCTGTATGAATTTGAAATATTAAGTCCAAAATCCCCGTGAAGCTTAAATCCCAGCTCTCTCCCTGTTTTCAGGTATGCTATATTGCAGCACATAAGCCGCTCCGCACCCCTTCTGCGGCACTGTAAAAGGGTTTCCCTGACTTTAATTTCATCGGCAATAAACCGGGGCGGCTCAATAATAATATCCGGACTGCCGCTGATGCTGCTTTTTAAAAATACATCCGCCGGCATTATTATCATATCTGCCTCTGCGGCAGCGTCAAGCTGTGAAACATCTGCAATACGTGCCCTTACTGCGGACAGATTTTCCCTTTTGTCCTCCAGCGGAATATCAAGGGAACGGAAGCGATACTTCCTTGTATTTGCCGATATTATCTCAACGGTCAGCCTTTCGCATGCTTCACGCCGCAAAGCGTTCACAGAGCTTGCACTTAAGGTTATTCCCTCGTCAATTTCAGCGGTCATGCTACCCGGCTCAAAGGGAGTACCCCCGAGCTTTGAAAGCTGACGTTTAAGATATTCCTCCGAAAGGGGCTTGTTTATCGCCTTCTGAGGAATATCGCCGGATACAGTGACTTCCCTTCCCCCGGACTCTGCGCACAGGACAGCCGGGGAATTTTCCCTTATTACCGCCTTGAAATCAATCGTTCCTGTTTTTCTCGTATGCATGTATGTTTTTCTGACTTCCGGAAGTATTTTCGCCGCCGCAATAACGTCTTCCTTTTCACGGCTGCCGAACATGTTCTCACGCTTTCCGGTCAGATAGCCGTCTGTAAAGCCGCTTCTTGAGAACACTGCCCGCAGAAGAGACATGTCCGGCTTTTCTCCATGCAGTGACTGCACACAGGCAGACACTGCGGACGCCACATACTCCGGACGTTTCATTCTCCCTTCTATTTTAAAGGACGTTACTCCAAGCTGTGAAAGCTCCCTGAGATGTCCGATATAGGACAGGTCTTTCAGAGACAGCCCGGCAAAGTCCCTGTTTCTGCATGCGGAAAAGGGCAGCCGGCAGGGCTGTGCGCAAAGTCCTCTGTTGGCGCTTCTCTGCCCGATGACCGAGGACATGTAGCACTGTCCGGAAACTGACATGCAAAGTGCACCATGGACGAAAATTTCTGTTTCTATCCCAAGTCCGGAAATTTCTCTTATCTGCTCTTTTGAAAGCTCTCTTGAGAGGACAACACGCTTAAAGCCTTTTTCTCTGAGAAAGAGCGCACCGTTTACTGTATGTACGCTCATCTGGGTGGAGCCGTGTATGCATGCCTCCGGTATGGTATTCCTTATAATTTCAGCTGCACCGGGGTCCTGGACTATAAAGGCGTCGGCGCCTGCTTCTGCAGCTTCCTTTACAAATTCTGCAAATTCATCCGCCTGGTGATCAAGGATAAGTGTGTTGACTGTCACATAGAGCTTTACACCGTAAAGATGGCATAGTCCTGCCGCCTCTTTCAGCTGCATGGTATCAAAATTTGCCGCATTCTGTCTTGCAGAAAAATTCTTTCCCCCTATGTAAACTGCGTCAGCACCGCAGTTTACTGCAGCAGAAAGGGATTCGGGACTTCCTGCCGGTGCAAGAATTTCAGTCCTGTTCATCAGGCTTTGTCCGCAGCGGCACTGCTTTCAAGCTGTTCGATCCTTGCCCTGAGCATTTCGGCTTCCTTAATGGCGGCGTCACGCTCGATCCTTGCCTTGCCTGCCTCGTCCACATATTCCTTTGCCTGCATTCTTATGTTATCAAAATTAGCCTGTGACTTGCTCAGGTCGTCCAGAGTGGAGAGAGCCACCATTATCGCCGCCGAATAGGGCGAAACGGAGGAGTTTCCGGCGCACAGTGCGTTCAGCTTTTTTTCAAGCATCTTGGCAAGACCATAAACATAGCTCGGGGGTTCTTCCGTCTGGAGCATATATTCCTTGCCGCATATTATAACCTTTACTTTACTTAACATTTTTATTTATCCTTTCATCTGTAAAATCCACGTAATCCTATTATAATATATTTTGCGCCATTTTGAAATAGCAAAACCGAATTTTTTTCAAAAATATCTTATAAGGGCAGCGACCTTTCCCAGAATTCTCACATTATCAGCTATAATAGGCTCCATATCATCATTTTCCGGCTGGAGTCTGTAATGACCGTCTTCCTTGAAAAAGGTCTTGACCGTTGCATACTCATCATCCACCAGTGCTGCCACCACATCTCCGTTTTCCGCATAGCCGGTCTGTTCAATTATTACGATATCCCCGTCAAAAATGCCAATATTTATCATACTTTCCCCTTTTACTTTAAGGGCAAACAGGTCGCCGCTGTAATACCTGTCGGAATTAAAGCTGATATATTCGGTTATGTTTTCTATTGCAAGGATGGGAGTCCCTGCCGCAATATCCCCCACAAGAGGTACGGAAACGGACCTCTCCCCACACAGCTTCAATGCACGGTTATGATTATCCATTTTTTCCAGATACCCCTCCTCAACCAGCTGGCTGATATACTTGTGCACAGTGGAGGTAGACCTTATACCAAGAGCAGAGCATATCTCACGGACTGTCGGCGGATATCCGTTATTTATGGAATCCTTTATAAAATTATATATTTCGGCAGCTTTTTCATTGAGCATTTTCCGTCACCCTGTTTATCCTTTAAGCTTCCTGTATATCATCTTTGCGACCTTATAGACATCGCCGCAGCCCAGAGTTATAACAAGATCCCCGTCCTGAGCATTTTCGCAGATGTAATTGCATACATCGTCAAAGTTTTTATACTTTCTCTCATCGGTATATTCCGCCGTTTTATCCTGCGGAAAATATACACAGCCGTCGATCTTCTTTGCAAGGTCCTCTGTATATATGCCATAGGTATTCTTCTCTCTTGAACCCATAATGTCGGTAAGCACTGCTCTGTCCGGAATCGAAAGTGCGCTGACAAAATCATCCAGAAGTATAGCGGTTCTTGAGAATGTAAATGGCTGGAACACTGCCCATACCTTTCTGTAACCCATATCCATGGCAGCCTTTAATGTAACTGAAAGCTCCGTTGGATGGTGAGCATAATCATCAACTATGGTAATTCCCTTTTCCCTGCCGATAAGTTCAAACCTGCGGCCTGCACCACGGAAATCGGAAAGCCCCTTCTGTATGCTCTCAAAGGAAACTCCGGCATAGAATGAAGCAGCTGCGGCGGCAAGGGAGTTCATGACATTGTGTACTCCGGCAACATGAAGGGTGATATCTCCCAGCGCTTCCCCCTTGTGCATAAGAGTATACCTGGTTTCCATGCCTGAAACCCTGGTAACATTTTCAGCATAGTAATCATTTTTCGGGTCAAGACCGAAAGTGATAAATTCCTTGCCGGTAACCCCCTCAACGGCTTTAAGAGTGTTTGCGTCATCACCGTTTATGATAAGTGCCTTCGCTGCCATTTCACTGAATTTATGGAAGGACTTTATAATATTGTCCAGATTTTTGAAGTAGTCAAGATGATCCTCGTCGATATTGAGGATGACTGCGGCATCGGGATAAAGCTTTAGGAAAGTATCCACAAATTCGCATGCCTCGCATACCATTATATCACTTTTTCCAGCACGTCCGCTTCCGCCGATACATGGGAGCTTTCCCCCGATAAATGCGGAAAGGTCAACCCCCTCGGTACAAAGTATCTGAGTAATCATTGAAGTTGTAGTGGTTTTTCCGTGGGTACCGGAAACGCAGATAGCATTGTCATACCATCCGGTCACAATGCCCAGAAGCTCACTTCTTTCCAGCACCGGCGCACCGGACGCCTTTGCGGCGATAAGCTCCGGATTATCCGCCATTATTGCAGCCGTATGGACAATAAGGTCTGCACCCTCGATATTTTCCGCACGCTGACCGAGAAATACCGGTATACCCATTTTTCTTACGGCGTCAAGAGTTTCTGTTTCGTTGTTGTCAGAGCCGGTAAGGTAATAGCCCTTTGAGTGAAGTATCTGAGCTAATGGGTACATTCCAGAGCCGCCGATACCGATAAAATGAATGTGCTTTTTTCCGTTTAATATATTTCTGTCCATAACAGATTACTCCTTTTTAATTTTATACTGAAAATACCTGTGTATAATTTTCCCCCATGCATCCAATAATATCCACAAAGCAATACTTCCGGCAATGCGGCAGAGTATTGATTTTGAAACATTTCAAGGAGGCAGAGTTTATAATGACTATTTCAGACATCAAAATCAGAAAGACAATTTCAGAGGGAAGACTTCGTGCAATCGTGTCCATAACGCTGGAGGATGTTCTTGCAGTCCACGATATAAAAATTGTCCAGGGGGACGAAAGACTGTTTGTTGCAATGCCCAGCAGAAAGGATGAAAACGGAGTATTCCGTGATATCGTTCATCCTATTTCCCCGGCAGCACGACAGCTTATCGAGGATCAGATACTGGATGCTTATAACCGCCATGTTGCCATTATGCAGGCAGAGGCAGAGGCTGTTTAGGATTTTCCGCCGTAGATAATACGGCGGTTTTTTTATTTTTCCCTGCCAAGAATAATGCTGGCTTTCAGCACTCCTATCTGGGTTTTCGAGTCGGTGATCTCCCCGTTCATTACCATCTCCGATGCCCTTTCAAGGGGAATTCTCTCAACATCAAGAAATTCATCCGCATCAAGCTCCTGCGCCGAATATTTCAGCCCTCTCGCCATGTAGAGATGTATCACCTCGCTTACATAAGCAGGGGTCGGGAGTATCTCACCGAGATATTTATACTCCCTGCATGTACAGCCGGTTTCCTCCAGAAGCTCCCGTTTTCCGCAGTCATAGTGGCTCTCCCCTTTTTCAAGCTTACCTGCCGGAATTTCAAGAAGTGCCTTGTGATGGGGATAGCGGTACTGTCTCACCATGAGAATTTCACCGCTGTCCGTCACTGGTATAACGCTTACGCCGCCGCTGTGGTGAACCACTTCCCTTATTGCTTCAGTATTATTTTCAAGAAGTGCCGTGTCCCGTGTAACTCTGAAAATCTTTCCATTGTAAATGCTTTCGCTTGAGAGAGTTTTTTCTTCCAGGTGCATCCTGTTTTCCTCCTTTGATATTTTTTATAACGCTGTCAATATAATTTTTCTCTGCCTGACATGAAACTGGTTTTTCATAGTCATAATAGCGGGAGCAGCGTGAAATATTCCTGCTGCATCTGCGTGTCACAAAAAGGTATGCCGCAAGAAGAATAATGCCTGCAATTGATATGAACATTCCGTACATAAGTCCCGGAGTTTCATACTTAAATTCAATGGTATTTTCTCCTGCCTCTGCCTTAACTGCCATAAAGCCGTAATTTGCCTTTGCAATATCAGCCGGCTCTCCGTTTACATAAGCTGTCCAGCCGGAATCATAGGGAACACTGAAGAATACAAGCTTTGAGCTGTCAAGGTCTATTTTTGCCGCAAAGCCCTCTGAATCGTATGTGAAGTCATAGCACGGGTTTTTCAGCTTCACAGCGCAGTCCTGGATATATGACATCTCATCCAGTCCCATAAGCTGATCTGCCGGTATCGGTGAAATAATATCACTGTATTTTTCTGCGTCCTCGCCGGAAAGAACCAGTGCTCTTAAAAGGGAACGTTCCCTTGTCTGCTCCGTATGGTCGTCAGCGTCATCCTCGGTCATATAATAGTCATAGGTAAAGCCCATCGGAATATAATACTGATTTTCATAGACATAGAAGCCGTTTTGTGTATTCTTGTAGACAAAGCCCGGAAGTCCGCACATATATGAATATTCTTCCTCTTCATCGGTATAGACCTTGTCAAAATAATATTTTACTGAGAAAAGTCCTCTTATAGTATAATCCTCA
>JBJEQU010000040.1:0-26256 GCA_051881935.1 Porcipelethomonas sp. | reverse complement strand
TGTTCTCAGACAGAATCGCCGACCCGCTTCTTTTCTACACAAACGTGTGCGGCAATGTACAGAATGAATATACAAGAGATGAAATAGACAGACAGCTTAAATCTGAATTTTTAAGCGCACTTCAGCCGGCATTTGCAAAAATTTCCGCAATGGGAGTTCGTTACAGCGCCCTTCCGGGACACACTATGGAACTGTCCGACGCCATGAACGAAGTCCTTTCCGGCAAGTGGAAGGAGCTGAGAGGTCTTTCCATCGTTTCAATTGCAATCAACTCAATCACTGCCCCCAAGGAAGACGAGGACATGATAAAGGAGATGCAGAAAACAGCCGTATACCGCAATGCAAATATGGCAGGTGCGGCACTTGTAGGCGCACAGGCAGAGGCTATGAAAACAGCTGCCGGAAATTCAGGCGGTGCAATGGCAGGCTTTATGGGAATGAATATGGCTGCACAGGCAGGGGGAATGAATGCCCAGAACCTGTTTGCCATGGGACAGCAGCAGGCAGCACAGCAGGCACAGGCTGCACCTTCTGCAAACAGCTGGACCTGTTCCTGCGGCACCTCAAATACAGGCAAATTCTGTGTTGAATGCGGAAAGCCAAAGCCGGCACCTCAGGGAGCATGGACCTGTTCCTGCGGCACCTCGAATACAGGTAAGTTCTGCGTTGAATGCGGCAAGCCGAAGCCGGCAGCAGCCGACGGCTGGACCTGTTCCTGCGGTACGGTAAACAAGGGTAAATTCTGCGTTGAATGCGGCAAGCCAAAGCCGGCAGGGGCACCTTTGTACAAATGCGACAAGTGCGGATGGGAACCGGATGATCCGACCAACCCGCCTAAGTTCTGCCCCCAGTGTGCAGACCCGTTTGATGAAAATGATATAAGGAAATAAGGGGTATATCTATGTCAACTTTACTTGAATATAAATGTCCCTGCTGCGGCGGCGCAGTAAGCTTTGACAGCAGTCAGCAGAAAATGGTATGTCCGTACTGTGACGCCGAATTTGATGTGGAAGCGCTGAAAAAGGCTCAGGATGAAAATGAAAAAAATTCCAGCCAGCCTGAGCAGCAGGAATGGAATGACAACACTGATAACCAGTGGAGCACCGAAGAACTCAACGGCATGAATGTCTATGTCTGCAAATCCTGCGGCGGTGAGCTTATAGCCGGGGAGACTACAGGTGCGACAGCATGTCCTTATTGTGACAGTCCCGTTATTTTAAAATCAAGCTTTGAGGGGGATCTGCGTCCTGATTATGTAATTCCTTTCAAGCTGGATAAAAAGGCAGCAAAGGAAGCTATGTATAAGCACCTGAAGGGAAAGAGACTTCTACCGAAGGTGTTCAAGGATGAAAATCATATTGATGAGATAAAGGGACTTTATGTACCGTTCTGGCTGTTTAACAGCGATACAAATTCAAGATATGTCTTCCATGCAACGAAGATAAGAAGATGGAGCGACAGCAAGTACGATTACAAGGAAACCTCTCATTACAATGTATACCGTGACGGTAATCTCAGCTTCAGGAATATCCCTGTTGACGGTTCAGAGAAGATGCCGGATGACCTGATGGAATCCATTGAGCCCTTTAACTACAGCGATCTGAAGGAATTCAATACAGGTTATCTTTCCGGATATATTGCTGACAAATATGACGTTGACCGTGAAAGCTGTATTGGCAGGGCAAATGAGAGAATTAAAAAGAGTACGGAACAGGCATTCAGAAATACTGTAAATGGTTATGCTACAGTCACTACTGAAAGCTCCAATGTAAATTTCCGTAACAATACTTCTCAGTATGCACTTCTGCCGGTGTGGATACTCAATACCACCTGGAGAGATCAGAAGTATATCTTTGCCATGAACGGTCAGACTGGTAAATTTGTGGGCAATCTTCCTATGGATAAAGGACTGCTTTGGAAATGGTTTTTCGGATTGTTTGGTGCAGTAGGCGTTGCCGCTTCTGCAATTGCAGTTCTGATAAATTATCTGATGTAAGGGGGCGGCTGAAATGAATAAACTAAAGAAAATTTTTCTGGCAGGTGCAGCATGCCTGTCGATTATTGCTCCGGTTTCAGTAACCGCTTCAGCCGAGCTTATTGACCCGGATCTTCCGAGAGTTGTGGATGATGCTGACCTTCTTACGGATGAACAGGAAGCAGATCTTGAAAATAAGATACAGAATATCATTGATAAGTATGATTTTGACGTGGTGCTGCTTACGGAGGACACCCTGGATGGGCTGACTCCTATGGAGTATGCTGACGACTACTATGATTATGAAGGCTATGGCGCCAATGAAAACGGCGACGGCGTACTGCTTCTTGTAAGCATGGAAGACCGTGACTGGTGGATATCTACCAAAGGTTACGGAATAAAGGCATTTACCGACTACGGAATTGAAAAGGCAGGGGACAGCTTTGTAAGCTTTCTCAGCGATGGGGATTACAAGGGCGGTTTTGACTCCTTCCTTGAAATCACTGAGGATTATATTAAAGCCGCAGACAGCGGAAAGCCTTACGACACTAACAATACATACAGAAGTCAGTCGGATAAGATGACAGGCTATGTCATTGCAGTTGGTGTGGGACTGGGAATAGGTCTTATTGCCGCCATTATCGTAGTGCTTATTTTCCGCTCACAGCTTAAATCTGTTAAATTTGCGGAGAATGCAGCAAATTATGAGGACAAGAATTCATTTAATGTTACACGCTCCAATGATGTATTCCTGTACAGGAATGTTTCAAAAACAAGGAGGCCGGAACACAACTCATCCGGCGGCGGAAGCAGTACCCATTCAAGCTCTTCCGGTTCGTCACACGGCGGCGGAGGCGGAAAGTTTTAGAGTGTGTTTGCATAAAACAGATGCGGGGATACGTTTATGTGAACGTATTCTGGCGTGAAAAACCTGATTCCCTTCGGGAACCCGGATAAAAAGATAAAATTTAAGTAGCTGTCTCAGGACGGCTGCTTACTTTTTTCTGTGGTGTACTTATACCTCTGACTGCAGCAGTGAAAGAATTTCACAGGCAGATGCCATAAAGCTATAACCATTGATTACGCATTTTGCAGAGAATACAGACTGAGAACAAGTTCGGAAATTTTTCTGCCTTTAACATTTCTCAAACATTTCAAAAACAACTTGCAAACAATAATGCCTTATAATAAAATCACTGAATAATACTAAGGAAGTACTGATTTCCTTGATTCCGGAAGGAGAAGTCCGCCGGTGCAGGGAATAGTATAGGAATCTGCCGCACAGTAGCAGGTTCTGAGATAAAACTGTTGAAAAAATGGAGGTAATAGTATGAACAGAAATGACAAGGACTTTATGGTACAGAAAATACGTTCCGAGTATATGGAAAAGTCAACGGAAGTCAGGGATCTGGACGCACTTAAAGAACTGGACGCACAGGTAAGGCGTCCGGCAAATGTATTTGCATGGATATTCGGATGTATCAGTGCAATTATTATGGGTGCCGGTATGAGTCTGACTGTAACGGTTAACTTGAAATGTAAATTTCAGCTATAAAAAGTGCCCAGATAAACGACATTAAAAAAGCCATAAAATGCGTGGTTTTCTCATAAAAATATGACATTTCAAAATAGCATATTTTTTTCGATTATTGGACAATAAAGGAATAAGGCGAATTTTCTGAAAGTGCCTATTTTCGCACTTTTATGAAAATTCGCCTTGTTTAGTTAAATATATAAAGGAAGTGAGTTTAACTATACTTGTTGTATATTTATTTACTTGTAATTATCTTAATAAATTCTTCTATGCTTGCATTCAATAAATCAATTTGATTTCCGCAATGATTATCATTGGTTTCTTTTGCGTGAATGGTAAGAATCCACAGATTTTTAAGAATATTTCTGAAAGATTTACCACAATCAGTTTGTGAAGTTTTTTTTTCGTTTTCAAATATTTCATTGATAAAAGTAAAATATGCAAATGAGTCAAGAAAATTTAATGCAGTTTCATCATCCATATATCTCAACAACAATTCCAGCTTTTGCCTTGTTTTGTCAAATTGGCTTTTATAATCCGTATCAATGTGATGAGGATCTCCAGCTCCTGTTTTTAACCATTCCAAATTAATCACAAACATATAAGATACAAATCTGAGAAGCGTTTCAGATGGTTTTTCTACATCTTTTTCTATTTTACTAACATGAGTTTGACTAATTCCTAAAACTTTTGCAAAGTTGGATTGATTGAGATTGTTGTACTTTCTTACATATTTAAAGCGTTCTCCCAACGTCATTTTATGCACCTCTCTAAATTTTATGTTATTCACATAATATTATCTTGATTTTATGTGAATCACATACTATAATGTTTATAGTGATATTTCAACTATATTTATTATATCACAAAAATCAAAAAAAAGAAAGGGGTATATTTTATGCCAAGAAACACAAGCAATGATTCGCCAATGGGTGCAATTATAACAAGCCGCCTTGAAGAAATTGAACGTTCTCAGATGTGGCTTGCAAGACAAACAAGCAGATGTACAACCACAATCAATCAGATTGTAAAGGGTAGGTTAAAACCCTCAAAAGCGTTAACTGTGGAAATAGCAAGACTTCTTGAAATAGAGCCTGAAACTCTCCTGGCAGTACGCAGTGAATGGAAGTGGTAAATTGGACAAAATTTATCTTACAGTTAAAGATACTGCAATTTTGTTGAACATAACTGAAAGAGCAGTGAGACTTAACGTGGAACATGGAAAATATGAGATTAAACTTATCCCCGGCAAAGGTAGAGGTGGCAAACAATACTTAATAGCTCTTGACAGTCTGCCGGAAGAAGCTCAGGAACGCTACATTGCATTAAAAAACAAGCCAGCTCCTACTTCTGTATTCTCTGAGGAAATAATGCAGAAGTATTCAATAGAAAAAAGAGAAGAGGCAATTGAAAGGTTCAATATCATTGTAGAATTCAAACATTCAGGATTAAGCGGACAAGCTTTTATCAGAAAATACAATGAGGAACATTCAGAAAAACTTTCATACAGAAAACTTGAATATTGGTTAAGAAAGTTTGATGAAAGCGGAATTGTCGGATTAATTGATAAAAGGGGTAAAGAAGCTGGTGTTTCAGATTGTATAAGTCCTGAGGTCTGGGACGTCTTTTATTCACTGTATATGACTTCACAGAAGCGTTCCGTCCAGCTCTGTTATGACAAGACAAAGGCATATTTCAAAAAACAGCAGCCGGATATGAAATTCCCTGTTTATCAGACATTTACAAAAAGAGTTCGTGAGGAGATTCCAAAATATGCAATAGCAGCGTTCAGGAACGGCAGCAAGTTCTTAAACGACAGATTGCCATATATGGAAAGATGTACAGATGACCTTGCTTCAAATTCCTGCTGGGTGTCAGACCATCATCTTGCAGATGTATTTGTCAGAACAGCCAGGGGAAAAATTGAAAGACCATGGATAACAGCTTTTCAGGATGCAAATTCAAGAAAGATTGTTGCTATTTGGGTGCGCTGTGGTTATCCGGATTCAACTGCTATCAAGCAGGCTTTACGAATGGGCATAAGTGAATATGGTATACCAGAAGAAATTTATACCGATAACGGAAAAGATTATCTTTCGTCTGAACTTGACCCAGATTCAGCAAATTCAGTATTAAACATTCTTGGTATACACAAACGCAGAGCAAAGCCATATCACGGACAGTCAAAACCTATTGAGCGTTTCTTTGGCACTCTTGAAGACCGGTTCGGAAAGTTATTTTACTCATATGTTGGTTCTGACGGCAAAGACCGCCCGGAACATATGCAGAAATTAAAAAAGGAACTTGAAAAAGATTCAAATATTCCGACACTTGAAGAATATAAGGAATTACTCAAAAACTATATTAATGAGTATAATTCCACACCTCATTCAGGTGAAGGAATGAACAGAAGAACCCCGGACGAAGTATATTATAGTAGCTTTGTCAAGCCAGCTCAGATTATTTCCGATGATAATATGCTTCGTATTCTTTTCGGAAACCGAAAGGAATGCAAGGTAAGTAATTCAGGTGTTACAGTTTGCGGTATTAAATTTATGTGTGAAGAACTTGTTCCTTTATACGGACGAAAAGTTATTGCAATCTATGACCCGAATGACCTTGACAAAGTTTACATATACACCCAAGACGGAAAATTTGTATGTCAGGCGATGGCAAAGTTAAAATCACCGTTCAGAACTGCCACGGAAGAAGATTTCAAGCGAGCAGCCAAGGAAAGAAAACGCGTGGAAAAGCTGCTTAAGGAGTATGAACCGAAAAGAAGAAAAGACGAATCAGATATTCTTTTTGCAAATATTGCAGAAGAACATCATTATCAAATTGCACAAAAAGAGGAATTTGAAAATGATTCCATTAAAGAAGCAAAAAAAGCTGTATCTGAGAAAAAGCAAGAGAAAAAATTCAATCCTTTTGCAGAAATGTACGATATCAGCAAAAAGAAAGGGGTTATTTAAATGGCTGAGATAGCAGCAGTCAGAGCTGAATTAATTGAATTTATGCAGCAGACTGACTATACACAAAAGCAAATCGCAGATGAATGCGGTCTTTCCGCTGCTCTGATTTCCCAGTTCATGAGCGGAACTTACAGCGGAGATAATCAGAAAGTGTCAGATACATTAAACAAGTATTTAAGTATCGCTAAAGACCGCTTAAATCGCTGTATTTCGGATGTGTTTTATCCGGAGCTTGAAAACACAAGAACCGTTACATTTGCGGCACACTATGCACACGCAAATTGTGAAATGGTGCTTATAAGAGGAGATTCAGGAGCTGGCAAAACAACCGCCTTAAAGCTCTATGTGGAGCAGAACGCCGGAGTTATATTTGTAACAGCCAACGCTTCAACAAAGTCAGCTACAGCAATTTTAAGTAAGATAGCTTTAGCTGCCGGACGTCACCCGAACGGAAACAAGAAGTTTTTGATGGAAACGCTTGTAAGCTTCCTGAAAGATACTAAGCGACTGATTATTATTGATGAAGCTGACCACCTTACATTAAACGCCTTGCAGGCTGTAAGAAATCTGAATGATGAAGCTAATGTTGGAATAGTGCTTTCTGGTAATAACAAGCTCTATAATCAAATGGTTTCCGGCGTAAGGGGTTATGAGTTTGACCAGATTAGAACAAGGATTTTCCTGAAACCGAGAATACTTAATGATTATACCATTGATGAAATAGCTCACATCTTTCCGGAATGTAATGAAAAGGTTCTTGCTATTCTGCATAAAACAGCAACAGAAGAAAGCCTGAGAGAGGCTAAGAAGCTTTATAACTTCTGTATTGACTATGCAAACTCGCAAGGCATAGACCTTACAGAAAAAATAATGCTCAGGCTGATGAAAACAATATAGGGAGTAAATACAGTGGGAAAGATTATTATTGGAATAATTCCGCAAACAAAAGAACCGCCTTATCTTTTTTCAGATTATATAATCACTGTGGATTTTTATGACAAGGTTCTTAACATGCGTCCTCCAAGAATGGATGTGGAAACGGCATGTAACACAGCTATAATGATTGCTAAGGCTTTAGAGTTCATAGGAGAATATGACGTAAGATTTAGCACCCTTGGAGAAGATAGAGTATGCACAGCATATATTGCGGCATATCGAAGAAAAGAAAATGGCACTTGTTACGGCAATAACAAGCACCAAAAAGGATAGCTTAAATTTTAGCACCTTAAGCTATCCTCAGTATATCACAAAAAAGCAGAAAACGCAATAGGCAAAATATACGGCGTTCTGAGCGGCTTTAAAATTTTATAGGGTAATTTCACCAACAAGAATCTTTAAACGATTTCAAACGCCGTTAAACGGTTTTTAAACGATATATAGGAGGACAATAAGAATGACAGAAAACATCATGAGCAGTCAGGAAGCATTAACAGCAGTTATTAACGCTGTTGAAGCTTATAAAACAAGGTACAGTCTCACTTTAACCAAAGCCTTTGAAGCAGAACTTCGCAGCAGCTATAAATATGCTAAGAGCTGGTACGAAGGAAAAAGCTCCAGAAAATATTACACATGGAATCAGTTCAGAGCATTTTTCTATAACTTCATTATTGGAAAATGTCCTGAACTCCCGAAAGCAATGCTTTGTTATTTAACAGCGTATTACCGTGGTTATGATTACAGCAGCAATCCTGATACAGGGGTACTTGAAAACTTGAAAATGTATGTAGAATCAACTCTTGATTCGGAGCAGGAAGAGAAAGAAGAGCTTAAAAGACTTGAACAGGAAACAAGAGAGATACGCAGCATCTTAAAACATCAGGATATCTTGAAGGCGTATGAATACATAATGCCGTTTCTTAAGCTTGAAGAAGCCGGCATGCTGGGAAATCAGGAAACAAGAGGTAAAACAATGCTTCTCACCGAGATGTTTAATTATGGCTTTATTCTCGGAAAGAGAACCGAAAGAGAAAGAAAGCACAAACAGAATACATAAATTAAGGGGCGGTTCTTCCGCCCTTTTCACGTTATTTTTTCACATATGTGAATGTCATAATTAAATGAAGTATGTTAAAATAAGCGTAAAAGGAGTGGTACGAATGGACTTTGAAAGTGCACTTGCAAACTGTGAAAATGAAACTGTTAAGCTTCTCGTAAGCGTATTGGGAACGGAAAAGGCTCTTGCTCTGATTATGGCAGCAGGCGGCGCACAAATTTATATTCCCTCTATTAAGACAATCAGCCTGGAAGAACGAAACACACAAATTTACAGAGAATTTATAAACGGTGCGACTTATAAAGAGCTGCACATAAAATATAAGCTCACTGAAAAATCAATCCGGGAAATCATTAACAGTAAATTGAAATGTTAGGGAAGGTAATTATGTAAAGATAAAATTCAGATTACTTATATTCAGTCATACTCAAGGACGTTAAACGGAGGTATTTTATGGACTTTGAAAACAAAAACACAGCTGCGGAAACTCAGCCGGAGGGAAACGGCAGTAAAACTTTTACGCAGGAAGATGTCAATCGTATTGTAGGAGACCGTCTTGCTAAAGACAGGGCTAAGAATGATGCAGACCTGATTAAAAGGGAGCAGGATTTAAAGCAGCGTGAACTTGCTATGAGTGCAAGGGAAGTTCTCTCAGAAAAAGGACTGCCAAAAGAATTAGCAGACATTCTTAAATTCTCTGATGAAGATACAATGAATAAAAGTATTGAATCATTAGAAAAGATTTTTAATGATTATAAAGCGAATGCCACAAGTAATGTTAAGTTCAGGGGATTTCAGCCGGGAGCATCAGTAATAACGCCATCTGCAGCTCTGTCTGAGGACGCGGAACTTAGAAAAGCTATGAGGCTTAACATTTAACGAAAGGAATGATAATTAAATGGCTAAAAATTTAGCAACAAAATTTTTACCCTATGTAGATGAAAAATTCAGTGCGGAAAGTAAGAAGAGCCTTTTAACCAATCAGGATTTTGACTGGACAGGGGCGCATACCGTAAATGTGTATAAAATCAATACTTCTGCAATGAATGATTACAACCGCAATCCAACAGAGGGCTTTACCGGTTCACGTTATGGCACAATTAACGACCTTGACGCAACAACCGAAGAATTCACGCTTAAAAAAGACCGTTCTTTCACATTCGCAATTGATAAGCTTGACACTGATGAAACAGCACAGCAGCTTCAGGCGGCAACTGCTCTTGAAAGACAGGTCAGAGAAGTTGTTATACCTGAGGTTGACAGCTATGTATACAATGTTATGTGTACCAATGCCGGAACTAAGGCAACAGCCAAGGCATTAACCAAGACAAACATTTACACTGAAATTCTCGCCGGTAATCAGGTGCTTGATGATTCAGATGTACCGGAAACAGGTCGAGTTCTGCTTGTTACTCCGGCAATATACACAATCATGAAGCAGTGTAAAGATATCATTATGGAAACAGATATCGGAAATGATATGCGCCTTAAAGGTGTAATAGGTATGCTTGACGGCTGCACAGTTATCAAAGTACCGTCAAGCCGACTTCCTGAAAAGTTCGGTTTCATGCTTGCACACCCATGCGCAACAGTCGCACCGACAAAGCTTGAAGATTACAAAATACACAAAGATCCACCCGGAATAAGTGGTTCACTTGTCGAAGGTCGTATTAATTATGATGCGTTCGTACTCGACAACAAAGCAACAGCAATCTACTATCAGGAATTGACCTGATAAGAAAATGAGCGTATGGGCGTTATGCTCATGCGCTTTTATTATCCAGAGATATGCTGCAGATGAAAAAAATCAGACGGTTTAATAACTGGTCTTGCCGCACCGGTTACAATTGGTGCAGCAGTCCCAACAGAAAGGAAAACTAAAATGAATAAAAGTACTGAGGAAAGAATAAATCAAAGCTATAATTCAGCTAAATTCAGCGAGATTAATGGCAGAATACTAAGAGCGTTAAATGTTCTTGATGATAAAAAGCCAAAGCTTAACGCACTTATAACGCTGTTCAATGACGTTGAATTTACAGAATTTTCAGATTCTGTAAGATATCTTTCTTTAAGCGGTTATATAAGTTTGATTGATATTTACACAAGAAAAGAAAAACCCTTTGAAATCAGGGAATTTGATAATCTGGCATTAAAGCTGACCGCAAAGGGAATAAGTCTTTTAAAAGGAAAAAAAGAAGATAATGCTGTAGATATTTAGGAGTAAAAATGAGTAAATACAGAAGAAAACACTATGCAATTGAAAAGCTTCCGGAAGACGTGAAAAATGACGTTGATGAAATGATTAAAGCAGATTTTACATACTCTGATATAGTCGAATATATACAGAACGCCGGCTACAGTATTTCACGTTCCAGTGTTCAGAGATATGCAACTAATTTGTTGACCACTCTTCAGGAACTGAGAATGTCCCAGGAAAACTTTAAAGCAATTATGGAAGAAGCTGAACAATACAAAAATGTTGATTATACCGAATGTATAATGCGACTGATAGGAAGCAATATTCTTGAAGCATTAAACAATACACCTAAAGAGAATATACAAAATGTAGATTTTCTTTCTCTTATAAAAAGTGCTGTTTCCCTTACAAGAGCAGCAACCTATAAAAAGAATGTGGAATACAAAACGGACGATATTAATAAAATCGGCAAGGAGCAGGTAATGTCTGTACTGTTTGATGTCCTGGCTTCTGACCACCCGGAACTATACAAGGAATTGAAACAGATATTGAACGATAAATTCAGCAAATTTAACAGTCAAAAAAAGCCTCTTTAAAGGGGCTTTAAATATTATTTAAATGTGTTTTACACTTCGTTTTTTATTGCCCGTTTTGTCCCTCGAAAGTTTCGCAAAGTTTCCTGAAAGTATAATCAAATCCCGGCTTTGCTCGTGATATCCCATGAAATCCCGCTTTAAATTTACATTTTAAAAATGCGTTTTTTCAAATAATGTTAGCGGCAACACTGACTATGACAGATATCGGAGCAGAAATCGGAATAGATAATGGGATGATTCCGGGGATAGTGATCGGCATTGCCGGTATGCTGATGGCAGTCATAAATTATCCGATCTACAAAAACATCCTCGCTTCACGAAAGAAAAAGTATGCCGGCAGAATTTTAAAGCTCAGTGAAAAGATCATGAGCGATCAGCAGCCATAAACAGATCCAGTCAAAACAAATCGTAAGGAGCAGTTATCATGGGGGATTTTTTAAAGAGAGCATCTGAGTACATGACTGAAAGTCCAAAGACGCAGTACAGGACGGACAGTGCGGAATTTAAAGCACTGTGGGAAAAATCCGGAATCAGAAGACTATGAAAAAGAAAATTATTACCTATGACCGGTATGGCAGGAGAGAACGGGAAATAAACTACATTCCGGTGCGGTTTATTATTGCCATAGCACTGATTATTCTTGAAACAGCGGCAGTAATTGCAGTTACCTGTCTTTGCGCCGTATACATTCCGTACTTTTATCTGCTGATGTGGGCAACGGAAATTGTCTGTGTGCTGAAAATCATTAATTCCGAGGAGAACCCGGACTATAAGATACCATGGCTTCTCCTTGTGCTTCTCGTACCCGTTGCAGGATTTATGATTTATTTCATGTTCTATAACCGCAAGCTTACAAAAAAACAGATGAAGCGGATAGACAGTATTGCCGACCAGCAGGTGCAGACGAATGACGGAAAAGCCGCCGCAAATCTTAAGCACGAGGACAAAAAAGCTTATTTGCAGGCTAACCTACTTTGCAGGCTGTCCGGCGTCCGCATCCATCAGAATACGAGTGCTGAGTATTACAATATGGGAGAAAAAATGTTTCCTGTTATGCTGAAGGATCTGAAAAAAGCGGAGAAATTTATTTTTCTTGAATATTTTATCATTGAGGAGGGTGTTTTCTGGAACAGCATCCTTGATATACTGAAAGAAAAGGCAGCGCAGGGAGTTGATGTCCGGGTGGTATACGATGATATCGGATGCATGTGTACTCTGCCCGGTGACTATTACAAAACTCTCTGCAGCTTTGGCATCAGGGCGGTCTGTTTTTCCCGGTTGAAAGGACAGGCTGATAACGAATTCAATAACCGCAGCCACCGGAAGATACTTGTAATTGACGGAAAAACCGGCTACACGGGCGGTGTGAATATTGCAGACGAATACATCAATGAGATACAGAAATTCGGGGTGTGGAAGGATGTTGGAATCCGTCTTGAAGGTGAAGCTGTAACTCAGCTTACATCGATTTTTCTGGGAGACTATGAGTTGAACGTCAGAACTCCCGTTGAAGATTTTTCGCCCTATCTTGCGGAGGGTATATCAGCTGAAAATAACGGCTACGTTGTACCGTTTGGCGACGGGCCCAATCCGCTGTACAGGCACAGGGTCGCAAGAACAATGCTGCTGAATATGCTGAATCAGGCTCAGGATTATGTATACATGATGAGTCCGTATCTGATAATCGACAACGAAATGTGTCAGGCAATAGAAAATGCAGCAATACGGGGTGTAGATGTGCGGATCATCACCCCTCATATTCCCGATAAAAAGATCATCCTTGTCATGACACGCAGCCATTACAGACGGCTCAGTGAGGCAGGAGTAAAGATTTATGAGTACGAGCCGGGTTTTGTTCATGCAAAGGTATATCTTTCTGATGACGAATATGCCATTGTGGGGACTATCAATCTTGACTACCGCAGTCTTGTGCATCACTTTGAAAACGGTGTGTGGCTGTACAGGCATGAGGTACTGCGGCAGATCAGGGACGATATGACTTCGACCATGGCGCAGTCCGTTGAAATAACCTCTGAAAATATTCCCAATACCCTGCCGCAGAGAGCTGTGTGCGAATTGGTAAGGATATTTTCTCCTATGCTGTAAAACAGACATCCGGAAAGCGGAAACGATCCCCGAGTACATAGCCAACAGCATGGAAAAGCATATTTTGAAGCATTGCTGTAAGTGGCTTACAGAGGGTATAGTAAGTTTCGGAGCGCTCTTTTACATAGAGGACGTAAGTTGCCTTGACCGATACGAAGAAAACGGAATGACTGAACGTACAGAGGACGCAGAACCTGAGTTTCTGAACATAATCAGATACTAAGAGCAAGTGTATTATCAGACCCGTCACATAATAGATGACAATTATTCAATCTGCGTTTTCTGCGAGTACAGCATAATAAAATCTAAGCGTAAAACAGTTGGTAAGGTTGGATCAAATGCTACTGCTGCAACACAGGAACAAGCGGAGCTTGTTTCGCTGCGTTCACAGATAAATGTTATCGATCAGGAACTGGATTCTGCATATACGCAAATTGGACGAAAGTATGTAGAATATGTTGTTGAGACAAATGAAATGCCAGGCATAGATGTTTCTGATATATTGAAAATGATTGATCCAAAACTGACCAAGAAGCAGGAACTGGAACAGAAAATCATTCAGTTAGAAAAGGAAATAAAGCAGAAGAAGATCGTTCGTGAAAAGGCTGCTGCTGAAGAGGAATTTCTTGCACAGAAACAAAAACTGGATAAGGCATTGGCAATGGAACTCCTGAGTCAGGAAGAATACGATGAAAAGGTCGCTGTTGCACGTAAGCGCGTGGATAACTTTGAAGAAATCCGTAAGGTTGAACAGCAGGCAGAAATGGGAATAATTACAAAAGAAGAGAAAGCTGAAAAACTGAAAGCATTAACTGAATAACAGAGTCGGCAATAAGATGATTGAAATTTTAAAAGGCAGTCCTTGTGGTCTGCCTTTTTTCTTGAGTCTGACTTCTGAAAATTTTCTCTGCCGCCTTTACAACTATTGGAAAATATGGTATAATAATCACGGAAATGTGAAAATTTCCTGAAAAAAGGCGAAAAGGTTTGACAGAGGGATGTTCATGCGGGATGATTTCATTATACATACTTATATATACATAGAGGAAGAGTCTGTCCTCTTAACATAATGATAAATAAAAGCACTTTCAGACCGCAGTATTTCTGCGGTCCGGAGGTGTTTTTTTATTTATGATATACGGAAATTTTCCGCATATGTGCAGCGGAGCTTTCCGGAGAAAAAATTCATAACGGGAGGTCAATGAATGAGAAGACATACTTTAAGCAAATTCCTTGCAGGACTGTGTTCAGCAGTGCTCTTTGCCGGAGCAGTGCCATTTGACAGCATCACGGAATTTGCGGCAGACGCTGCGTCACAGCTTTACGGCGATGTTAATGACGACGGTGTTATTGATGAACTGGACGTGACAGCCCTCAGCGAGGCAATAGAAAGCGGTACTGACGCTGCTTCAATGCCGGCTGCCGACGTGGACGGAGACAATTCTCTGACAAGCTCGGACGTTGAATGGATAAGTTCCTACATTTCGGGAGAAAGCACATATTTCCCGATGGGTACGACCTGTCCTTCACCGTACACCTACATGACAAGAGGGGAGTGGATCCACACCCTTGTAACTGCCTTTGAAATGTCCTTTGAGGACGAAACGGGCATGGTGGAGTATTATTCCGACCTGGATGACTGCACCTACAAAAAGGACATCGATATTGCTGCAAACTACGGCGTATTCGATGTCATAAGTGACGAATTTGATCCGGACATTTATGTTACCCGTGAATTTGCGGCGCATACAATGAACTACTGCCTTGGCTTTGAAAATGACGCGGCTGCAGTATTCATGGACGAGGACAGCGTGTACTATGCCGGTGATGCACAGGTTTCCCTGAACCGGGGCTGGTTTGTCATGAACAGCGGCGAGTTCCAGCCGGAGCTTTACGCAACTGAAGATGAGCTTCAGACTGCTATAACAGATATGAATACTGTCCTTGCGGAGTCTGCCTCCAGCGAGGATATCGAAACAGTACTTTCCTATTCTGATTCTGTTATTGAGATCACCGATGCTCAGTCGGCGTCTCTCAGCGGAAATGTTATCACTGTCATCGGCAGCAAGACTGCTGTTTCCCCGGGAGATTTCTTCTCCGTACCCCTTTCCGAGGACGTTACTGTTGTCCGCAAGGCGGAAGATGTTGTAACGGACGAGGAAACCGGTGACATGACAATAACCTTTTCCGATATTGACGAAGAGGTTGACGGAGAGGTAGTTGAAGAGGTTCAGGCTGAGGGATATGCCTATGTCGATTACGACAATATCAAGCAGATCGATGACGAAATCGAAATTGAGGTAACAACTCCGGAGGAAGAAGCAGAAGCTCCGGCAGCTGAAGAAACACCGATCGTACAGTCTGCAGAGGGCGGCATGATACTGCCCAATAATTTCAGTATCCAGACTCAGAAGGACGGAACTTTAAAGCCGGGCGGCAAGGTAAAGGCTTCACTTAACAAGACCATTAACGGACTTAAAGTTACGGGAAGTGCCACACTTTCAAATATAAGGATACCTTATAAGCTCAATTACAGTCTTCTTTCCCTTAAAAAGCTTTCGATCGGATTTGATGCGGACCTTGACCTGAAAGTTTCCGTTTCCGGTACTGCAAAGAATGCTGTAAGTATTCCTTATGCAACAGTTCCTCTTGCAGGCTGCGGCATACTCAATGCCACAATGGAGCTTTCTCTCAATGTTTCAGTAAGCGGCGAAATTTCACTTTCCTATTCTCTTGGTATAGACAGCGCTGTTGAGTACACAAAGGGAAGCGGATTCCGTTTTGTAAAGAACTTCCAGACAAAATCGGTGACCCTGGCGGCAGAGGTAAATCTCAAGCTTGCACTCAGACTTGGTCTTAACATAAGCGTGGGCACGAAAAAGATAGGTTCTATCTATGCTCAGGCTGGTATCAACGCTTCGATCAAGGTTTCTGCGAGAAATACAAAGCTTATCTGTACGCAGGTGGAATCCTATCTGTTTGCAGAGGCGGGAGTGGAAATTTCATTCCTCGGGTGCTCCTGGTCGAAGAGCTATCCGCTGTGGGATAAATCCAATTCACCCTATAAGGGTATCATGCACTGGGAAAACGGCAGCAAGGTTGCAAAGTGTACATACGACCCGAGCGACCCTGTCAATACCGCAACAACTCCGGCAAAGGTTGCGCAGGCAATTTCTGCAGACAAGATAAGCGGCTCATATACAAAGAAAAAAGGAAGTACCGGCTACAATACCGGAACTCATTCCGCAACATATCAGCCGTATAACAGCTACACTATCGCCTTTGAGGAAATGACGCCGCCGGCAGAGATAAACGAGGCAACAACCCTCACAAAGGACGTTACATACAATTACGGACTTATTATCAACGCTGACCTTGACCTTAACGGACATACACTTACTGTTAAGGGAGATGTGACGGTAAATGATGCCACAATTACCCTCAGTAAAGGCACTATGGATGTCAGCGGTGATTTTAATATGAAGGACTGGTGGCCATCGGTAAAATTTGAATACAAAGAAGATACCCTTGTTATTGGCGGCGATTATGATGATAGAAACGCAACGCAGCCAACCTTCCTTAGTGGTACAGCAGGCACTCTTGAATTTAAAGGCGATGTTTACTGTAAAGGTTTGTCATTCAGCAATCTTCATAAAACGATTTTCTCTGGTACAGAAGATCAGAATATATATTTAGCTGATGGTTGGGACAATTTTAATGTTGTTGAAATAAAAAACAGCGACAGCAAAAAAATCTGCGTTGAAAATAGGTTCTCTGTTGATGGGGCGACTGTAATTGACGGAACAACCCTTCACCTTGAAAATACAAAAAATATAAGCGGCGATAATGCACAAATAAAACTTTCCAACTGTTCAGCGGAAAATCTTATTATCGACGGTGATGTCAGTCTTGATACCTTAGAGTTTACAGGCAAAACCATTACCACCAATGGCAACATATCAACTACAAATGATATAAATTTGAACGGCTGTACATGGAACTGCAATGGTAATCTGACTGTCGGTGATAGTATTAATATTAACGGAGGAATCTTAAATGTTGACGGGGATGTTAACAACCGAACAAATAATTTCAAGATGGAAAATAAAAAGGATGTTGTAAACATTACCGGAGATTTTATTAATAATATGTGGTGTTATTCATTTACAAACGGTGTTTTAAAAATCGGCGGAAGCATTATTGCAAATGAGGATATTGAAGCCTCCGAAAACCACAGAACTATCCTGACCGGCGAGGAAGACTGCGATTTATATATGGCTGAATCATATTCATACCTCAATTATCTTGAAATCGAAAATGCCGGAAGCCGTAAATTTACCGTTGACGGATATTTCAGAGCCAACTCTACAAACTGCGGCGAAGAATCTCTTAATATTATCGCAAACGATATCCCCGGCAACACAGGAAGCATTTCCTTCGGGGAGCTTACCTGCACAGAGCTGAATGTTGAGGGAAATGTTAATTTCTATGAAAACAATGACTTTAAGGGCAGCAGTATAAATATAAACGGCAACCCGAGCATCAGCGGTACTTTCAACCTTAACAAGGCAGAAATTAACATAAAGGAAAACGTGACCCAGACAGGCGGAACTGTTGACCTTTCAGCCGGAAAGCTTACTGTTCCCGGCAGCTTTACCCAGACAGGCGGTACACTTGATGTAAACGGTGCGGCACTTGACATTGCCGGAGATATTTCTTTAAATGGCAAACTTAAAATGAACAACGGGGCAGGAAAAATGACTGTCGGCGGTGACTGGGACAGCAATTTTAACAGTGCCCCCGATATTACAGCAGGTGTTATAGAGCTTGCAGGAGATTTCAACGATGTTGGTACTAACTACTGCATGCGTTCTTCCGGTACGGCACAGTTCTTCCTTACCGGAGAAAAAGACCAGACGGTCAAAATAGACTATTACCCGACTGGAAGCACAAATTATCACTTTGCAAATCTTACAGTAAACAATGCAGACACAAGAAATATTATCCTTAAAGGATTTCTTGATGCAAAGGAAATTTTCTGTGACGGAAAACTTATTAATATTACAAGCAGCGGCGGATTATTTTACAATCTTAAGCTTCGTACACCGCTTAACATAACCGGAGATCTTATTATATGTGGAGATGTTATTGACCTTAACGGCTATCAGGTTACAGTTAACGGCAACCTCTATCAGCATAGCGGTAAGATACTTGTAAACACAGGTAAGCTTGACGTTACAGGGGATTACCTCCTTGTACAGGATCAGGATTCGGCTGTTTACAGCGTTTCTTACGGTATTCTCAGCATGACAAATGACGGAGATTATGTATCAGTCGGCGGAGATTTTATCACAAAGACAAATCAGAACCACAAGAACTATCTTACAGCAGGCGTTCTTGAAATCAAAGGTGATTTCCACCAGATGGCTGACGGTACAACCTATGCTTTCCCGGCAAGCGGTACTCATATTGCATACCTGTCCGGAGACGGAGCACAGACTGTAACCTTTGATTCATACTCTGATTCTCACTTTAACAAGCTTGTACTTGCAAAGGATGAGTCGAATTATACATTCAATGAAAACCCATGCTGGACAGAGCTTGGTGAGCAGGAGGCAGTTACAACTCCGGCAGTAAAGGTTACTGCAGAGCCTGTTACAACTGTAACAACAGCCTCTGAAACAAATCTTACTACCGATGATCCCGACGTAACAACAAAGGCTACGACTGAAGCAGACGATCCGGATGCTACCACAAAGGCTACAACAGAGGCAACGACCGATACGGATGAGCCGGATGTTACCACAAAGGTTACTACAAAGACAACGACCGATACGGACGAGCCGGATGTTACAACAACTCAGGCTGCCACAGAGCCGGATATTACTACAGTTTCCGGTACAGATGAACCGGACGTTTCAGAATCTGAAACATCAGCTTCTGAGATAACATACATTTCAATAAGCTATGTTACAACTGAGGTAAGCGGAACTGTTGTGACCCAGATAGTTATTGTGGACTGTGAGGAGGACGCTTTTGTCGTTGTTATTCCGGCAGAGATAGACGGTATCACAGTTTCGAGGATCGAAGATAATGTACTAAGCAGTTCAGGTATATTTTATGTTACATTTGAAAATCCCGATATTGAAATTCCGGATTCACCGACAGCTATTAATCCTTTCGCACTGATTATGGGATATTCCGGTTCAACGGCTGAAGCGTATGCTGAAAAGTATGAACGCGATTTCGTCAGTCTTGACGGATATATCATAGGCGACGCAAATGAGGACGGTGTTGTAAATGTCAGAGATGCTGCATTTATTGCTCAGAAGCTTGCAAAGGGTCTGGCGGATGAGCTTCCCTCCTTTGCCGACTTCAACGAGGACGGTAATATAAACGTTCGTGACGCTGCGGCGATTGCAAAATTCCTGGCAACAGGTAAATAATAAAATATAAAAATTGGACTGCCGCATCGGTTTTAAGGTGCGGCGGTCCGTTTTTTAATGTCATTATGTTTCTCCCGGGGATGACCATGGGAACTGGATTTTGGTCCTCTCTCCGGTAGAAAAGCGGCAGAGTTAAGTGCCCTCCGGTTCGTAAACGAAATATGTATCGCTGTCGAGTATCTCAAAAGCATAGGAGTACTGTTCTGTCCTTACGGTTCCGTCACTTTCCAGTGAATCAGCCAGTTCTTTGCCTGCGCCTTCATAATCCATATCGCTTGAAAGTCTGACTCTCTTCATCTGCCATGTGCTGTCAGTCATGCTTATGCAGTAATGATATCCTCCGCCGTAGTAAAGGAAACTGACAGAATCAATGTACTTACCCAGCGATTCAGGTATTTTTGCCAGTATCTCATTGGTATCTGTATCATATATTGCTTCAGGTGTTACCATATATTTTCCGATGGGGTATAGTGGTTCAATATCATTCTGTATGAAAAAATCATCCTCAATGGGCTCTAAGGTATTCTCATCAAAAGCATAGTAAACTGATGCTATAAATAGGCTGTCTTCCTTACCGGAGCATGATGTATACAATTTACCTTTGCAGTATTCAAGGTTGCAGCAATAGTAATCGTCGTTGTTATTTATAAAGTCCAGATCACCCTACAGACCTGTGAAATCTGTATTGATACGGTAATATGTTGACTGGGCAGCTGCTGAGATATCCGCAGCGGAAGAAATAAGCTGTGACAGATCCGGCTTTGGAATGTGTAAATTTTCTGCTTCTGCACGGAGAAGGGAAGTGAGGAACGGTACAGCTGAAACAGAATGAAGCCGGTCTTTGCTGACCTTTTCATACCTGAGTATTTCCTCTTTAATGACCTTTCTTGCAGAGCTGAGCCGGTATGTAACAGTGCCTATCGGACAATTCATCGCCTGGGATATTTCAGCTGTGGTCATTTCATCATAGTAATACATTATAACAGTCTGACGCTGGACATCAGAAAGCGATGACATAATAATATCCATTATTATTTTACGCTTTTCCTCATTGGCAACATATTCATCCGGCAGTGAAATTTCCTCGTCCGGAAGGTCGTCCCCTGTTTCCGTGAATTTTTCATCAAAGGAAACAGTGGATTTCCCCGACAGGAAATTCTTGCATTTGTTTACGGCGATACGGTTTACCCATGCCTGAAAACTGTTTGCGTCACTGAGAGTCGGCAGCTTCATCATTACTGTAAAGAATGTTTCCTGTACCAGATCCTCTGCGTCCGATTCATTTTTCACAAGTCCCAGTCAGGTAAAATATACCTGACGGTATGATTTTTTATACAGCTGAGCATATGCGGCTGAATCTCCCTTAATGGCGTTTTCAATCAATTCTTCCAATTCCGTCAAAACACATCACTTCCTGTCTTTTTTTGAAATTTACCATATATCATTGTAATATAAATTTGTTGTTTTGTCAATAAAATGCTTTTGCTTAGAAAACGTATCATGTTTATCACTGAATTATTAAGGCAATACCGCACAGAGATTGTGCGGCAGATGCGAAGTCAGATTTTTTGTCAGATTGTACAAATTGAGTGCAGGCATACTAGCGTATGTCAAACGAAATCTGTGCAAGATGACGAAAAATATGCAAGCAGACGACGTGCAAAGCCGTCAGGCGTTCTTTGTGCGGTGTTGCCTTAAATAAAAATCGGACTTCTGCACCATGAATGCGGCGCAGAAGTCCTTTAAACTGCATTTATATTACATCAGCTGAGGCTGTTCAGGATCACCGAAGCAATATAGTCGGTGGAAACCTCATATGACTGTCTGTTTTCAATTAAAATTGCAAAGGCTATAGGGAAACTTTCATCATCAACAAAGCCGGTCAGCAGTGAGTTTTCCTCATCGCCGTTTTTGACCTGTGCCGTACCGCTTTTTATGCCCACCGGATAACCGATGCCGCCGTAATTATTGCTTCCGTTTTCAAGCATTATATCACGGACATCGCTTGCTGTCTGCTGGGTGAAGAGCTGTTCAGTATAGGTCGTTTCAGCATATTCAGTAATTCTTCCGTTTACGTTTGTAACATGGTCGATAAGATAGGGGATGGTTGCTCTACCGGTTCCATTGGCGATAGCACTTTCCCACATCATCATCTGGCAGGGACTTACCATAGTCGTACCCTGACCTATACAGCCCCACTGGGTATCAAACTCATTTTTATTAGTCAGGTCTGTTGAGGCTGTTTCGCAGACGATTCCGCTTATGGAGATAGTTGTTTTTTCAGAGCCGTTTACGGATATGCCAAGTCTTTTGTAGCATTTCTCAATGTCCGAGATTGACCAGTCCGGATCCTCTACAAGCTGGGCGAAGAACGGATTGCAGCTGTTTGCAAAAGCCTGACGGATATTCTGTGTGCCGTGACCGTATGAGTTATGGCATATTATGTCGATGCCGGTATTGTTATTGTAAACACCCTGACAGGTATATGATTTCTGCATAAGTGTGTCCATACCCATCGTTTCATCTGCTGCGATGAGGGTCGCAACCTTCTGGGTAGAGCCGGGGACTGTCTTGCTGAATGCTTTGCAGAGCAGACTTCCCTCAGGCAGGCTTTCCACATCTGCATAACCCAGAACAGGATCCACATTGGGACGGCTTACACATACAAGTATTTCACCGGTTTTATAGTTATACGCAATGGCACAGCCGTCCTTGTCACCGAATGCTGAGTAAACCTGTTCATTTGCGGCATGGTTGATGGTGGAATAGATAGCCGCCTTGCCGCCCTCTTCGGAAACACCGGCAGTGAAGCTGTAATTGCTGAGCTTTTCAAGGTTTTTGTTGACAAGGGTATTTGTCATCTGACCGCTGGTGTCCCCGATGAGATTACCCACATCCTTAAAATGTCCGTCAGGGTAATCTCCTGGCTTTGCATTGTCGTCAAAGAGAATTTCACCGCTGCAGTCGTATACATAACCGAGATTTGCTTCGGAAGAGTGGCTGATATAAAAGGAAGCCTCTGTCATGATCTTCCATATAAGTATCCCCATGCCTGTAAGGAATACAAATATCATGAGAGTAATGAGTCTGCTTCCTCGTTTCAGACTTTTCATGCATTCTGCCTCCTTTGCTTATTAACTGGTCTCTGAGCAGGTTTCGGCGGCACGTAGTAAACCATAGCCTGCCCGGCTTTGAGGAATCCTGCCAGCAGTCCGCATGAGAGCATGGAGCTTCCTCCCTGGGATATAAAGGGAAGTGTAACGCCGGTAAACGGAATAAGGTTGCAGGAACCGAATACATTCAGTGCCATCTGTGCGATAAAGACAGCAGCTGCCCCTACTGAAAGGGTAGTGTGAAAATAGGAACGGGGAGTGTTGATGACAGCAGTAATTATAAGGAGCAGTATCATAAATACTGCAAGGAGAGAAGCAAGCATTCCCCATTCCTCACTGATAGAGGAGAATACTATGTCTGTATCGGCAGCAGGTACTTTATAGAGAGTTCCGAAGCCGGGACCCTTGCCGAACCAGCCGCCCTCAGCAATGGCAATAAGAGCTTTGCACTGCTGCCAGCCGTCTCCGTTGGGGTCTGCCCAAATATCCACATTAAGACGCTGCTGGACATATCCCGGTGCTATCTTGATAGCAACAACTATTATGACTGCCGCAGCTGCGCAGATGCCGATGATGAGCTTTTTGGAGAGTTTGGCTTTGGGGTAACAGATACGCATAATAAGTCCGCAGCCGGCAACAGCGGCAAATGTTGGCAGACTTCCCAGGTCACGGCACCACCACTGGAGCAGAACGATAATGACTGTCAGTCCGAAGAGATACCAGTTGTCATAGACGATTTTTATTCCAAGTATTTTATGCTGATGGCGCAGGGAATTCAGCGAAGTAGCAAAAACCAGTACGAAGAATGGCTTGATAAATTCCGATGGCTGAATTGTTATAAATCCAAGGTCGATCCACATACTTCTGCTTCCGGTAAGGAGCAGTATAGACAGAATGAGAACACCGATTATGCCGTAAAAGATATATTTGCGCTTTTCAATAATTCTGTAGTCCTGAACCAGCTTGAAGCTTACCTGACAGAGTACAAGGGCTGCGATGGCAAAAATATAATGCTTTGCAGCAAACCCCACCTTTCCGAAACAGGACTGGAAAATAACGCTTATGTTAATAACTGTCACAAGCAGTATATCGAAGGTGTATGTATTCTGTTTGATAAACTGAAGAACAATAAAGTATACAATGTCCAGTGCAAGTACAGCTGCCGATAAAAGCATCGGAGCTGAGATGCTGTCATAATTTCCCTTTACAAAAACCACAGTAAGGAGAGCAATGTGTGACAAAAGCGACAGGAACATAATACCGATATAGGATAAACCGTTTCTGAGCATTTACATCCGCTCCTTTCTCAGATATAGTATTTTTTTGCCGATCTTTATTTCGTCATTAGGACGGAGCCGGCGGCTTTCCTTGATCCTCTCACCGTTTACAAATGTTCCGGTAGTTGAGTCGAGGTCAGTTATAGTCCAGATTCCGTCCTCAAGGCTTAATATTGCGTGATACCTCGAAACTGAAAGATCTGTAAATCTCAGGTCGGCAGAAATATGCCGTCCCATCAGGATCTCCTGCGAGCTGGGGGCAAAACGGAATGCACCCTCTGCGTCTGTCAGTACTACATGTCTTGCAGCTGCCGCCCACTGCTTCTGTACAGTCTTCTTTTCCTTTGTGCAGAAACAGAGGATAAAGAGTGCACACACATCAACCAGAATAATGGCAGCAGCGGCAATAATTTCCTTGAATGCAGAAAGCTCGCCGAAAAACTCGCTCAAAAATTCAGAAAGTCCTTCCAAAAATAATCTCTCCTCTCTTTTTCATTTTTTATTATTATAATATATTTTTGAGTATTTTTCAACGGTTATTTAAAATTAGGGGATGTCCACAATAAAAACTGAAGCAGCCGTCCCACCGGGACGGCTGCTGAAAGATCATTATCAGTATCCGAAAGGCGAATCCGTTTTGCCGTACATAAAATCAAGAACCGCTTGTTTGTCATATTCGTCATCAATAAGGACCGGCTGATACTCGTTCATATCTCCGGTATAGATGTAGCATGGCCAGATGGTTTCACTGCTGTCAGTGAGCTTTCCGTCCTTAAAACTGAATGTATGGGTATAGACTATAGTGCGGTTTTCAGGAGATATATTGCCGCCGAATACAAAGTTTCCGATAGAGTGTACGATCTTGACTCCGTTATATTCCTCAATTGGCTGGAGAACATGGGGATGGGAGCCGACAACAAGATCGGCACCGGCGTCTATAAACTGACGGGCGTATACACTTTTGTATTCGTCCGGCTGGTGGACAGCTTCTGTACCGCCGTGATAGAATACGATCTGCAGATCCGTTGTGGAGGAATATTCCTCAATATTTTCGCAAAGGCTGTCCGGCATGTTTTCATCCCACATGGCAACGCAGAAGAGCACGATCTTTATGCCGTCCTTTTCGAGAATAACAGGCTTTGTGGAGTCGCTCCATTCAACGCCATTCTCAACGAGGGCTCTTATAGTATCACGTCTTCCTTCCTCGCCGTAGTCGTAGATATGGTTATTTGCGATTCCCACCACATCTATTCCGCAGCGGGCGAAAATACGTGCATTTTTTGCCGGTGACTTGAACCAGAAGGCAGGGGAGTAGTCCTTATAGCACTCTACAAGGGGATTGTCCGTGAAAACTCCTTCGCAGTTTGTTATATTAAACGTACCCTGATCCAGGATATCCTGCACTCCGGCAAAGAAATATTCAGGTTCGACTCTTTCGGCAGTTTCATTGAAACGCTTTTCGGTAAATTCACCGCAGTAGGTGCCGAGAGTGCAGTCTCCCATAAAGTTCAGGACAATATTAGTATTGCCGTTTTCAGTTGGAGGCTCAGTTTCAGAAACGGTTTCAGCGGTACTGCTTTCAGATTCAGTGTCTGCTGCAGCATCAGTTTCCGCCGTGCTTTCCGTGGGGACGGATTCGGAGGACACGCTGACTGAAGCCTGTACGGCATTGTCTGAGTAGCTTCTAAGCAGAAAAAAGGCGGAAGTGATCAGCAGAAGTATCACTACTGTAAGAAATATGTATAAAGCGTATAATCTTTTCATTTTTTTCTCCGGATGATAATTTTTTGATAATGACAGATTTCGGCATTTTCAGACAATAATTGCCAGATACATTATGTCATAAATTCGAAGATTTTTGATATAACAGCCCGATATGCAGGGAGCAAATCTCTGATTTGCGTATCTGCAAGGGCTTTAAGGCAACACCGCATAATTAACAGTTGCCGCCTTTGCCGCACATCTGCTTGCATATTTTCCGTCATATTACACAAAAATTTCTTGACATACGCCCGGAGGAAGTGCCCTTGGGGTACGCCAGTATGCC
>JBJEQU010000039.1:0-6137 GCA_051881935.1 Porcipelethomonas sp. | reverse complement strand
AGAGAAAAGCTCAGCGAGCTTTCAGAACAGTTTATAAGCGAAGTAAATGATTTTTATCTTAACGCTCTGGGCGTGTCAGACTAATACAGGAGGAAAACAATGAAAAACAAACTTGGAAAAGCTGCCGCACTGCTGAGTACAGCGGCAGTTATGGCGTTTAATGCAGCGGTAATGCCGGAAAGTATTGTCTCGGCAGGTCAGCTTCTGGGACAGACGGACTTTGAGGAAGGGGTCGGACTTCCGTGGCATGTCTGCGAATCGGCACCGGGAGAAATGGAATTTGACATTTCTGACGGCGTATACAAGATAACTATTGTCAATCCGGGCGGAGCCTCAAGAGGCGGCGAGGACAGATGGGACTGTCAGTTCCGTCACAGGGGTCTTACTATTACAAGCGGCAGCACCTACAACGTTTCCTTTGAGATCACCGCAAGCAATGACTGCACCTACTATACAAAAATCGGCGATATGGCAGAGCCTTTCGCTGAGGACTGGCACGGTGAATCCGACCCGTCGCAGTACGATTCTTCATGGGACGTAAAGCCTCTTACTGCAAATCAGACCGAAACGGTTACCGGAACATTTACGGCGAACAGAACTGCCGAGGTGGAATGGGCGTTCCACATAGGGGGCGACAGCGTTCCGGAGGGAACTGTATTTACCTTTGACAACATGTCCCTTGAATGCACTACAAGTGATGAGAACGACTACCAGCCGTCACAGGAATGGGTGCGTTCGGATATTCTTACAAATCAGCTTGGCTATTTTTCAGGCATGAATAAGAAAGCGACCCTCCTTTCCACAGATTCTTCATCTGTTGACTTTGACCTGAAGGACTCCGGGGGACAGGTGGTATTTTCCGGAAAGTCCGAGCCGAAGGGTTATGATGAGGATTCCGGGGACGAGGTACACATTCTGGACTTTTCAGAATTTGACACTCCGGGAACATATCATCTCGAAGCGGCAGACGGAGCAATAAGCCGTGATTTTACGATAGGCGGCGGTGAGATGTACTCATACATGCTCTATGACTCCCTTAACTATTTCTATCAGAACAGAAGCGGCATTTCCATTGACAGCCAGTATATTATCTCCGGCGACAGCATGTCCCTTGCAAGAGATGCCGGCCATCCCTCGGATATTGCCACTATTGAACAGACGTGGGGATATTCTGCAAGCAGCGGTACACAGGACGTCACCGGGGGCTGGTATGATGCCGGCGACCACGGCAAATATGTGGTAAACGGCGGTATTTCTCTCTGGACTATGCAGAATCAGTATGAGATGGCAGTTAAAAACGGCTATGCCGATGTATATGCCGACGGAACAATGAGCATTCCCGAAAACTCAAACGGATATCCTGATCTTCTTGATGAAGCAAGATATGAAATGGAATGGATGTTCAAGATGATGGTAAAGGACGGGGAATGTGCAAACATGGTATACCATAAAGTCCACGACAAAAAGTGGACAGCTCTTGCCCTTGCTCCTGCTGATGATATGGAGGAACGTATCATAAAGCCACCGACGACTGCAGCTACCCTTAATATGGTGGCCTGTGCGGCTCAGGCATACCGTCTGTGGGACGGCATTGACACACAGTTTGCAAAACAGTGCCTTACCAACGCCCAGGCGGCATATGAGGCAGCAAAAGCTCATCCGGACATGTATGCCCCTGTTGATGAGTCTGTAGGGGGAGGTCCCTACGGTGATGACAATGCTTCCGATGAATTTTACTGGGCAGCATGTGAGCTTTACCTTGCAACAGGGGACAGTACTTACTGGCAGGATATGCAGTCCTCCGAACATTTCATGAAGGTCGATACAAAGCTCTCCGGCGGGGAGGATGTTGACAGTGCAGGCTGCTTTAACTGGGCGCATGTTGCGGCACTTGGCGATATGTCCCTTGCGCTTAACACAGATAAGCTTGACGCTTCGGCAGCCCAGCAGCTTACTGACGGTATCAGGCAGGCAGCAGATCACTACCAGCAGCTTACAGATGAACAGGGCTACGGACAGCCCTATGAACAGAGTACCATAAACTATACAGACAGCGGCAAAGGATATGTCTGGGGTTCAAACTCATTTGTAATGAACAATAATATGATCATGGCATATGCTTATGAGCTTACCGGAGATGACGCATATTTGCAGGGTGTTGTAAGCGGTATGGACTATATTCTGGGTCGAAACCCTATGGACTATTCCTATGTAACAGGCTACGGCACTCACGCAGTTGAAAACCCCCACCACAGATGGTGGTCGTATCAGGCAGATCAGACATTCCCGAAGGCTCCTAACGGAGTACTTGTCGGGGGACCTAATTCCGGCATGCAGGATCCGTGGGTACTGGGTTCAGGCTGGAAACCGGGAGAGATAGCTCCGGCAAAATGCTACATGGATAACATTGAGGCATGGTCAGTAAACGAATGTACCATTAACTGGAATGCACCTCTTTCATGGGTATCGGCATATCTTGCGGATAAGAACGGCGGAGTTGTGGTGACTACAGGAAGCAGCGATATGCGCGCAAACAAGACAATGGGCAATGACGGAGTAAACCCGGCTGCCGGCAAAAATGAGCAGAGCGGCTATAACGATTCCGGCGACAGGGACAGCAGCAGTAATGACGGAAAAAGTATCAACTGGGGACTTGTTCCGCTGTTTGCAGGACTTACCGGCGCTGCAATAATTATTGAGCTTGTAATTTATTTTGTAAAGCGCTCAAAAGCTAAATAAAAAAACCATCAAAAGCTGTTTCAGCGTATATTTCGCTGAAACAGCTTTATCTTTGTAACCGGTTTGTATAAAATACACAAGAAAAGTGTCGGAAAATAATCTATTTTATGGGTTGAAAAATTACATAAGCTGTGATATAATTAACAAGTAATCACAAAAAGTTACATTTTGGTTAATAAATAAGAAAATGATTAATATAAGTTTACAAACTGATTAAAAGGATGGGTTGATATGGTCAAGGCGGTCAGAAAAGTTTCGGCAGTGATAGTTTCAGTGATTCTTATTTTAACAATGTCCCTCGGGGTATCGGCGGCAGGAGAATATAAAAACTGGATCCAGAGTGATCCCAGATGGGGAAGCAAGATCCTTGGAAGCAGCGGGGACACTATGGCACAGATCGGCTGTGCGGTAACTTCTGTTGCAATTTTGTGTGTGCATTCCGGTTCGGCAAGTGAAAGCAGCTTTAATCCCGGAGTGCTCTGTGACTATCTGAGCAAAAATGGCGGCTTTGGCAGCTACGGTGACCTTTACTGGGGGGCGGTAAGCGGACTTGTTCCGGACTTTACTTTCCAGAAAAAGGCTGATATTACGACCAGGACAAAGGCGGCAATAACCAGCCAGCTTGCCGGATACATAAATCAGGGTTATTACATAGTTTTATCGGTAAAATATGACGGTCACTGGATCGCAATTGATACCATACAGGACGGGGAAGTTTACATGATAGACCCTGCCCAGAACAAGACAAAGAAGCTCTTTGATGTTTACGATACTGACGGTATGCTTCAGGTAAGACTTTACAAGGGGAAAAATGCTCCTGCAAAGGTTGATACATCTGCATCATCCGTTACATATCTTACAGGTCATTACAAGACCACTGATGCGCTTAATCTGAGGTCATCATACAGCACTTCCTCAGGCATTCTCACGACAATACCCAAGGGTGAAACTGTTGTTGTTACGAGAGTTTACAATAATGAGTGGGGCGAGGTTGAGTACGACGGAAAGTCCGGCTGGATCTTCCTTGAATATACGACATATACAGAAGGCTCATATACATATAAGCTGGGAAATTACAAGGTCAATGTCCAGAGCGGTGTGTACCTGAGAAGAAGCATAGGAACTCAGAGCACTGCTGAATGCCTGATGCCATATAATGCTGCTGTAACCATCGATCTTGTAACAGCAAACTGGGGCAGAGCATCCTATGGTTCAAGCACAGGCTGGGTGTGCATGGAATATCTCACATATTCCGGTGATACGGCTGTCACCACAAATGCCACCACAACAGCTGCTGTTACCACAAAGACGACTGCAAAATCGACTGTTGCTGCCACAACATCAGCGGCAGTGACTACGTCTTCAAAACCTCTTGTCAGAGGGGACATCAACAGAGACGGAAAATTTACAACGGATGATCTTATAAAGCTCAATGACTACATTGCAAAACCTGTCCAGATAGGTGTGGATGAGCGTTATACTCTTGACGTAAACGGAGATAATGTGATAGATGAACGTGATTCTGTTTATCTGCTGAAAATCATAAACAAAGGAATAAGTTAAAATGGACTGGAAAGAAGTAAATATATATACGGCGACCGAGGGCGTTGATATACTGTGCGCCTCTCTTATGGATATCGGAATAAAGGGTTTTGCCGTAAAAGATGCCGAGGATTTTAAGGAATTTCTTGAAAACAAGGACGGCAAGTGGGATTACATTGATGATGATCTTATGAATCTGAGCAGCTGTGAGACCTGTGTTACTGTTTATATCCCCGGAAATTCCCAGGGTGCGGAGATGCTTATTTCCCTGCGTTCTCTGCTTAAAAAGATGAAAGAAAATGACAGTGAAAACATTTTCGGAAGACTGGAGTTGGAAACCGCAGATGTCCGTGAAGAGGACTGGGCTAACAACTGGAAACAGTATTTCAAGCCTCTTAAAGTCGGAAACAGGCTGCTTGTCAAGCCGTCATGGGAAGAATATAATGAGGATGACGGTCGAATTATCCTTGAAATAGACCCGGCTTCAAGCTTCGGTACCGGTCAGCATAACACTACAAAGCTCTGTCTTGAACTGCTTGAGCAGTCTCTGAATAAGGGAGACAGAGTGCTGGATATGGGCTGCGGAAGCGGTATCCTGTCCATCGGAGCAATGCTTCTGGGGGCAGAAAGTGCAGTGGCGGTGGATATTGAGCAGAATGCTGTGGAAACTGCTGCTGAGAATGCTGAGAAAAATAACATCCCATTTACTAAATACACTGCATACTGCGGCGATGTAATATCTGATGAAAGACTCCGGGACAGGCTCGGAGAGGGATATGACGTTATTACAGCTAATATCGTAGCTGATGTGCTTATTGCCATGAAGGATATTTTCCGCAGCAAGATAAAAGACGGAGGTACGCTTATAATCTCCGGAATCATAGTTGAACGCAAGGATGAGGTAGTAAATGCTGTTGTCGGCGCAGGCTTTGAGGTCGTAAAGACCGCTGAGGGCGACGGCTGGGCGGCAGTGCAGCTGAAAGCAGTCTGACTGCCTGATTAAATTTGCTTACAAGTTTAGAGTAAATCTCTGTTCGTTTTGTTTTTTGTTCCAGAACATGTCCGCATAAGATCTGTGACTGAATATTGCCGATAGAAAAGGCTGATATTGTCAGGTGGTTTCACAGGTTTTATGCGGACATGTTCGCATTTTTAAACAGAAAATAGCCGCAGGTTCAAAAAAGTCTGTAGGGAATGTTTTGCCGTTTCATTTGCAAAAAGGGTATCTGTGTGGTATAATATCTATGAAAATAAATATGCAGAAACAGATATGGAGTGATCAGAATGAAATTAGCAATATTTGACCTTGACGGTACGCTTACGGACTCTCTGGCTGACATTGCCGAGGCGTCCAATTATGCTCTTCGTGAGCTTGGTTTTCCGGAGCATGAGCTGTCAAAATATAATTATTTTGTGGGAGACGGGGTAAAAGAACTTATCGGGCGTATTCTGCCTGAGGACAGACAGGAGCAGTTTGAAAAGGCACTTTCTCTTTACAACAGCTATTACGGGACCCATTACACAGTCAAGACCTATGTTTATGACGGAATAATAGAAACGCTTGAAAAGCTTAAAGAAAACGGAGTTCTCCTTGCGGTTGCGTCCAACAAGACGGATTTCTTTGTCGATGATGTTATCAGCCATTATTTCGGCGATGATCTTTTTGCTATGGTATGCGGTAAGGAGGAGGGCAGACCGGTAAAGCCTGACCCTTCTATTGTGACAAATATTATAGATAAGCTTAACGTAAAGCCGGAGGACAGCTTTATGATAGGCGATACATGTATTGATATAAAAACCGGCAAAAACGCCGGAATAAAGACTATCGGCTGTCGCTGGGGTTTCAGGACTCCTGA
>JBJEQU010000038.1:0-26720 GCA_051881935.1 Porcipelethomonas sp. | reverse complement strand
AATGAAGAGAAAAAGAAAATTGGTATAGTTTAGTATAACTATCAGGAAAAAGCAGCAAAATCTATTTTAGCCGCTGTAAGCGGAAGAAAAAATTGCACAAGTAAAGAAAGTAAAGTTTATGAGAAAAAAAGTACAGTGCAAAACAGTGCAAACATTCTCAAAAGTACTTCCATTTTCAAAATTATGTGCTATAATATAATCATGAAAGGAAACCAACCGGAAAAACAAAGGAGGTTACAAAAATGAAAATAAAGATTTCATACACCGACAGTGAAGCGTCAAACGCTGCCAGGATCGAAAATGCACTGCGCCGCTTCTTCGGGAGTCACCAGCAGGTCAAGGTAAGAAAGCCTGAACAGGATTCACCCTTCCGGCATTTGTACATGACCATCGGAAAGCCGGAAAAAAATTGATTTTTTAAACGAACATACGTTCATATATAAAACAAGTACCGCTGTTTTATAGATGAGGCAAGAAAATTCTGCCGGAAATCTATTTGCTTTTATTTGCAGTTGTCACCTCTGATAACAGGCAAAATGAAATAAAACAGTTAGCTCAGTTAGTTTAAAGAGCATGGGAAACGCTTTTACTTTAATTGAAAGTGTTTCCCATGCTCTTTTGCATTTAAAAAAGTCCGACGGGACGTAAAACACGGATAATGCACAAGTGCAGTATTGCCCGGACAGGTTTGCAAAAAACACCGGATGACTTAAAAGCCGCTTGCAGGTCATTCTCCCCTGTCCGAAAACATCACAAAAGCGGCAGAAACGGAGTTATAAAATGAACGAAATTACAACAGGTAACCCTGAACAGGGTACAGAAAAGCTCTTTACTCAGTCCGAGCTTAACCGGATCATCAGCGAACGCCTTTCCAGAGACAGAGCAAAGGGTACTGACGACCTGGAAAAGAGGGAAAACGACCTTACAGCCCGTGAGCTGAAATTTATGGCGAAGCAGCTCCTTGCTGAAAAAGGTCTTCCTGCCGAGCTTGCAGACATCTTAAAGCTTGAGGATGAAACCGGCGTAAGGGATGCGGTGGAACTGCTTGCAAAGCTTATCGGCACAAGAAAGAACAATGACAAGCTTAAGGTAATGGACGAACAGAGGCTCCCCGGAACTGCTGATGAAGAGAAGAATTTCAGTGAGCTTCGCAAAGCATTTGGTCTTATTTGAAAGGAGAAATAACTTATGTCAATCAATTTAGCATCAAAATTCCTGCCCTTTGTAGATGAAAAGTTTTCACAGGACAGCAAGAAATCAATGGTAACAAATAACGATTTTGACTGGAGCGGTGCAAAGACCGTAAAGGTTTACAAGATAACTACCGCCTCCATGACCGACTATGACAGAAGCGGCAGTACATCAGCTTCATCAAGATACGGTGAAGTACAGGGGCTTGACGCAACCACTGAAGACCTTACCATAACAAAGGATCGTTCCTTTACATTTGCCGTTGACAAGCTTGACACAGACGAAACAGTCCAGCAGCTTCAGGCAGCAGCTGCTCTGGAAAGACAGATAAGAGAGGTGGTTATCCCTGAGATCGACTCATATGTTTACGATGTAATGTGCAGGAATGCCGGTCATACCCCTGATGCTGTAACTCTTACACCTGACAATGTATACGAATCTATCCTCGCTGCCTCACAGGCTCTTGACGATTCGGACGCCCCGGAAACGGACAGAGTTCTCATTGTAACCCCTGCGACTTATACTCTTATGAAAAAGTGTCCGGATATCGTTATGGATACAAGTATCGGAGCTGAAATGAGAAAGAAGGGCGTTATCTCCATGCTGGACGGTGCAGCAGTTGTAAAGGTGCCGTCAAACAGACTTCCCGAGGGCTTCGGATTTATGCTTTGTCATCCTTGTGCTACTGTGGCACCGGCAAAGCTTGAGGACTATAAGATCCATGAAGATCCGCCGGGAATCAGCGGTTCTCTCGTTGAGGGCAGAATTAATTATGATGCATTTGTTCTTGATAATAAGGCTAAGGCAGTTTATTATCAGGCTGTTTCCGCTCCATCCGGAACCTGATCGGTTATAGGATAAGTCTGACAGGCGGATGCTCGGGAGAGTATCCGCCTCGGAGCAATAATTCAAAGGGAGGAATAACATGACAAACGAGCTTATTGCAGAATGTATAAAAAACGGCAGTAAAAATGAGCTTATACCTGTTTTATGGGAAAGAGTACGTCCCCTTATGTATATGAAATCAGACAGGATCTACCGCATAAAACGCAATGACTTTTCCGCAGTGGGCGTGGAGGCATGGGACATAAAACAGGAATGTTATTTTGCCTTCCTTGAAGCACTGAAAGCGTACAAACCGGAATCGGAACTGAAATTCGTTTCATATCTGGAATACCCGTTCAGGAAAGTTATTTCAGATCTTCTGGGGCATCGGCTGAGCAAAAAAGGCAATGATCCCCTTAACAGTGCTGTAAGCCTTGAAAAGCCTTCTGCCAGGGATGAAAGCATCTGTCTCGGAGACACTCTGGAGGACAGGTCCGTGAATATCACCGAAATGTCGGACAATAGAACAGACCGTGAAATAATAATGTCCGAGCTTGATAAGCTTAATTTCAGGCAAAGACTTGTCATTATCCTATACTATTATAATGACAAAGGTGATACGCAGATCGCCGACTGTCTCGGCATTTCCCCAGAAAGTGCCGGACAGCTGCGGAGGAGAACATTAAGCCTTCTCAGACGTTCCGCCGTACTCAGAGAGCTTTATTACAGCGGCAAATGCTGCGGACACAGAGGATTTCTCCCACCGGACAGGTTCTATCTGAAATATAGAAACCGGAGCTGAAATTCTATTTTGCCTATTGACAAAGTCGGATATATGTGATATAATAGCATTAACCAAACGGTATGTATTTTTGAAACAGGCAGGTGTATGTTCAATGATATTCCATTTTGAACAGCTTCTGAGAAATAATTTTCGTTTCGGACGAATGTGTTTTGCAGTCAGCTAAGATAAGTAAAATCCAAAACACAGTAACGAAAGGAAATGGTAATTATGTCAGAATATAAATTTGAAACACTCCAGCTTCACGTTGGACAGGAAAATCCCGACCCGGCAACCGATTCCCGTGCCGTGCCGATCTATGCTACAACTTCATACGTTTTCCGTGACTGCGACCATGCTGCAGCACGTTTCGGTCTCAGTGACGCAGGCAATATATACGGAAGACTTACAAATTCCACCCAGGATGTATTTGAAAAGCGTATTGCAGCCCTTGAGGGCGGAACAGCTGCTCTTGCCGTAGCTTCCGGAGCTGCTGCAATAACCTATACTATACAGGCTCTTGCACAGAATGGCGGTCATATTGTTGCACAGAAGACCATTTACGGCGGCAGCTATAATCTTCTTGCTCATACCCTTACAAATTTCGGCATTACAACTTCCTTTGTGGATATTCACAATTTAGCCGAAGTTGAAGCAGCAATAAAGGAAAATACAAGAGCTATCTATATTGAAACTCTCGGAAACCCGAATTCGGATATTCCGGATATTGACGCACTGGCAGAGCTTGCCCACAAGCATGGATTACCTCTTGTAGTGGACAACACCTTCGGTACGCCTTACCTTATCCGCCCCATCGAACATGGTGCAGATATTGTAGTACACTCTGCAACCAAGTTTATCGGCGGTCATGGTACGACCCTCGGCGGTGTGATAGTTGACTCCGGAAAATTTGACTGGACAGCTTCGGATAAGTATCCGGCTATCTCCGCCCCAAACCCGAGCTATCATGGCGTTTCCTTTGCAAAGGTGGCAGGACCTGCGGCTTTTGTAACATATATCCGTGCTATACTCCTTCGTGATACCGGTGCGACAATTTCTCCTTTTGCAGCATTTTTACTGCTTCAGGGAACGGAAACACTCTCACTGAGACTTGAACGTCATGCTGAGAATACTAAGAAGGTCGTTGAGTTCCTGTCAGATCATCCTCTTGTTGAAAAGGTCAACCATCCTTCACTGCCTGATCATCCTGATCATGAGCTTTACAGCAAGTACTTCCCCAACGGCGGTGCTTCAATATTTACATTTGAGATCAAGGGCGGCGTAAAAGAGGCTCATAAATTTATCGACAGCCTTGAAATATTCTCGCTCCTTGCAAATGTTGCGGATGTAAAGTCGCTTGTTATCCATCCTGCGACTACAACCCACAGCCAGCTTACAGAAGAAGAACTTCTTGAACAAGGCATTAAGCCAAATACTATCAGGCTTTCAATTGGTACTGAACATATCGATGATATTATCGCCGATCTCCAGAAAGGCTTTGACGCTGTCAAATAACCCAGTAAAAAGACAACATCCGCACCGTTTTTTCGGTGCGGATGTCTTTATTTTATTCCAAGCAGGAATTTATTCAGCATTATAAGATCATCAACTGTAATATTTTCATCTCCGTTCATATCAGCGTTTTCCCTGTTAATGTCCGCAGTATCTGAAAGAAGATTTCTCCTGAGGGCAGTGGAATCCAGCACATTTATCTTTTCATCACTGTTAACATCCCCCGTCAATTTTGAAGGAACTGTCTCAGTATTTCCTGTACCGATTCCGCCATAGTAATCGGCAACGGTAATACCATTCTGTCCAAGAGGAATCGTATGGTCAAGGCTTATAAACTCACCGCTGTCATCCTGCCAGAGAGCAGGTTTTACAAATTCATACTTTTCCTCGTCCCAGGAACCGAAATTGTCATAGACAAGTCCGCCGGTATCACCGGAATTTTCATTGAAGCACCAGAAGGTATGATGTATTCTGTTTTCTATCATAAAATCACGGAGAGCGGTCATCCATGTCCTGTTCTTGCCGTCAGTGTCATGCTCTTCATCAAGGAATCCACCCCACTCGCCCATAAGCAGCGGAGCCATTCCGGTATCCTGAATAAAGAACCAGTTGTCATACCAGCAGTCCTCAATAAGAGTTTCCTGATTAAATCCGTCATAGAACCAGTCCTGCATAAATACCAGCGGACCGTAGTCGTGAGGGGAATACACAAGCTGATCCTGATATTCGCCCAGATCTATAGGATATTCCTTTGCACCCCGGAAATTTCCGCCCCACCATGTATGGTAATAATAGCTGAAAGGATATCTTGAATAGTCAATGTTGGGATATGTCCAGTCATACTCCTCCCTCGGATAGACCTCAGTACCCTCCACCATTATAAGCAGATTGGGATTTGCATTTAAAACGTGAGCAGCCGCCTGTTCAGCAGCATATTTCCAGTTTGTAGGGTCAGTAGAATCGTCCCACTTTGCCATTATGTCAGGAGTATCAGCAGTGCCATGAGGTTCATTTTTAAGGTCAATTGCAATGATAGTATCGTCATCCTTGTAATAATCTGCGAACCATTCAAGAGCCTCAAACCAGTCCTCTGTGGAAAATTTATCGGTATACCACAGGTTAACCTGATGTCCTGCGGAGGCTGTCTCTGCACTGTGGATATCCATCATGATCTTGATTCCGTTTTCCCTGCACCACTCAACAGCCTTGTTCCATATATCAAAGCTGTACATTACAGTTCCGCCCTGCACTCCCTCAATGGTAAGCTCAGGATTGGTATACTCGTTTACCTTAGGCGGTGCCGGATCGGGATCACCGTTTTTCCACTGAAGGATTATTTCCGTTGACATAGGTACACGAAGCAGGTTAAAGCCATGGTCAGCGATCTGATTGAGCATGTCATGCATATTCTGTGACCACACGCCGTCAAAGACCTGACTTCCTACATTGTAGCCGAACCAGTTGCAGCCGGTAAGCCATACAGGATTGCCGTTCATGTCAACTATCTCCGCATTTTCGTTTACATGCAGCCAGTCATCGTGGTATTCATCAGGTGCGGCAGAGGTGGGAACTGCTGCTCCGGCAGTACTGACAAGCACTGCACCGGCGGAAAGCAGGGAAACTGCCGCCTTTTTTATATGTCTGAATTTCATTTACCTACCTCCATAATTACGTGATTTTCTTATTTTAATCGTAACATTTTGTGCAGTAATTGTCAATTGTTATTTTCAACGAAAAAGGAGACGCCTTTTCGGCATCTCCAGAAAAATTATTCAGTTTCAAGAATTACAAGTTTACCCTTTTCTATTGCCGTTGAAACAGATGAATATCCGCCGGTCTGATCCCCCGGCTGTGCCAGGGCATAGAACCCCTTATCTGCATATTCTTCCGATATCAGGTAACCAAATGTAATGTTTCTGGTCTCGTTTGCGCCGAATTCATAAATATTGCCGCTCTTTCCTCCGTGATCCTTATCCGGTCTGTAATACGGATCATTCGCCAGGAATGAAAAATCTTCAGAATATATATCAAATCCCTCAAAGTAGAAACCTCCTGATTTATCCGTCTCATTGGTGACCTCATATGTCACAAGGAGCATTTTTGTATTTTCCGGAGTCATAGGGGTTTCCAGATCTGCAAGCCAATCCCACTCTTCCTCGTCAATATCATAGTTTTCTATATCGTCGATCTCGCTGCCTATAACCTTCTGAGTTGTTTTATATTCTGTCACCAAATCATAATCAGGTTCCGAACGCTCAACAGGAGTTCCCAGCGGAAGCGAACCTGCTTCGGCTGCTGCCCTGACAATCGCCGCATTCTCTCTGTCGGCAGCCTCTTTCCAGTGCTCTTCAAGCTCTTCCATAGGGGGAACATAGACAACATCTGAGTTGTCATATTTGACAGTGTATTTTTCGGCGAATCCCCTTTCAATGTCAACTGTAAAGGTATACTCTGCCGGGAATTCGTCCACATGCACAGAGAACACCTCGATCCTCAGCTGCTTTGCGGTTTTGAGAGGCGAAGTCACATTCCACACATTCTCACTGCCGGCATTATCCATATATTCAAGCTCATTGCCGTCATTGTCCAGCACTCTGAGAGATTTCCCCTCTCCCAGTCCGCTTATGGCGATCTCAGTTCTAAAAGGAGTTACGAGAATGCTTTCAAGAGTTATATCTCCCTGTGTATCATTTACCTCATAAAGCCTGTTGTTGCTTGTGTCGGGAGTTACTGTTGCCTCAAAACTGAATTTATCGCTGAAAGTATCCGTCATTTCGGGAGTGTAAGTACCAGAGCCATAATAATTACCCGGATCATCAGGCACCCATGTCTGGAGCTTTGCATTTGCTCCTCTGAGACTTGAAACGGTAAGTTCAAGCTCTGAAGCTTCTTCAACTTTTATATTCTGAAAATCAAGTGTGGCATAAAATGCGCCGTCATCACCACCGTAAAATTCTATGCCGCAGGAATTGGAACTCTCATAAGGATTCGTTTTTATAACATTTCCGTTAAGCTTTGCAGTCGACCATGCACTGATACCAGTCATCCCTTTCAGTTCCTCATTCTCCGGTATGAGCATAAGGGAAACGGAAATATTATTTCCATCACAGTATATGCTCTGCAGTGTAACCTCCGCCGCAGCCTGCTCCGAGCTTTTGTTTACATCATCCGCATACTGCGCAAGGTTCATTTTCTGGGCAGGATTTTTTGTATATACCTCATGGCTTACAAATTCAAAGCCGTTTCTGAAAAATGCCGCAGCAACTGGTATACTGCACATAACAGCCGCCGCTGCTGCAATGCTTATCAACGCCGCACGTTTCTTATGGCGGATCTTTTTCTGCGGCATTTGTTTAGCTTCCCTTCTTATCTGCTCATATGCTTCGTTGCATTTGTCATTTACGATGTCGGGAATATCAACTCTCTCATTTACAATGATATGTGTCATTCTTTCATTCATAAAGCAATTTCCTCCGTGTATATTTCTCTGAACTGCTTTCTTGCTCTCGAAAGCCTGGTCTTGACGGTATTTTCGTTTAAATTCAGCATCTGCGCTATTTCCCGAACCTTAAAGCCCTGTGCATAATACAAAAGCATGATAAGGCGGTAATTTTCAGAAAGCCTGTCCAGACATTCGCTTATTTCCTCGCTGTTTATCTCCGATTCATCCGCAGGCTCAATACTCTCATAGCTGTCAACGTATATTACTCTTTTGTTCTTCCTGACAATGTCATTACAGCTGTTTATGAGAATACGTGTAAGCCATGTTTTAAAGTATTTGGTTTTCCGGAGCCTGCCTATTTCACGCCAGCATTTCAGCACCGTTTCGGAAATGGCATCGGCAGCATCAGCATCGTTATGCAGTATCGAAACAGCTATCTTATACATATCCGACTCTCTGTCCTCGATCAGGGTTATAAAAGCTTCAGCGTCCCCGTCCCTGGCTCTTGTTATCAGATCGGTCATGCTATCACTCCTTTGCTTATTTTGAAATCAAAGCTTTGCTTTCTGTAAATTAGACGAGGACAAATAACGTTTGGTTTCAGAGGAAAAAAATAAAACCGCATAAAGCGGTTAATTTTCATTTATATAAGAAAAAAGTCGGAATTTCTCCCAGCCCCTTTCTTTGTTCATGTGTTTTTTTCTTTTTTTCTTTTGTTCTACAATTAAATTATAGCACTTACCATTTGAAAATAAAATAGACAGTTTATTAACAAATTATGAAGTTTTTATTAACACGGTCGATATCTATTAATTTTTTTGTAATGGTGTCGATATATAGAATACATTGCAGATCATAACAAAGAGGAGAGTTTGGTATGGATATAAAAAATATCGGTTCGGTCTCCGTATTCATAAAAAATATGAAGCTTGAAGGAGAATGGAACATAAAAAAGAATTCGGGGGGACTTCAGCCGGAATCTAAAAAAAACGAGCTTCAGCAGAAAAATGAACAGTTTAAAGCAAGCTATAAAAAGCAGCAGGAAGAAAGCCCCAGTGACCAGACTCTTACTGCAATCAACAACAAGGTTGCTGTCGGGGCAGATCTGTCACCGGAGGAAATGCGGTATCTGCAAAGTAAAAATCCAACGTTATACCAGAAGCTGAAAAACCTTGAAAACGAAAAGAAAAGCTATGAACGGGAATTAAAACGCTGTAAAACAAAGGAAGAGGCAAAGAGGCTTAAAACCTCCAGGGTCAGCGCCTCCCTTTCTGCAATAAACTCTGTTAAGAGCAACCCGAATATACCGGAGTCCACAAAGCTTGGAGTAGCTCAGGGGGAGATGAAGCGTCTCTCTGAGCTTGAAAAGGTCGAGTTGAAATTTATAAAAATCGGCGGCTATAACAAGCTTCCGACCGAACAGGAGCTGCACAAGGCTCAAAAGGATATGGAGCTTGCAAAGGAAGCAAAAACTGAAAAAGCTCCTGACAACGAGAATTTCGCTGTCGACGACCCGAACGCAAAGAATACGAATAATTCCAGTACGAAAGGAACAGATGCAGTTAAAATCAACGACGACTGCCCTACGGAAGCCGAAGCTGAGCTTACTCCGGAAGCACAGAAGGTAAAGCGTTCAAAGGCAAAATCAGCCTATGATGAAGCAAAAAAGCTTGAACCTCAGGCAGCTTATATAGGTAATGCTCCCGTTTCCTTATATAAAATTGATAGCATCAAGTGAAAATTATCGTAAGAAAAGAGTTTTTATCGGCAATAAAGCAAATGGAGCTGTATCAAAAACAGCTCCGTTTTTTAAAATGTAGGCAGCTGCAGTTTATCCGAAAACTTTCTGAAAACCCTTGATTTTTTTCTCATAATATGATATAATTATACTCGGTGAATACGGAGATGTATCGAAGTGGTCATAACGAGAACGACTCGAAATCGTTTTGGCGTGATGAGCGTCACGTGGGTTCGAATCCCACCATCTCCGCCAGATTTTTAAGGGCAGACATAAAAGACCATGTCTGCCTTTTTTGACAGACAACCGCAGATATCTGTGCCGTTTACAGCAGTCCCCACGCCAGCATAAAGAGAGAGATGAGCAAATGAAAGGAATATATCAGTTTGCCGGCTTTCCGGCAGAGATCCGCTCTATATACAGTTTTGTTCACGAACAATGCTGTGATTACAAATATAACGGTCCGCAAAAGCATACGATCTCTATAACCACCTCAATGGACGATATAGAGCACGAACGGCAAGACTCCGGCAAAATAAGCATGACAGACAAAATCATCGCCGACAGCCTAAGTGCCGAATATCTCGAAAGTCTTGCGGTATACCACAAGCTTTGCGACGCTCTTTCGGGGTACGGCTGTCTGCTTATTCATGGAGTTGCAGCAATAGCATACGGCGGTGTATATCTCTTTATAGACAGGTCTGAAAAGGATAAAATCCCCCTTTCAAAGCTCCAGTTTAATATGTTCGGAAAACGTACGTTAATAGCAGACTGCGGACGGCCGCTGATAAAATTATCCGGCGGCTCAGTTTATGCTTATGGTACTCCATGGTGCGGAAAAAATGTTCTCGAAAAAAATTCTCCCCTGCCGCTGCGGGCAATATGTATATTCGGGGACGAGGATGATGATTCGGTCAGAAAACTCTCAGTATCGGAAATATATGCGGATATTCTCAGAAAATGCTATCATCCTTTCAGTTCCGCACAGCTTGCCTGTACGGTCAGCACTCTTGAGATCATTCTCCGCAAGGTCGGACTGTACTCCCTCGGCCGCAGAACCGAGCCGACTGCCGCAATAGCAGAGTACCAGAAAAACGCCGGCAGTGTTCCCGCCACCCCGGAAACGGATGCTGTCTGAAATTATTCATGCAGTTTATCTGCTTTTTCAACAAATATTATTTCCGCTTTTTGTAAAAACTAAGCAAAATTATTTTGAATTTGTATGTTTCTCTTTAAAAAAAGCATAAAATATTGTATAATGTAAATGTCAATGTACACAGCAAACACTATTGATTCCGGTGTTTTGATACAATTTCTTGTGCGCAGCATCGGCTGAACTCCGGCAGACTTTTGTCCGGACTCCGGAATCAGTATAATTCCATTCATTAAGCAGAGAATCTCTGCACTAAAATCCAATTTATGTTATTTTGAGGAAATGGTGTATAGTATGAACAAAACGACAGTAAACATCGCTGTGATTGTTTCGGGAATTGATGAGGAGTATCAGAACACTATTTTGCAGGGTATCCAGGAATTCGGTTCTATGCATAAAATAAATATATGTCATTTTATCGCATACGGAGGAATATTAAAGAGCCAGAAATATGATGTCGGAGAATTTAACATTTACGAGCTTGTAAATTTCAGTATGTTCGATGGAGTCATTCTCCTGACCAACACGATCTCATCCCCTGCAATAACCAGCCATATTGCCGAAAAGGTACGGAACTCAGGAATACCGGCTGTAAGCATAGATAATAATCTTGAAGGCTTTTATCATATCGGTATTGATAATTTTTCCGCTATGGAGGGTATGGTAGAACATATTGTGGAATATCACGGTGCCAGACGAATAAACTATATTTCCGGACCGGACGACAACCCTGAGAGCATTCTGAGACTTAAAGCGTATAAGGACGTACTTACCCGGAATGGTATACCCATAGAGGAAGACAGAATTTATCACGGACTTTTCAGAGGTGAGGACGGTCGTGAGGCTATACACAGCTTCTTAAACTCAGATCTTGAATTTCCGGAAGCTATAATCTGTGCCAATGACGCTATGGCGCTTTCTGCAGTCATTGAACTTGAAAAGTACGGAAAAAATGTGCCCTCTGACGTAATGGTTACAGGGTTTGACAGCATATATGCAGCACAGAATTATGCACCTGAAATAAGCTCGGTGACCCGTCCGCTGAAACAGTCGGGTGCGCTTGCATGCAAGATCATCTACGACCATATAAACGGCGTCAGGAGCATGCAGAGCCATGTGCTTTCCACAGAATATATTTTTGCTGAAAGCTGCGGCTGCTCCAACCAGATCGTAGATGATATCTCCCAGTTTAAAAAGTCCAATTACAGAACTATTGAAGCGTATAATATTTACGTTCCCCTTATAAACAGAATGTCCTGCGAGCTTGAGGAATGTCAGACTCCGGAGGAAAATGTCGCTGCTATAAAAGAATTTGTCAAGGAAATAAAATGTGAAAAATTTTTCCTCTGCATGTGCTCCAACTGGAATGATGACGAAAATATCGGAAGCGGCGGCTTTACAGTAAACGGATACACGGAAACAGTAATACCTGTCATTTCGTATATTAACGGACGCTTTGTTGACTATCCGCCATTCAAATCATCGGAAATGCTGCCGGAAATAAACAAAGAATTCTTAAAAAGCAATAATTACTTCTTTATGCCGATCCATTTTCGTGACCACTGTCTCGGGTACTGTGTTGTATGCAACTGCAAATTCCCCATGGAAAGTGCGCTCTATCACACATGGGTCATGAATATAAGCAATTCCCTTGAGAATATCAGAAAGATACTCTGTCTTGACAGGATCCTTTCAAAACTCGACCAGTTGTCGGTCATCGACCCACTTGTCCAGATATACAACCGCAACGGATTTAACAAAATGGCATCTCCGATATATCAGCGATGCATTGAAAATTCCGAAAAAGCAATGGTCATGTTTATTGACATGGACGACCTGAAACACATCAACGATAAGTTCGGTCACAAGGAGGGAGATTTTGCCCTTCATACCATTGCTGACGCCATGAAAGCAGCTGTCGGTGAAAATGATGACCAGATCCCGGCGAGATTCGGCGGTGATGAGTTTATTCTCTTCGCCCCGGATATAACCAAGGCTCAGGCAGACAGACTTGCCGGCAGGATCACAGAATATCTTGACGAAGTTAACCGTACCTCCGGAAAGCCCTATGAAATACATGCAAGTATCGGTTACCACATAACCAGCCCGGAAGCTTCAGAAGAGCTTGATAAGCTTATTTCTGCTGCTGACCAGATTATGTACTCAAACAAGAAAAAGAAAAAGAAAAATACAAGATAATCCTTTATCCGCCTGTTTGCGTCAGACAGGCGGATTATTTGTCACCAAGTTGTAAAGTATTTTATGGTAAATAGTTATTGAATATTAAGACGCAATATTGTATAATTCAATAGAGGGGCAAAGCTCCGGCAACATAATTTGAGAACATAAAAAAAGAGGTCACAATGTACTATTGCTGTGGAATAACCGATAAGGGAATAATGGATCATAATGAGGACGCCTATATGATTGCGGAAAAGGTTATGACAAACGGAAACCTCGACCGTATGATAAAAGCCCCGTTTATAGCTGCTGTTTCAGACGGTGTATCGGGGGAGAATTTCGGAGAGATAGCGTCGAGAAAATGTCTTGAATTTTTAAGCTGTATCAAATTCAGCTCGGATGTTGATCTGAAGAAAGCAGTCATGAATGTTCACCGCAACATGTATGATTTCGGCATTCAGGACAATAAAACAAAAAATATGCAGGCTACTCTCTGCGCTATTGCAATTGACGAGAAGGACAATCTGTATACCATAAATGTAGGCGATTCGAGAATGTACAGATACCGCCGCGGAAACATAAAGCAGATCTCAAGGGATCAGTCACTGGTTCAGCTGCTTTATGAAGAAGGTACGATAACTGCCGCCGAAAAGAAGACCCACGTTCACAAGAATATTATTTTTCCGGTAATGGGCAATATTACTTCTGAACCAAAACCGGATATCAACGATCTAAATGATATTATGAAATACGGTGATCTCATACTTATCTGCTCGGACGGGCTTTCCGACTATGTGACCTGTTCGGAAATGGAGGATATTCTGGATCTTCCCGCAAAGCTGCCGAGAAGACTTGAAAAGCTTGTGAAGCTTGCAGTGGACAAAGGGAGTCAGGATAATATAACTATTGTGGCACTCTGCTGCTATGAATGAGTTGTCACCTGAGGCACACTGGAGGTAAAAATGGCGTCGAGTAAAGAATATCTGCAATACATACTGGATCAGCTCTCGGAGCTTGAGGATATAACCACCCGAGCCATGATGGGAGAATTTATAATTTATTACAAGGGTAAAATCGCTGGTGAAATATGCGACAACCGTCTGCTTGTGAAACCGGTGAAATCCGCACTGGAATATGTAACAGAAGTAAAGTACGAGCTTCCCTATGAGGGAGCAAAAAACAAACTGCTGCATATAACCGAAACAGACAGCAAAGAATACCTTACCGGACTGTTCAGAGCAATTTATGATGAGCTGCCGGAATCCAAAAAGAAGAAAAAATAAAGCTGCTGCACCGGAGTGCAGCAGCTTTATTTTTCAATTATTCAAAATATTCATACAATATAGCCGGTAATGAGAGCCGATACGGAAGCTGCAAGAGCCACTGCAATAAGGGGCAGATTAAAATATGCCAGAACTATTGCAATCACAGTCCCGACGGCAGAGGTTATGGTGTCCCCGGTGCTGTAAAATATTGCTGGAAAGGTCATGGCGCTAAGCACTGCATAGGGAATATAATAGATAAAACTTCTGAAGAATTCCGACTTGATTTTCCTGGTGAAAAAGGTAAATGGTATCATTCTGATAAGATAAGTCACAACCGCCATAACTGTTATGTAGATCACTATTGACATCAGGATTCCTCCTTCCGGGCGGCCGGAAAGAACAATGCCCCCACAAGTGACGCAGCGACAGCACTGATAATGACTGCAAATCCTCCTGACACCGACGGAAGAACATATCTGAAAATACAGCTCATTGCAGCAGCTATTGCGGCAACGATCAGAACACTTTTCTCCTTTCTTGCCGGTGGGATGATTATTGCAATGAACATTCCATAAAGGAGTATCCCCATAGCGCTTGCTATAGAAGCAGGTAAAATTTCTCCTGCCCATGCACCAAAAAAAGTTCCCATTATCCAGCTGACAGCAGGCGGAAGAATAAGTCCGTACATATATGCCGGGGTAAGTCTTCTCTGTCTTGATGCCGCAACGGCAAATATCTCATCAGTGATCCCGAAAGAAACAATAAGCCTTTTCGGCAGACTGAATGAACTGTCAAGCTTCTGCGACAAAGACAGTGACATAAGAGAGTATCTTATGTTGATTATAAACTGGGTAAGCACCATCTCAAGTATCGCACCCCCGGAGGCTATTATGCCGATTGCCGCTGCCTGTCCTGCCGAGGTAAGATTTGTACCTGAAATGATGACCGCAGTCAGAATGGAAAGACCAGATTTTACCGCCATAATCCCAAAGCCAAAGGACACAGAAAAATACCCCAGTGCGATTGGCAGTCCATGGTATATTCCCTTTAAAAATTCCGATTTCAATTCTATCTCCCCTGTTTATGAAAATATTTCCGGATAATTTATCTATCATATACATGATATCACAAACCAGGCAAAAAGTAAACAGCATAAGATCATATGCAAAAGTTAATAGTATAAAACCGCCCCGTCAGAATATGACGGGGCGGTTTTAGCAAACTCAGAGAACCTGAGTATTAATATTTATCGTCGTCAAGACTTATGGAAAGTGAAGGCGCCGGACCGGCAGATGGTGCTGAATAGTCAGCAGTTTCAGAAGCCATACCGAACGAATTCTTGAGCTTGAACTGCGAGATCTCTTCCTGAAGCATCTGTGCCTGACCTGAAAGCTCTTCGCTGGCAGCGGCACTTTCCTGAGATGTTGCAGAGTTTGTCTGAACAACTGAAGAAATCTGTTCAAGACCGATAGTGATCTGATTGATAGCTTCTGCCTGTTCATTTGAAGCGTCCTGTATCTTCTTGATAGTCTGTACAACCATTTCAGACTGAGCCCTTACGGTTTCAAGTGCCCTGTCTGTTTCCTGTGCAATCTCCATACCCTTGCCTACGCTTGTTACTGAGCCTTCGATAAGCAGCGTTGTCTGCTTTGCTGCATCTGCACTCTTTGAAGCTAAGTTTCTTACCTCGTCAGCAACTACAGAGAAGCCTTTTCCTGCTGCACCTGCTCTTGCAGCCTCAACAGCAGCGTTGAGAGCAAGGATATTTGTCTGGAATGCGATATCATCGATAACCTTGATTATCTTGCTGATCTGTGATGAAGATTCATTTATATCATTCATAGCCTCCATCATCTGATGCATGTACTTGTTGCTGTTTTCAATTCCGTTCTGGGATTCCTGGACATAATTTCCGGCAACATTAACATTCTTTGCATTCTGGTTGACCTGTTCGGAAACGGACATGATGGAACCTGAAAGTTCCTGGATGGAGCTTGCCTGTTCAGTAGCGCCCTGTGAAAGGGACTGAGCCGCAGTTGCAACCTGCTCTGCACCGGAATTTACCTGTTCGGCTGCAATGTTAATTGATGAAAGTGTATTGTTCAATGCGTCGGTTATCTTGTTGATGGAATTTTTGATGCTTGCGAAATCACCGACATATTCACGGTTCACTTCCGTAGTCATATCCCCGGCAGCAAGTGCCTCCATATGCTCGGAAATATCTCCGATATAAATTTTCAGATTGGCCTGTACCTCGCTTAGTGAATCAGAAAGAGTTCCGATCTCATTGTTGGCGCTCTTGTTTATTTCCACGCCAAGGTTTCCGTTAGCCATTTCCTTTGCCACGCTGCAAAGCTGTGTAACCGGCTTAACAATAGATCTGCCTATGTAGAGATTCATAACAACTATAACTACGACTATAACTACAAGTGCAATAGCAACGCCGACAGCTGTGGAAATCATTCTCTGAGCAGCAATATCGGTCATGTCGAGTCCTGTGAATAATGCACCTACTGCTTCTCCGTTTTCATCAAGAATCGGAGCATAGGCTGCCATATAAGTCGTGCCAAGGATCTCCGTTTCATGGAAGTATTCTTCCTTGCCTTCAAGAACAATTTTGGCAACTTCTTCGTTCATCTTTGTTCCGACTGCTCTTTCATCCCCGTCCATGATGGTTGTATTGATTCTCTCGTCACCCATGAATATTGTAAATTCATTATCCGATTCGCCCTTGAGCTGATCAACAATTGCTTCATGGTCGAGGGGATATGTAATAGAAATAACACCAAGTACCTTTCCGGTGGAATCCTTTACGGGTGTACCAGTTCTTGCACCGAACTTGATGTTGTTACCCTTGGCTACCGATGTTACAGTTTCACCGGCAAGTGCCTTTGCGACATAATCAAGATCGGCAATGGAATCTCCCTTCTTGTCACTGTAGTAACGAAGCAGAACCGTACCTGTATCATCTGTCAGGGTAATGCAGTCCGTAGTCATCTTTGCAACCTTGTAAAATGTATCAACAGAATTATACATTGCCTCGGCATCATTTTCCTCATACGCCTGTACAAGTGACTCAAACTCTGCAAGACTCTGGGCAGACGACTGAGCCTGACCGCTCAAATATGCTATCTCATTTTTAAGCGTTGTCAGTATGGAAGAAACATGCTCTTCAAGTACTGAATCAGTAATTTGCCGTGATGGAATAAATGTTGTTGCAAATACTGCTGCAGCGGTAAACAGTATGCCGATAATGGTTATTACCATTATACTTGTTTTGATTTTTTGTTTTTTCATTAAGTGTCAACTCCTATATATGTAATTTATTTTAAGAACCTGATACATGTATTATATCACATTCAAAACTCAAAGTCAATATTTTTCGTCAAAAAATACAAATACATTTGCCTATTAAATCAATTTTTGGTTAACCCATCAAAAATTCAGCTCATAAATAGTATAAAACGCACTAAGCAATGTCAATTTCATAAATTTTTGTTCAAATATAAACGTTTAATTTGGTCATGATGTATAAAATTGGTCAAATATGCAAATAACTATAGAATTTTCGGAAAATTTATGATATAATAATGTATGAATTATTTATGATACGGCGGACCCTGCGGCTCTCTGCATGTACCCGGTTTATCCCCACGTCAGTCCGCCGGTATCACCACAGCCGGCATCACCAGTTCTTCTCTTACTGTTCCCGGCTGTGTATGATCTCTTTTGAATTAACATTTTTCTGTGAGGTGAAGAAATTGCCTGATGTCCTTTCCCAAAGCCAGATCGACGAGCTGCTCAAAAATCTGGGAAGTGCGGACGAAAAAACCCTTGAAAATATGACCGACAACCTGAACGAAAAGCAGGTAAAGGTATATGACTTCAAGGCGCCAAAGAAATTCACAAAGGAACAGTTCAAAACGATCCGCAATATCTATGAATCATATTCAAAGACTCTTTCTTCCTATCTTACAAGTCTTACGAGGTTTTACTGCCGTGTGGAGGTCCTCCAGATCGAGGAACAGCATTACTACGAATTTAATAATGCCCTCCCCGATTATACTGTAATGGGAAATATAGACCTTATCTTCGATGAAGATTCTGATATGCTTGATACCAAATGCATGATCCAGTTTTCAAATGCCGTTTCATTTTCACTTATTGACCGTCTTCTGGGCGGGTACGGCAAGTCTATCGATGTTTCGAGAAACTTTACCGATATAGAAATAAGCGTAATGAAAGGCGTCATTGAAAAAATGGGTACATACCTCAGAGATGTCTTTGCCCCGTATGTTGATGTCCAGCCTCTTCTCACGAATATTGAGACCAACGCCCGTGTAAACCAGACGATCGGCGCAGATGAGGTCATTATCCTCGCAACCCTTGAGGTTGAATACAATGACGTTAAAAATATTGTCACAATTACAGTGCCCGCTCTCTCCATGGAGGCTATAATATCAAAGGATAATAAGGATTACAATGTTGACTCAAACCGTTCACGGAAGGAAGCTATGCATCGTGAGGGAATAATAAAGCAGATCTCCCGTTCAAACTTCAAAATCGAAGCGGTGCTTGCAGATACCACGGTCAACCTGAGCGAAATACTCTCCCTTCACAGAGGGGACGTTCTTCTTCTCAACGCCCCTATTGACAGAAATGTTTCGCTGATGGTGAACAACGAAAAGCTCTTTGACGGCAAGATGGGTATTATAAATCATCGCAAAGCGGTAAAAATCTGTAATGTATATAATGTAAGGAGATAAAAATGGGCGAACCCGTTTTAAATGAAACAAAAACCGACGCCATAGGTGAGATACATAATATAACCATGGGTTCGGCAGCTGTTGCTGTTTCGAACATGATAGACTCCACCGTAACAATAACAACTCCTCAGGTCACCGTATGCAAGGCAAGCGAGATTGTTGTCAACAAGCTCGAAAATTCTGTTGACGGCTTCCTGTTTGAAGAGGGCAAAGAGTCGGTTTTCGTAAAGATTGACTACGTAAAGGGCATTGAGGGTACATCACTGCTGGTGCTTAACCCTGATGATGTCCAGATCATCGTAAATAAGCTTATGGGGCTTCCTCCGGAGGTGACCGATGACTTTGAATTTGATGAAATGAGAATTTCAGCAATATGCGAGGTCATGAACCAGATGATGGGAGCATCCGCAACTTCCATGTCACAGATGCTCAATGTCCCGATTGACATATCCCCGCCGGAGACGACAGTTTCCGCCGACAAGAACATGCTGCTGGAGCTCCAGCACGTAAATCCGGACGATTACGTCTGCGCCGTTGCTTTCGACCTGACTATTGACGATGTTATAAAAAGCAAGTTTGTAAACCTGCTTTCCATTGACCTTGCAAACAGCATGGTCGAAAAGCTGTTCCAGATAAATATGGGAACTGACAGCTCCGGCTCCATACTGGACGATCCGGATGACGATGAGGGCAGCGTTGGTTTCTCTCTCAGCGAGGATAAGCGTGACGCTATCGGCGAGCTGCAGAACATGATGATGGGATCCGCTGCCACAGCGCTTTCAAACTTCATGAATGCAAAGGTCTGGATCACAACGCCGAAAGTAAGTGTTTCAAAGGCACGTGATATAAGATTTGATGAGCTTGACCCGTCAATATGCGTAAGGATAAATTATGTAAAGGGTATGCACGGCTCTTCCGTACTGGTACTTAAACAGTCAGACGTCCAGCTGATGGTAAATCAGCTGATGGGGCTTCCTCCTGTGGTTACAGATGATTTTGTCTTTGACGAAATGAACATTTCGGCTGTATGCGAAATAATGAACCAGATGATGGGGGCTTCGGCTACTACCCTTTCGGAGATCCTCAATACTCCTACTGATATCTCGACTCCGGAAGCGATAGTAATCGATTCCATAAATGATATTCTGAAAATCAATAACATTGAAGAAGATCAAAACGTATGTGCGGTCTCCTTCGATCTTACTATTGATGATATAATAAACAGTCATTTTGTGACAATGCTTACCATTGATCTTGCAAACGAAATGGCTGAGAAGATGCTCGGCAGTTATTCGGCAAACGAGGTTCCGACTCCTCCCCCGCCGCCGGAGAAAAAACCTGCATCTGCACCGAAGCCTGCTGCATCTGAAAAGGCGCCTGAAAAGAAGCGCAAGCCCTCTTCAGGCAAATCCAGAAAGGCTGAAAGCAAAGTTATAAACACCAATTCTTCAGCTGCCCGGAATCTTAAGGTTCAGGAATTCAATATGGATTCCTTTTACGACGAAGATGAGGATGACAGCTTCATTACAAAGGAACAGTTTAAAAATCTCCGTCCCCTCCTTGATGTTCCTATGGAGGTTTCAGTGAGGATCGGTACGACTCAGAAGCGTATCGAAGAAGTCAGCGACTTCACAAAAGGAACCATTATTGAGCTTGACACAATGGCAAATGAACCCGTTGATGTTATGGTTAACGGAAATCTTATGGCAAGAGGCGAGGTTGTTGTCGTTGATGATAACTTTGCTGTAAGGATCACTGAGATTGTCAAATAAATAACACATAATTTTAAAGGAGAACAAATATTATGAGCAAGATTTTAGTTGTTGATGATGCGGCATTTATGAGAATGATGGTAAAGGACGCCCTTACCAAAAACGGTTATACAGATATCCTGGAGGCCGCAGACGGCAATATTGCATGCACCCTTTATGAGGCTGAAAAGCCGGATCTCGTTATCATGGATATAACTATGCCGAACAAAACCGGCATTGACGCCCTCAGAGACATAAGGGCAATGGATTCAAGTGCTAAGGTTATAATGTGCTCTGCTATGGGACAGGAAGCAATGGTCGTTGAAGCGATCAAGCTCGGTGCCCTCGACTTTATTGTTAAGCCCTTTAAGCCCGACAGGATCATTCAGGCCGTAACTAAGGTTCTCGGCTGATAACGAGGTAAAAAATATGTCATTTAATAATATCGAAGAGCTTGACGCTATGCACCTTGATGTGCTCAGAGAGCTCGGTAATATAGGCTCAGGCAATGCGGCAACATCTCTGGCTACATTGGTAAACAGGGAAATCAATATTAACATCCCTTCGGTAAAGATACTGGGATTCAACGAGGTCGCCGAATATGTAGGCGGACCGGAAAAGATCGTTATGGGTCTGCTTATAAGCTTTGACGGAGATATCAACGGCATGATCCTGTACATATTTGATGACGATTTCATCAAAAATGTAGTAAAGGTCTTTTTCGACAAGGATATCACCTCATTTTCCGACCTCGGTGAAATGGAACAGTCTGCCTTCGGGGAGATCGGGAATATCATGGCAAGTTCTTATGTAAATGCACTTGCAAGCATGACCGGAATGAGCATAAATATTTCCACTCCGTCGATCTGTGTTGACATGGCGGGAGCTATTCTCAGCTTCCCGTCAGCTAAATTTGCAGAAGTCGGTGATAAAGTATTGTTCATTGACGATTCCTTCGGCATCGGTGCTGATATGAATAAGGTCAAGAGCAATATGATACTGGTTCCTGAAATGGAATCACTTAACAGACTTTTCGAGAGGCTTGGAGTAATGTAGAATGGGCACAATAAATATAGGAATCTCCGACTTGAATGTTGCAAGACCTCCGCAGATACTTGCTACCTATGCCCTTGGATCATGCGTTGGAATCTGCCTTTTTGACAAGACCCACGGCATAGGCGGACTTGCTCATATCATGCTCCCAAGCAGCAAGGAAGCCGCAAAGTCATCGGACAACCCCAGGCGATACGCCGACACGGGAATCGATGAGCTTATTAAACTGCTGAACAAAAACGGTGCAGTCACATCCTGCCTCACCGCTAAAATTGCAGGGGGCGCACAGATGTTTCAGACCCAGCTTGAAACTTTCAATATAGGTTCGAGGAACGTGGCGGCAGTTAAAAAGGTACTGAGTGCTTACAGAATTCCGATCATCGCTGAAGATACAGGTTCAAATTACGGACGTACTGTATTTTTCGATGTTTCTACCGGCACTATGCAGGTTAAATCTGTTACCAAAGGCGTTGTAAATTTCTGATATAACATAAAAACAGCTGTCATACTCTGGAGGTATGGCAGCTGTTTTTTTATAAATACAATCCCTCCCACTCTGTCAGGAAAAAGTCTGCCGGAGTCGGAGGGATCAGCATAACGATCTGTTTTATTTCTTTTTCTCACTCTGGGAAATCATTGAGTTAAGGATCATAGAAAACTTTTCAATATTCTGAACACAGGCACTGAGAAGACGCTCGGTATTTCTTATCTGTGTATCGATCTGAGTTGTGAAGCTGCTGATGCTTCCCATAGCATCCTCAATTTTATCAGCCGATTCCTTGCTCTTGTCAGCAAGATCCCTGATCTCCTGAGTAATAACCCCGAAGCTCTTCCCGTATTCCTTTGCTCTGGCTGCCTCTATGTATGCATTAAATCCGAGGATCCTCGTATTCATAGCAACATCCTGAATGACCTTGACAGTTTCCTTTGTTGAATTAACCTCGGATACGGATTTTCCCGCAAGAGATTCAAGCTGGCTGAACTCGCTGCGGAGCTTTTCGAGAGTGTCCGAATTGACCTGAACGAGATTTTCAACCTCCGACAGCCTTGCAACCATGTTTGCAGCGTCACCAAAAGACTCCCCGTTACTGCTTATCTGCTTCATATATTCATTATATGCCTTTGACGAGAGGAGATCAGCAACAGTATAAAGAAGATCAGCATAGCTTCCCATCTGCCCCTCCGGAACGATATTCAGCGACGAAGCGGCTTCAAGATATTCATTGGCACTGATGCCAAGGTCAGAAGCATATCTCTGCGCAGTCATACTGTCCGCAGGCTCCGGGAGAACCTGTCCGGCAACAAACGACCCCATAAACTTTCCGTTTACCACAATAGGTGCCGCAGCCTCATAGAGTCCGGCATGGCAGCAATAAACCCTTCCGCGGCCCGCTGACATAGCATCTGTACCGCCGTTTTTATGACATTTTTTACATTTTGTTCCGCATGCCACTGATCTCTTCATTTTATTGCAAAAGCCGGTATAATTACTTTCGGAAGTAATGCTCTTTCCGTCAGAGTCTGTTATAAAGGCAGCCAGTCCGGTTGCCGCAGAAAATCTTTCCTGAATTTCCTGCAGGGTCTTTGTGTCTACAAGATCAGTAAGTCTGATATCATTTAATCCAATCATTATTAATCACCCTTCTGTCCCCGATCAAATAAAAATAAAAAGATTTTCAGCCGATTGAGCTTACAACAAAATGTCGGGAACGAAAATATTTAATAGAATTACATCCATATTATGGAAAGCCGACCGTATATCTTTACACTTACTATTTTATTATATTTATCCTCATTTGTCAATAGATGAAATAATATATTATTTTAAAAATCATAAAAGTTTGGTTAATTTTCACTCAATACACTTGACAGTTTGTTAAAAAACATGTATAATATTAATAAAACCAGCTGTCGGACTGTCCTGAATTTTTTCTTTATGTAATTTTTTTCTGCTATGTGCGGTTTTCACAAAAAGCATGAATTATAATTAGAATTATTATCGTTTTGGTGAAAAAGCTATTGTAAAGTTTTGAAAAATATGTTATAATGTGTATGTATAGATACTATGGATCATTTTCAGGGGCAAATTCCCGACAATACTGTTCTGCAAAATGAAACAGAGCCGATGGATACCGGACGCAGTATCACCTGCGTCATATTTGGAAAAAGTGCCGGAAATGACGCCTTACATATCAAGGAGGAAAATAAATGGCACGACAAGCGTCGTCAAAGAAAGAGGACAAAAGTAAAGAAAAAATGGACAAGCTGTCAGATATCGGAATAGACGTTATCCCGAACACTGACGAAGAGGAAAAACCGGCTGAAAAGGAAAAGGTTTCTACACTGAGAAAGGTCGCTGCCTTTATCGTTGCTGTAGGCGAAGAAACTGCCGCCGAAATTTACAAACACCTGAGCGATGAGGAAGTTGAAAAAATCTCCATTGAGATCTCACGTATCGAAAGTCTCAGTCAGGACAGTATCAAGAGCATAATGGATGAATTCTATGAACTGTTTATCGCCCAGAAGGTTGTTGCCGAGGGCGGTCAGGAATACTCTATGAATGTTCTTATGAATGCCTTTGGCAAGGAAAAGGCAAAAATGCTCATGGAAAGGATCCAGAGTGCAAACAGAGCCTTTGAATTTCTTCGTGACGTTGACTACAAGAGCATTCTTACGACCTTGCAGAATGAACTTCCCCAGACTATTGCGCTGGTTCTGTCCCATATAAATTCAAAAAAATCCGCACAGATCATTGCTGAGCTTCCGGAAGATGTCCAGATCGAAGTTTTCAAACGTATCGCTGACCTGGACAGTACCTCCCAGCAGGTTATCAGAGGGGTCGAGGAAATGATCCATGAAAAGCTCAGCTCCGTATCCTCTGTAGGCGAGGTGGAATTCGGCGGTATAAATTATCTGGCTGACGTAATGAATAATCTTGATACGAGGACCGAGAAATCCATTATGGAAGAACTGGATGTTTCCGATCCTGAACTGGTCGATGAAATACGCAAGAAAATGTTTACCTTTGACGATATCGTATTCCTTGACAACCGTGAGATACAGACATTCCTCAGAGAATGCGACCAGAAGGATCTTACAGTGGCTCTCAAGGGCGCAGGTGCAGAGGTCAAGAAGGTCATCATGAGCAATATGTCTCAGCGTCAGCAGGAAACTATCAAAACCGATCTCCAGTATCTCCACAACGTGCGTATGCGTGATGTTGAAGACGCACAGAGAGCTATTATCGATACGATAAGACGCCTTGAGGAAGCCGGGGAGATCGTAATGTCCAAGGGCGGAATGGATGAAATTATTCCTTAAAATATATAAAATAATACAGGCAGGTGTAAAATTATGAGCAGATTTGAAGCAGGCATGGAAAGCATGATAGATATGTATATCTATGAATCTACATCGCTTCTGGAACAGCTTGACCAAATTATGATGAGAACAGAAAGCAACAATAAGTTCGATGAAGAAGATATCAATGAAATATTCCGTATCATGCATACAATTAAGGGCAGCTCTGCAATGATGGGTCTTGAAAATATGTCGACCCTTGCCCATAGGATCGAGGACATGTTCTTTATAATCCGTGAGGAAAAACCTGTTATCGAATCTATACAGACTCTCTATGAACTTGTGTTCGACTCTTCTGATTTGCTGAAAGCTGAGATAGATATGCTGCAGGATGAAGATTCTGTTCCGACAGATTTCAGTGCACAGATCGCAAAAATCGAATCATTCGTAGAATACCTTAAAACAGGCAAAATGCCGGACGGCAGCGGAAAAAATGACGCCCCTGCTGCTCCTGCTGCTGATGACAAGCAGGCAGCACCTGCGGATGCCGGAGACGGCTACATAAAAGTACGGGTATTCTTCGAGGATAACTGTGAGATGGAAAATTTAAGAGCACTCCTCATAGTTAACAAGATACTTGAATACTGTACAGAGCTTAAAACTATCCCCGAAAATATAGAGACTGACCCTTCAACTGCAAAGGAAATTATTGAAAACGGATTTCTTATTATGTTCAAGGCAAGCGAGGATGACTATAAGCTTGTCATGAATGAGATCGAAGGCGCTATAAACGTTAAGTCGTATGAAATAGTTGAAGAACCATCTGCTAATACCGAGGCACCGGCAGATGCACCTGCTGCTGAGGAAAAACCAGCAGAACCGACTCCGCAGCCGGAAGCAGCAGCGGCAGACCCGCCGAAAAAAGAGGAAAAGCCGGCAGCATCGGCTCCGCCGGCTGCACAGACTGCCGAACAGATCAACAGCAAGCTGGCACAGCAGAAAAGCAGCGGACACTCCTCCAAGGGCAAGCAAAGCCTTATCAGCGTAAATCTTAACAAACTCGATCAGCTTCTTGATATGGTTGGAGAAATTGTTATAGCCGAAGCGATGGTAACGTCAAATCCGGACCTGAGAGGTCTGAAGCTTGATAATTTCCAGAAATCTGCCAGAGAGCTGCGCAAGCTGACAGACGAGCTTCAGGATATAGTTATGTCGATCCGAATGGTTCCTCTGTCCGGAGTGTTCAACAAAATGACAAGAGTCGTCCGTGATATGAAGGTCAAGCTCAATAAGGATGTAAACCTCGTGTTTGAGGGTGAAGAAACAGAGGTTGACAAAAGCGTTATCGATAACCTTAACGATCCGCTTATGCACATGGTAAGAAACTCCATGGATCACGGCATAGAATCATCCCAGGAAGAGCGTATCGAAAGAGGCAAGCCGGCTCAGGGCACAATAACCCTCGCCGCCTATAACTCCTCAGGAGAGGTTATCATTGTCGTTTCCGATGACGGCGGCGGTATCGACAGCAAGAGGGTCATGGAAAAAGCCAAAGCTAACGGACTGCTTACAAAACCGGAAGAAGAATACACGGACAAAGAGATCTTCAATATGGTCATGCTGCCGGGATTTTCGACCAATACCGAGGTAACCGAGTATTCGGGACGAGGCGTCGGCATGGACGTTGTAAGACAGAATATTGAAAAGATCGGCGGGACTGTTTCTGTTGACAGCAAGGAAGGCGAAGGAACGAACTTTATTA
>JBJEQU010000037.1:0-6237 GCA_051881935.1 Porcipelethomonas sp. | reverse complement strand
CCTTTACAGTTTCCATCGACCATGTCTCTACTACAACGGGAATTTCTGCCGCCGAACGCTCGGTAACAGCCATGAAGTGCGCTGAGGAGGGAGCAAAGCCGGAGGATTTCAGGCGTCCGGGACACATGTTTCCGCTCCTTGCAAAGAAAAACGGGGTACTGGAAAGAAACGGACATACAGAGGCTACTGTTGATCTTTTAAAGCTTGCCGGACTTAAAGCCTGCGGACTGTGCTGTGAGATCATGCGTGATGACGGAACAATGATGAGAACGCCGGAGCTTATGAAGATGGCACAGGAATTCGGACTTAAATTCATTACTATAAAATCCCTCCAGCAGTACAGAAAGGTACATGACAGACTGGTCGAATGCAGGGCTGTCACCAAAATGCCTACAAAATACGGGAACTTTGTTGCTCACGGCTATGTAAATCTGCTTAACGGCGAGCATCACGTAGCTCTCGTAAAGGGTGATATCGGCGACGGCAGTAATGTACTCTGCCGTGTACATTCAGAGTGCCTTACAGGTGACGCCTTCGGCTCTGTCAAATGCGACTGCGGACAGCAGTTTGCAGCGGCAATGACACAGATAGAAAAGGAAGGCAGAGGCATTCTGCTCTATCTCCGTCAGGAGGGCAGAGGCATCGGACTTATAAACAAGCTCAGAGCCTATGAGCTTCAGGACAAGGGCATGGACACCGTGGAGGCAAATCTTGCTCTTGGCTTTGACGAGGATATGAGAGAGTATTATATCGGCGCACAGATACTCCGTGACCTTGGGGCGAAGTCCCTGCGGCTTCTTACAAACAATCCTCTTAAAATTGAAGGCTTGTCCGATTTCGGACTTGAAATAAAGGAACGTGTTCCCATTCAGATGAAGGCGACAGCCTATGATGAATTTTACCTGAAAACAAAACAGGAGAAAATGGGACATATCTTAGACTATTAACAAAGGAGAAAGAAAAATGAAGGTTTTTGAAGGAAAAGTCATATCGGAAGACATAAGGGTCGGCATTGTTGCCGCAAGGTTTAATGAGTTTATCGTTTCAAAGCTTGTCAGCGGCGCTCTGGACGGTCTTAAAAGACACGGTGTCTCAGAAAATGATGTGGATGTTGCATGGGTACCCGGTGCATTTGAAATTCCACTCATTGCAAAAAAAATGGCAGCAAGCGGCAAATATGACGCTGTAATATGCGTCGGGGCAGTTATAAGAGGCTCGACCTCCCACTATGACTATGTATGCAGCGAGGTATCAAAGGGAATAGCTTCCGTTTCTCTCAGTTCGGATATTCCTGTAATGTTCGGAGTCATTACAACTGAAAACATCGAACAGGCTATCGAAAGAGCCGGTACAAAGGCAGGAAACAAGGGATATGAATGTGCCCTCGGAGCTATCGAGATGGTAAATCTCATCAGGGAGATCGAAAAATAATGGCAAATATAATTCTTGATTTTGACGGCACAATACACGACTGTGCAAAAATCTACGTTCCTGCGTTTCGTGTAGGCTATAAATATCTTACAGATAAGGGGCTTATGGAATACAGGGAATATCCGGACAGTGAAATAATCAGCTACCTCGGCTATACCCCGAAAGCTATGTGGGAAAATTTCGCCCCGGACATTGCGGACAGCGAAAAAAAGACCGTAACTAAAATAGTATCCGACGAAATGACAAAAATGACGGAAAACGGACAGGCAGTTCTGTATAACGGAGCAGAGGAAGCACTGCAAAAGCTTTCGGACAGCGGTCACAGGCTTATTTTTCTCAGCAACTGTCTGCACAGCTATATGGAGCTTCACAGGCGTGTCCACCGGCTGGACAGGTTTTATACGGACTATCTCTGTTCGGAGGATTTCGGCTACATCTCAAAACCGGAGATTTTCAGCAGCATAAAAGATAAATACTCCGGGGAGTATATAATTGTCGGGGACAGATGCTTCGACCTTGAAACGGCATGGGAACATGGTCTTAAATCGATAGGCTGCCTTTACGGCTACTGTCAGGGGCATGAGCTTGACAGAGCTTCGGCTCTTATTACGGATATTTCACAGCTTCCGGAGGCGGTTGACAAGCTTCTGGAAAACTAAACTTGATAGGAGAATATTTTAATGATTACAGTATCAAACGTCAGTATGCAGTTTGGCGGTTCAACACTGTTTAAAAACGTAAACCTGAAATTCACAGGAGGAAACTGCTATGGTATTATCGGTGCAAACGGCGCCGGAAAATCCACCTTCCTGCGGATATTATGCGGTGACCTTGAACCTACTACCGGAGAGGTATCCATAAAAAAGGATGCCCGTCTTTCGGTACTTAAACAGGATCACTTTGCATTTGAAGAATACACTGTTCTGGACACGGTTATTATGGGCAATGCCCGTCTTTACGAAATAATGAAGCAGAAGGAGGCCCTCTACGCAAAAGAAGATTTTTCCGAAGAAGACGGCGTTTTAGCTTCGGAACTTGAAGCGGAATTTGCAGAGCTTAACGGCTGGGAGGCAGAATCGGACGCCTCAAAGCTTATTCAGGGACTGGGACTTTCCGAGGAAATTATTTATTCACAGATGTCCTCCCTTTCCGGTAACGAAAAGGTAAAAATACTCCTTGCACAGGCTCTTTTCGGAAATCCTGATATTATCCTTCTTGACGAGCCTACAAACCATCTTGATATAGACGCTGTAAAATGGCTGGAGGATTTTCTTGCTGAATATTTCGGAACCGTACTGGTAGTATCCCATGACAGGCATTTTCTCAACAATGTCTGCACCCATATAGTGGATATAGATTATACGCAGATCAAAATGTATGTGGGCAACTACGAATTCTGGTATGAATCAAGCCAGCTTATCCAGCGTATGATAAAACAGCAGAACAAGAAAACCGAGGAGAAGATCAAAGAGCTTAAATCGTTTATCGAACGATTTTCTGCAAATAAATCAAAATCACGTCAGGCGACTTCAAGAAGAAAACTCCTCGACAATCTCACTGTGGAGGAAATGCCGGCTTCGAGCAGAAAATATCCCTTTATCGGATTTTCGCCGGAACGTGAGCTTGGAAAGGAGATCCTCTCTGTAAACGGCATTTCAAAGACTGTTGACGGCGAAAAGCTTCTGAACAATATAAGCTTCACCCTGGGAAGAACCGACAAGGTGGCTTTTGTGGGAGAAAGCGAACAGGCTATAACCATGCTGTTCAAAATACTCATGGAGGAGGAGCAGCCGGACGAGGGCAGCTTCAAATGGGGTGTTTCGACCTCCGCTTCATATTTTCCGGTGGACAACAACAAATTTTTCGACGGCTGCGATATGACAATTATCGACTGGATGAGACAGTATTCCACTGACGAAACAGATACCTATCTCCGGGGATTTTTAGGACGTATGCTCTTTTCCGGAGATGATGTGTACAAGAAAGTAAATGTCCTCTCCGGCGGCGAGAAGGTAAGATGCATGTTTTCGAGAATGATGCTTTTCGGCTCCAACGTGCTTGTCCTGGATCGCCCTACAAACCACCTTGACCTTGAAAGCATCACCGCTGTAAACAACGGTCTTGTAAGCTTTAAGGGAGTCATTCTTTTTGCCTCCCATGACCATGAAATAATGCAGACTGTTGCAAACAGAATTATAGAAATAACCCCTGACGGCTGCGTTGACAGACAGGGGACATACGAGGAATTTCTTGAATTCAAGGCTGCATCTAAACAGCAGTAACCGGAGGGAAATATGAGAGAACACCTGGGAAGCCGTCTCGGCTTTATTCTTCTCAGTGCAGGATGTGCAATAGGAATCGGAAACGTATGGAAATTTCCCTACACAGTGGGACAGAACGGCGGCGGTCTTTTTGTTCTGATCTACTTATTTTTCCTTATTATAATGGGAGTACCTATGCTGGCGATCGAATTTTCAGTAGGACGGGCAAGTCAGAAAAGTCCGGCAAAAATGTATCAGCAGCTTGAGCCGCCGGGTACGAAATGGCACATCCACGGAAAAATGGCAATTGCCGGAAACTATCTGCTTATGATGTTTTACACCACCATATGCGGATGGATGCTATATTACTTTTACTCCACCGCCAGCGGTGATATGTCAGGGAGATCCCCCGCAGAAGTTCTGACCCACTTTGAAGATATGCAGCAGGACGCAGGGATCACCGTTGTCTGCATGGCAATTGCAGTAGTAATCGGCTTTGCTGTATGCTCGCTTGGACTTAAAAACGGACTTGAAAGAATAACAAAATTTATGATGATCGCCCTCCTTATCATAATGATAATACTGGCGATAAACAGCATTTTTCTGGACGGAAGTGAAGAAGGTCTTGAATTCTATCTTATGCCGAGTGTTGAAAATATCGAAAAAACCGGCGTTGCAAACGTGATAGTTGCGGCAATGAATCAGGCATTTTTCACCCTCAGTATCGGTATAGGCTCAATGGCAATTTTCGGAAGCTATATCGACAAAAAGCGTTCACTCCTGGGGGAAGCTCTGAATGTAGCACTTCTGGACACTTTTGTGGCTCTTGCCTCCGGTCTTATAATCTTCCCTGCATGCTTTGCCTACGGGGTCGATGTAAACAGCGGTCCGGGACTTATATTTATAACCCTGCCGAATATTTTCAACAACATTCCTATGGGCAGGCTATGGGGAAGTCTGTTCTTTGTTTTCATGTCCTTTGCGGCACTTTCAACTGTTCTTACTGTATTTGAAAATATTATTTCATGCACAATGGAGCAGTTTGACTGGAACCGCAGAAAGGCGTGTATTATAAACGGTATTTCAATGTTTGTGCTGTCCCTTCCCTGCGCACTGGGATTTAACCTTCTCAGCAAGATCACACCCTTCGGCGGCGATTCCACAATAATGGATCTGGAGGACTTTATAGTAAGCAGCATTATGCTGCCGGTAGGCTCCCTTGTATTCCTCTTTTTCTGTACACGGAAAAAAGGCTGGGGATGGGATAATTTCGTGGCTGAGGCAAATACCGGAAAGGGACCGAAAATCAGGAAATTCATGAGATTTCATATATCCTATATACTGCCGCTTATGATACTTGCGGTATTTATAATAGGAATCGTTAATTTCGTAAAAGGTCTGTAATACACAAATACTGCCTCCTTTGATACGCTGTATCAGAAGAGGCAGTAAGTTTGTCCGTCTGCGGCGTACAAGCGTATTCGACAAAAAGACAGTGTAATTTATACCATATTTTGTCTTTTTTAACACTTGATTTTTAAGCTGAAATCTCCTATACTATATTATGGTGACTTTGTATTTCCGGCGGGGTACTGCTGCCGGGAATGTAAATCAGACAAAGCCGCCTTAAACTACAAGGAGAAATGAAACGATGAATTTAAAAGTTGTAAAATTCGGCGGAAGCAGCCTTGCCGATGCAAAGCAGATCACAAAGGCAGCGAATATTATAAAGAGTGATGAAAGACGCAGATTTGTTGTGCCCTCCGCACCGGGCAAGCGCTTTTCCGATGATATAAAGGTTACAGACATGCTCTATAACTGCAATAATCTTGCAATGGAAAACAGGAGCATTGAAAATGCGTTCAGCGCAATCGCTGACAGATACAACGGTATCATCAGCGATCTGGGACTCAGCCTTTCCCTCGACAGCGAATTTGAAACTATAAAGAAGAATATCTTTGCAAAAGCCGGAAGCGAATACGCTGCAAGCCGCGGAGAATATTTAAATGGTATCATTATTGCAAATCTTCTGGGTTACGAGTTTGTTGACGCTGCTGAGGTAATCGTATTTAACGAGGACGGTTCCTTCAACAATGAAAAAACACAGCCTAAGCTCAGAGCAAGACTCAAGGGTATTGAAAGAGCTGTTATCCCCGGCTTTTACGGTGCCGATGTAAACGGCATTGTAAGAACGTTTTCCAGAGGCGGCTCGGACGTTACCGGTTCCATCATTGCAAGTGCTGTAAAGGCTGACGTATATGAAAACTGGACTGACGTTTCCGGATTTTTAGTTTCCGACCCGAGAATTGTCGATAAGCCGAAAGCTATCAGCGTTATCACATACAAGGAGCTTCGTGAGCTTGCATACATGGGTGCTTCTGTACTTCACGAGGACGCTATTTTCCCTGTAAGAGCAGCCGGTATCCCTATAAACATAAGAAACACAAATATCCCTGACGACCCGGGAACGATGATAGTTTCAGAGGTTCCGGAAGACGAATGCAACAAATATACTATTACAGGTATTGCCGGAAAGAAAGGCTTT
>JBJEQU010000036.1:0-6357 GCA_051881935.1 Porcipelethomonas sp. | reverse complement strand
CAGGCACACATAATATCCACCGTTTCAGAAAGTCCACACCGATAGATACTGTTTCATGCTGATCGATAAAAATCCCGACTATAAATTCAGGAAACAGTTCAATTGACGCCATACATACAACTGCGTAAACGCTGAGAATGATAAAAGAATCCCTGCATATTTCTTTTGTCCTGGTATGATTTTTAGCAGCAAAGCTGTACCCAATAAGAGGCATTACACCCTGGGTCATGCCCACAGTGATCTGGATCGCAATACTTCCGATTTTCTGAACAATGCCAAATGCAGCAACATTTATATCTCCGTATGGTGCCATATAGTGAGTAAGAAAAACATTGCCCGTACTTCCGAGGATAATGACGAGAGCCGCCGGAAATCCGACAAGAATGACCTCGGAAATAATTTTCCTGCTGAAAGATATTTTCTTTGGATCAAGAGTAACAACGGTATTGGATCGGTTTCTGAAAATAACAGCGAAGAAATACATCATCCCGATGAAATTTGAAAGTGCAGTTGCAACTGCCGCACCGGTTATACCCATATCCAGCCACAGGACAAAAATCGGATCAAGGATAATATTTATTATTCCCCCAAGTGCCATACCAATACCAGATTGCCTTGTATTTCCCTCTGCTCTTATAAGATGCCCCATAACGAGATTCATTACAGTCGGCACTCCGCCGATAACGACCGTCCAGATAAGATAGGAGGAAGTAAATCCATAGGTTTCCGGACTTGCACCGATCGCCGTCAGAACCGGTTTCATTCCGATCAACAGTACCGCCGCATACGTCACTCCGAGCAACACTGCTCCCCAGAATCCGAAAGCCGAAGCCTTTTTTGCCTGCTCCGGCTTTTTCATTCCCAGAGAACGGGAAATAAGACTGTTTGCACCAATCCCCATAAGATTTGCAATGGCAACCAACAGCATAAAAACAGGGAAACTGAGTGTAAGTGCTGCAACCTGGTTCGGGTCATTGGTATGACCTACAAAAAATGTATCAGCAAGGTTATATATGAGAGTTACAAGCTGACTTAAAATAGTTGGTACCGCAAATTTAGCTATCGCCCGTGGTACCGATGATGATTCAAAATAATAATTATTTCCCATTTTAATTCCTTGTTTTTCTTAAAATTTAAACCGAAGAATTTCACAGTTCCTTATCCCAAAATCTGCATATTCTTCATTGCTCATGTCATAAAAATAAGACCGGATAACCCTTGAAATACCATTATGCGCAACAAGAAGGTAAGTCTTTTCATCCTCACGAAGATCGTCAAGGAGATTATAAATCCTCTGTGCAAGCCTGAACATTGTTTCTCCGCCCTCAAAGCTGTCGATAAAATGCTGTTTTGCAGCTTTGAACTCCTCGCCGTTTCTGGGAGTGCCTTCATATTTTCCAAAGCATTGCTCTTTCAGACGCTGTTCTGCTCTTGCCGGAATACCGGTTATTTCAGATATATATTTCGCTGTTTCAGCCGCACGGATGAGGGGCGAATAGAGTATCTCGTCAATAGCCAGTTTCTTATTATGAATTTTTCTGCCAAGCTCCTTTGCCTGGCTGCGGCCCTTATCAGTAAGACCGATATCAGTTACCCCGCAGATCTTATTTTCAACATTCCAGATAGTCTGTCCGTGTCTTGTAAAGTATATATGTCCCATTTAAGTTTTAATCCCCAGCTTTCTTCTTATTAGTCTTATGTCCATTCCAACAAACTCAAAGCTCTCATATATTGCAAAAAGCCTTGAAATAATTCTCTCGTCATATTTTTTAAGCATTTCCTCGTGACTTAGATTTGTACTTATTATAGTTGGAAGACCTTTGTTAAGCCTTGTATTGATTATATTATATATTGTTGAAACATAAAACTGCTTGTCATACTCAGAGCCTAAGTCGTCAAGTATAAGCAGGTCTGCAGAGAGAAGCTGGGTCAGAGTATCGCTGCCGCTGTTATCTCTGCCGAAATGTTCCTTTTCAATCTGATTCAAATAGTTCAGTGAAGAATCATAGAGGACATTAAAGCCTTTTTTCAGAACCTCGTTTGCTATAGCAAGAGAGAGATGCGTTTTGCCGAGTCCGGTTCTCCCGAACATAAGTATATTTTCCGACGAAAGGCTGAAATTATCGGCATAGTTTCTGCAAAGGGAATAGATCCTGCTCATGATATTCCGGTATTTTTCCGTTGAAGCCGGATCACTTCCACGGTAAAGGCTAAGGTCAAATGTATTGAAGCTGCAAAGTCCCAGCTGAGAATTTTTATTCATTTCCGAAGCAGTCATGGAGGCTGTGAGATTTTTAAGACAGCTGCACTTCTGGTTATTTACATAACCCGTATCGGAACATTTTTGGCAGGAATATTGTATTTCAAGATAATCCTCCGGATAGCCATGCTGTGCAAGGAGAGTTTTTATCATTTTCTGAGCCTGCAAATTCTTTTCCTTGAGTACGGCAATTTTTTCGCCCACGCTTTCGCCGTTCCTTATTATATTTATTATCTGCATGCCAGTTCTTGCAAGCTGAGAGTTTATCTCGGCAATTTCAGGAATATTTTTTTCAATCTCCTGAAAATGCATGTTATTTTCCGCATGCGCCATATTGCGTCTGTGATTGATTTCTGCAAGCGCACGGCTGAATATTTCTTTGCTGTTTACCATATTTAATCTCCGAAGTTATTTACAAGGGACTTATACTCATCAAGATCGAAAGAATATTCCTTGTTTCCATTTGCTGCCGGTGAAGCTTTATCTGCATTATCGACCTGGGCTCTTGTCAGCAGACCGCTTGAATACCAGTTTTCAAGAATTTTATTTATGTAAGGAAAATTAAGCTTGTCAATAGCATCAATTGTTTTTTCATAGGCATATTCAATAAGCTCAATGCTGTAGGATTTTTCTCTCCATGAGTTAATAAACGCCTGCTGTTTTGAAGTCGGTTTTCTGTCCATGGAAAAGATCTTCATTATTTTCCCGTTAAAGCTGGCATTCTCCTCAAGACGTTTTATTTCCTTCTGGGCAAGCTCAAGAGTGTTTACCTCACGTTCTGCCCAGTCCGCAGCAACAGTTTCTATGTATTTTATGCTGCCCTTATCCGAAGAAACACAAAAGGCAGTTATCATAAGGATAACCTCAGTGGACAGCCCAAGATAATCATGAATCCAGATAAAGGTACGCTGCTCAGTGTGTGTAAGCGGTCTGCCAAAGGTCTGCTCCGACATTGTAAACAGACATTTTATTTCCTCCGACTGCTCTACCCTTTCAGCAATTTCGGAAGGATTAATGTTGTATTCTCTTCTGTCCGGCTTTACTGTTTTCTTTTCCGGTACCGTCGGGGCAGTTTCAGCGGTTTGCGGCTTTGTTACAGGAGTCTGAGGAATTTCCGCAGCAGCGGCTGACTTTGAAAAAATATTGGCATTTTCCCAGAATACAAATGCTTCCTCAACCTGACTTTCAGTTATATTAAGCGCCGAAGCAACAGCTGACGCATCATGTGTCTGCTCATTGTTTCTGAGTATATAAAGGAGCACCTTTACAGCTGCTTCATTGGCAAGCTTGATATAGTTATCCACAACTGCCTTGGGGACAGCAAAAACACTCCCGAAAGCTCCCATATTGAGAAAATATTCCATCCTGTTCCTCCGTTAAATTTTTGCAGCCTTATCCAGTTCGTCCTCAGCACTTTTCAGAATAAACTCGCTTGGATTCTCGCCGCCCATAATTCTTGCAATCTCCTTTATTCTCCCCTCTCTGTCAAGCTGTAAAACGCTTGTGGAAGTACGTTCGTCTATAGTTTTTTTCTCTATAAGCAGATGATTATCTGCCATAACCGCAAGCTGTGAAAGATGAGTTACGCATAATACCTGTCTGTTTTTACTGATCTGACGTATCTTTATGCCAATCTTCTGTGCGGCTCTTCCGCTGACACCGGTGTCGATTTCATCGAATATCATCGTGGGGACAGAATCCTTATCTGCAATAACGCTTTTCAGTGCAAGCATGATTCTTGAAAGTTCTCCTCCGGATGCTATTTTGGCTATCGGTTTCGGATGTTCTCCCTTGTTTGCAGAAATGAGAAATTCAATACTGTCCATACCATTTACAGTAAGCTTTCCCGTCTGCTGACTGACTTCAAGGATTACATCAGGCATATCGAGAAATTTAAGTTCCTCTGTAACACGGCTGACAAAATTCTCAGCGGTTTCTTTCCTGTGTGCAGAAAGCTTCTTCGCTTTATCTGTTACAGTGTGAAGCAGTCTGTCCTTATCCTTGCTCAGCTTTTCAAGATCCTCATCAGAAAATTCAATAGCCGAAAGCTCCTGACAGCTTTCATTATAAAGTTTTAAAAGCTCCGGGTAATCACAGGAATATTTTTTTTGCAGAGAATTCAGGGTGTTATATTTTGAAACTACATATTCGACCCTCTCACCGTCGATATCAAAGCTGTCAAACAATCCGGAAATCTCACCGGCAATATCATCAAGCTCAATTCTTGCTTCATTGAGACGCTCTGAAAGAGCGCTTATTTTGTCTGAGTATTCAGCGGCGTCAGAAAGCTCCTGTCCGCATCTTGTTATCATGTCCAGAACATTTGCGCTGTCCTCGTCACTGAGTATTGAAGAAGCCGCAGAAAGGGATTTTAAAATTCTGTCGGTATTCTGTATCTGACGATACTCATTTTCCAGTGCATTGTATTCCTCAGCAGAAAGGTCAGCCTCTTTCAGGTCGTTAATACGTGTTTTTAAGAGAACTATTTTATCACGCTTTTCAAGCCTTGCTTTTTTTGCACTGCCAAGCTGTTTTGCAAGAGACTGGAGTATTTTAAAATCAGTCTTGTAGTCAGCGATGAGCTTTTCGGAATTTCCAAAGCTGTCAAGTACATCTATGTGGCGCTCCGGGGCAAGCAGGATCTGATTGTCATGCTGTCCGTGTATTGTTACCAGCAGTTCCCCTATCTCCCTGAGGGTTGAGACTGAGGCAGTTCTCGAATTTATCCTTGCAGAGCTTCCCCCGTCAGAGCTTATCTCTCTGGTAACGGTTATCTCGTCATTTTCATGAGATATACCAAGCTCGTCAAGACGTGATATTATTTCTTTATTAAGCCCGGAAAACAGGGCAGTAACAACAGCTTTTCTGCAGCCGTTTCTCACGATATCCCTCGTAACCCTCTGACCTAAGACGGCATTTATTCCATTGATCAGAATCGATTTTCCGGCACCGGTCTCGCCTGTAAAAACATTAAATTTTTCAGAAAAGGGAATAATTGCCTTTTCAATTACCGCTAAATTTTCAATGTAGATTTCCTTTAGCATATTTACCCCCAGATAAGATTCCTCAAAGTTTTTACAAGCCGACGTGCGTCATTTTCGGTTCTCATTAATACGAATATTGTATCGTCTCCGGCGATGGTACCGACTATCCCCTCATATTCCATAGAGTCAAGAGCAGCACAGGCAGCCTGTGCCATTCCGTTATGGCATTTTATTACAACAGTGTTTATGGCATAATCAACATTTGTAACAGTATCGATAAAAATATTCTGCTTTGTATTATTTTCCACCGGTTCCTCATATCGATAAACACCTTTCTTCCCCATTTTTTTAACAAGCTTCAGTTCATTTATATCCCTTGAGACGGTAGCCTGTGTAACATTGAAGCCATATTCGGAAAGGAGCTTCTGGAGCATTTCCTGTGTCTCAACATCATGCATTTTAATAATATCAAGAATTTTATACTGCCTTTTGTTTTTCATAAATGAAAAGCCTTCTCCTTTACGGTTGTTTTATTGGTTGCATAAGCTTTTTATTAAGTGAATTATAAAATGTATTTTCTGTGAGATCAACAATACTTATTTCATGATCCGAGCGTTCAATACAAACCTCTGAACCACAGGAAAGCTTTATCGGTTCCCCACCATCAACGCTTACAAACATTTCCGGATTTCTTGAAACAGAATTTTCAAGCCTTAGCTTTCTGTCCGGGGAAAAGATCATAGGTCTTGTAAAAAGGGAATGCGGACAGATAAGGGTCATTTCGATACATTTCATCTCCGGTTCTATAATAGGTCCGCCGGCTGAAAGTGAATAAGCCGTTGAACCGGTCGGAGTACTGAATACAACACCATCCGCCCGATAAGAACCGATAAGCCTGTCATCGGTATATATGTTGAAGTCACAGATATTTGAATAAGCAGCTGATACAGAAACATCATTGAGTGCTTCAAGCTCGTAGGTACTGCCGTTATTGTTATTTATCCTTGCAGTTATCATCATACGCCGGCTTATAGAGTAATTGCCCTCATTGAGCCGTGAGATATCCCCGAGCTGGTCATATTCAATAGCCGACATAAACCCGAGCCTGCCGGT
>JBJEQU010000035.1:0-6360 GCA_051881935.1 Porcipelethomonas sp. | reverse complement strand
GCAACAATCCTGACTCCATCAAGGTTCATAAGCTTTAAATATTCCTTCAGTGCCGCCCCCTTTGAGCTGTCCTTGGGGAGCATTTCGATAAATATATCATGAGAGCGTACAAAATCCACCGGATAGTTCTTCGTCCGGACATAATTTTCAAGTTCGGTAACCAGCTGCGGCTCTGTTGCAAAAAGAATCTTGTACCAGCCGCCCTTCGGGACTTCATTCAAAGGCATGTACTCGGCAGTTACCTGACATACCTTTATATGCTCCCTCTCATACTCATTATTACATACAACATAGATATTGTCAAGTCTTAAAACCTCTCCTCCGGGATTTTTCATGTAATCGAAAAGCTCACCGGCTATTTCCTCAGCCTCCGGAGGCAGTTCATCAGTAAAAAGTATTTCTTTTCTCTGACAGTCATAAATAAGAGAACCATTGTATAAAATAACCGGCATATCCACCTCAAGCTCCTGTATAAATTTACGGGTTGCCTGAATAGTTCTTCCTGTTGCGATGGAAAACCTTCCGCCGTCATTTCTGAAGCGCTTTATAGCAGCCTTGTCCTGCGCAGAGAGAATCTTGTTATCCGGAAGCAGCGTTCCGTCAAGATCTGTTATCAAAAAATATCCCGATAGATCCGGCATAAATCATCTTACCTTTCTTAAAATATCTGTAAAATAATCGGGAAGCTCACTGTCAAACTCCATATAACCTCCCGTTTCCGGATGAATAAATCCGATTTTTTTTGCGTGGAGACACTGTCCCTCTATTCCCTTATATGGCTTTCCGTAGACATCGTCCCCCAGAACCGGATGCCCCTTATATGCAAGGTGAACTCTTATCTGGTGAGTTCTTCCGGTCTCAAGAATACATCTGACATGTGCGCAGCGGTCAAACTGCTCGATAACACTGTAATGAGTAACCGCATTTTTTGAGTTTTTTTCGGTAACGCACATTTTTTTTCTGTCAGCAGGATTTCTCCCGATCGGCGCATCGACAGTTCCCCTGTCTTCCTTAAATCTCCCCATGGCGATACATTCATATTCTCTTGTAAAGCTGTGCTCCTTTATCTGCTGAGCAAGCACCTTGTGGGCAGCGTCAGTTTTGGCAATGATAAGAAGTCCGCTGGTGTTCTTATCGATTCTGTGAACTATTCCCGGTCTGATAACGCCGTTTATACCTGAAAGGCTTTTTCCGCAGTGATAAAGGAGGGCGTTTACAAGAGTACCGCTGTAATTTCCCGGTGCAGGGTGAACGACCATTCCCTTCGGTTTGTTGACTACAAGCAGGCTGCCGTCCTCGTACACAATATCAAGAGGGATATTTTCAGGTTCAGTATTCAGCTCCGCCGGCTCAGGAATGCTGATTTTTATGACATCTCCGGCTCTCTGCCTGTAATTTTTTGCAGCCGGTTTGTCATTTACAAGGATATCTCCGCCTGTTATAAGGTTCTGGAGTGCCGTTCTTGTAAGTCCTGTGTCCTGAGTGCTGAGCCATTTGTCAAGCCGCTGACCCTCCCCGTCTTCCGGGACGGTCAGGAGTATCTGTTCACCCATCCTTTTTCACCGTCTGCTGCGATTTGTTCCGGTTTTTCAGATCGGAGAAAAGGATCTGGATCAGCAGCAGTATTACTCCCACTACAACACAGCAGTCTGCAAAATTAAATACAGCAAAATTCATAAACTGAACATCAAAGTAATCCACTACACTTCCCCCGCGGAAAAGTCTGTCGATAATATTTCCCAGTCCTCCGCTTACAATGAGGGTCATGGAAACAAGGGTAAGTATTTCATTTTTGTGCTTTATCATATAGCAGACGCAAAAAATCATAAGCGCCGCAGTAACAGCGACCAGAATCCATCTCATTCCGCTGAAGCTTCCGAATACAGCGCCGTCGTTTTCAAGGTATGTGAGATTTAAAATTTTCGTATCTCCGAATGAGATAAACTCTTTTGAAGGCTGCCCTTTAAGATTTTCGACAGCCCATATTTTTATAAGCTGGTCTGCTCCGGTCAGCAGAACGATTGCGCCGAATGCGATAATTAACGCTATAATATCCATCTTCCTTTCTCTGTAATGCTCTGTTAAACAAATATAACTTGCCGCTGTAAAAAACGGCAAGTTACAGATAAGGCAAGTAAAACCTGCCGGAATCTATCTGCCATATTTTGCGGTCGTCACCATAGGTGACAGGCAAAATGGCACCTGATACTAATCCCTTTAACTTTGGCAGACTAAAGTCTGCCGGAGTTTAACCGGCAAAGTCGGCGTAAGGGATTGCATAAAACGGGATTTGACCGCAAAGCGGTCAAATCAGAGGATGCGCAGGCAGCCGCCCTCAAATCTGTAATATATATTACAGTTTTGAGGATTAGTATGAAACAGATTATTGTTCCGCCGTACCGGCAGAACAATAATCTCCTGTACCGCTTCTGATATGTTCAGTTCAGAAACAGTATTGCTTATTCAACAACCTTTGCGCATCTTTCGCAAAGTGTAGGATGATCAGCATTCTTTCCGACAGTTTCGGAATATGCCCAGCATCTCTCGCACTTTTCACCCGACGCCTTAACAACTTCGTAAACCGTTTCGCCCTCTGCGTCAGCAACAGCCGATACTCCGGAAACGATCAGGATATCGGAAAGCTGTGAAGCAACGGCATTGTATTTTTCAAGAAGTTCACTGTTGCAATGAATAATAATATTAGCTTCAAGGGACTTACCGATCATTTTTTCGCCGCGCTTTTCCTCAAGGACTTTATTTACAGCTTCTCTTATGCTGTAGATAAATTCCCACTTGGAAACAAATTCATCACTAAACTCAATTCCCGATTTTTCAGGCATTGAATTTAAGAATATGCTTTCCGGATCCTCACCCTTGCAGTGGGGCAGGAAGGTCCAGATCTCCTCAGCCGTATATGACATGATCGGTGCAATAAGTCTTGCAACACCGCTTAAAATTCTGTACATTGCAGTCTGTGCGGCACGTCTTTCAACGGATTTTTCTTTTGAGCAGTAAAGTCTGTCCTTGATAATATCAAGATAGAAGTTCGACATATCCGTTACGCAGAAGTTATGGATACTGTGGAAGGCAATATGGAAATCGAATTCATTGTATCCTTCCTGAACCTTATCAATAAGACTGTCAAGGCGCATAAGTGCCCATTTATCAATTTCAAGAAGTTCATCATCAGAAACGCTGTCGGTATCAGGATTAAATCCGTCTCCGTTGGAAATGTTTCCCAGTATGAATCTTGCAGTATTTCTTATTTTCTTGTATGCATCGGAAAGCTGCTTTAAGATTTCCGGTGAAATTCTGATATCCGAATGGTAATCAGAGGAAGCCACCCAGAGTCTCAGTATATCAGCACCGTACTTATCAATGATCTCCGACGGGTCAATACCATTGCCCAGGGACTTATGCATTGTCCTGCCCTGTCCGTCAACGACCCAGCCATGAGTGCAGACACTCTTATAAGGTGCTGTTCCCTTGTATACTACTGATGTCAGCAGCGATGACTGGAACCAGCCTCTGTACTGGTCAGCACCCTCAAGATAGAGATCAGCCGGCCAGTTAAGGGAATCGTATTCGTCCATAACAGCAGTATGTGAAACGCCGCTGTCGAACCATACGTCCATAATGTCGTATTCCTTGGTAAATTCGCCGCAGCCGCATTCGCATTTAACTGTATCAGGGATAAACTCGCTGAGTTCCCTTGTCCACCATGCATCTGAGCCTTCCTTGCGGAACAGGTCAGAAATTGCCTTTATAGTTTCATCTGTAACGACAGGCTTTCCGCAGTCCTTACAGTAGATGATCGGGATAGGTACGCCCCATGTTCTCTGCCTTGAGATACACCAGTCACTTCTGTCACGAACCATTCCCTTGATCCTGTCCTCGCCCCATTCAGGGATCCAGTTTACATTCTCAATTGCCTTTACAGCTTCATCCTTAAAGCCGTTTACTGAACAGAACCACTGCTCCGTAGCACGGTAAATAATAGGACTGTTGCATCTCCAGCAGTGCGGATACTGGTGGGTAATATGCTGACTTGCCAGCAGTGCTCCGGTTTCCTCAAGCTTTGCAGCGATTGCCTTGTTGGCTTCATTAGTATCAAGTCCGGCAAACTCCCCGGCTTCTTCTGTCTGCCTTCCCTTGGCGTCAACGCAGACTAAAATTCCGATATCATCGTAGTTTTTGCATACCTCAAAGTCCTCCACACCATAGCCAGGGGCGGTGTGTACACAGCCTGTACCGCTTTCCAGTGTGACGTGGTCACCTACGATAACCGGCGAAAGCCTGTCGTAGAGAGGGTGCTTTGTCTTCATATTTTCAAGCTCGGCACCTGTAAATGAGCCGACTGTCGTATAACCCTCAATGCCGGCTGTTTCCATTGTTGTTTTAACAAGCTCAGCAGCCATTACATAATATTCGTCCCCGTTTTTAACGAGAGTGTATTCATATTCAGGTCCGAGACATATTGCAAGGTTGCCCGGAATAGTCCATGTCGTTGTTGTCCAGATAACAAAGTATATCTTTGAAAGGTCAAGACCCATCTGAGTAAAGATACCCTTGTCCTCTGTTACATTGAATTTAACATAAATCGATGTACATGGATCGTTTGCATATTCGATCTCAGCCTCAGCAAGGGCAGTGTTGCAGTCCGGACACCAGTATACAGGCTTGAGACCCTTATACATATATCCTTTCTTTGCCATTTCGCCGAAAACTTCCACCTGTCTTGCCTCATACTCCGGCTTTAAGGTGAGATACGGATTATCGTAGTCTCCCAGGCTTCCCAGACGCTTGAACTGTTCCATCTGGCTTTTAACATGCCTGAGTGCGAAATCCTTGCAGTGCTTTCTCAGTTCAACAGGCGGGATCGCACCGTTTTCAACACCGATATCCTTCATTGCTTTAAGCTCGATAGGAAGTCCGTGGGTATCCCAGCCCGGAACATAAGGGGCACAGTAACCGCTCATATTCTTCTGCTTTATAATAAAGTCCTTTAAAGTCTTGTTAAGGGCAGTTCCGAGATGTATCTGACCGTTAGCATAAGGAGGGCCGTCATGAAGGATGTACTTCGGCTTATCCTTATTCTTTTCGATCATCTTGTAATAAAGTCTCTCATCCTCCCACTTTTTGAGAGTTTCCGGTTCTCTTTTGGGGAGATTGCCTCTCATAGGAAAATCTGTCTGAGGCAGATTTAATGTCTTGTTATAATCCATGTTTATACTTCTTCCTTTTCAGTTGCTGGCTCTGCGCCGCCCTGAGCGTTATTCTGACCAAACTGCAGGTCAGTAAATCTCGACTCGTAAACGCCCCTTACTGTTCTTGCCGAGAAGCTTGATGTTGCAAAAGGATCCGGCTTCGGCGGTTCTTCCTCGTGATATGACGGCGAAGCAGTTCTGCCTGCCGGCACCTCTGATTCATCGGTTTCAATTTCCGGCATTGCGGAAATCATCTCAAGATGAGTTTTGTACATATCAAACAGGTTCTTCTTGAATTCGGAAACCTGTCTCTGTGCTTCAGCGAGATTTTCCTTTTCCTTTGCTATTTCAGCTCTGTTCTTTTCCATTGCAGCTTCGTGCTGAACTGTTGCTTCATCTATGAGGATCTTTGCCTTTTCTTCCGCCTGGGCTATTATTGCCTGAGCCTTTTCCTGTGCCTCTGCTATAACCTGATGTCCCTGCTTCTGGGCACCCAGCAAAGCGTCCTTTAAGGCGTCCTCGTCATTACGATATTCTCTTACCTTGTCGGCAAGAATCTGGATCTTGCTCTGAAGATCCTCTCTTTCTGCGTCTATTTCCTTAAATTCAATGACAAGCTCAGCAAGAAAATCATCAATATCCTCCTGCTTATAGCCAAATGCTGCTTTTTCAAATCTTCTTTCCTTAATATCGCTTGAACTAATCAACGCCACTCACCTCTTAACAATATTTCAGCACTGTAATGTGCATTCTGCCCTTTTTCGTCATTCCGGAAATCTCACAAAGCCTGAATTTTCCGTATCCTCTTACCGAGAATATGTCCCCCTGGCTCAAAATATATGAACAGTCATACCTCATTGTGAAGTTTACCTCTGCTCCGGTATTTTTTATTATTTCAGCCGCCCTGCTTCTGCTGAGATTAAGGGCAAGCCCGGCAACCGCATCAAGTCTCAGAGACGCAGCGGTACCGGTTATTTCTCTGAAATTTTCAGGTTTTGAAAGAGTTCCCCCGAAATCCTCTCTGTATCTGACGCCTACAGATCCGATTTTACTGATGTCACCGACAATTACATCCTTCACCGAGCTGCACACTGCTATCTGCGCAGCACCATCGCCTATGACAATATCACCGACCGTTTCACGCTTTATTCCC
>JBJEQU010000034.1:0-6396 GCA_051881935.1 Porcipelethomonas sp. | reverse complement strand
GGAGAAGAAACACTGTTTATTCAGACTCCTGCAGATGAACTTGCGCTTTATGAAGATGTTCTGCGTTATCCTCATTATCATCGTGAAGTGCGGGATGATATTGATGCGTTGTGCAAGAAAGGACAAACCCGGAATTTCCCTTACTATTGTATTCTGAGTTTACTTGTTATTCTTTTTGAGAGCGTTAAGTTCTCCTATCGCTCTTTTGCGCTTGGAAGTCACGCCTTTCAATACACGGTAAACCCATCCTGCCGGCAGCAAAATTTTATGTTTGTAAAAAAAGGGATAGTAGAGTCTGTAAAATTCCATTGGCGGAAAAACCCTGCTGATTACATACTTCAGTCGTGAACTGCTGCCGGACTCCTTTCCGAGTTTCTCCATTTTGGATTTTACCAGGTTATGAGTTGTACCATATGTTCCGGAAAACAGGTAAAATTCCAGCATTTCCTTTTCTTCCTGACTAAGTTCCGGAAGAAAAGGAGATGAAAACACTTTTATGCTGAGTGCCCGGGCTTTTCTTTCGTAGTCGGAAATGTCCATTTTTGAAAGCTCAGATTCAATATAATTCCAGTCGAGATTTTCCTTTTTGTTAATGTATACATACCTGTCTGTAAGGGAACGCAGTCCTGTGCCGCCGCCGCTGTAATGCTTATATTCATGGGCAGTGACATAAATATAAAAATCCTCATCCGTAAATTTATAAGCATACTGTCCCTTTTTGTCCCTCACAAACTTGTTTTCAATTTCCGAATAATAGGCGAAGAATTTTTCACCATAAAATTCTCCGAACAGTGAGGTGTGGAGCTCAAAATTGAAAAGCGGAGGTTTATGATATTCATCATGGCAGTATTTTCCTGTTCTGCCGTCGGAGGTGTAGCCCATATCCTTCATATATTTGTCTACGTCGTGGAGGTATTTCTTGTCATAAAGGATATCGTTGTCAGACATCTGGCGCATTCCTATCTCCGGGTAAAGCTCCTTGAGTATAACGCCCTTCAACGGCATATACCATATACCGTTCTCTTCCATAAAATTCAGGATTCTTTCACGTTCCGCATCCAAAAGCAGGACTTTTCTGATAGCTTTTGCTTTTGCTTCGACCCAGTATCCGGGAATCTCAACTCCTGCGGACTCCAGACTTGAGCATACAAGAGCAGTAAGACTGTGAAACTGACACATGCTGAAAAGCTCTTTAAGATCAATTCCATCGATTTTTTCCGTGTCGGGAACTGCTTTGTTAAGTACACAGCAAGTCAGATAAAGCATATCGTATGCAGATTTTTTTTTCAGTTTGTCCATTCTACACCTCATGTACAGGGAAATATTTGTTAATCGTTCATTTTGACTGCCTTTTATCGGTACATATACATGGTACCAGATTTTTCTTCAGTATATCATATTTTCTGAAAAAAATCAACTTTAAAATCGTTATAAAAAAACAACAGCATGTTTTCGCAGACTGGTCTACGAAAACATGCTGTTTACACATTCAAAATTCACTTTGTATGTGTTCCCCAAACTTACAATTCCCTCAAGAAACTTATCAAGAAGAATCTGCTTTTTATTTTTTATCTCTTCAGGATAAACAGAAACATCAGTTTTTTTATATTATTTCTTACAGAGTTTTCTTCCGAAAACTACCCCTTGTTCCATCCGGCGTTTTTGTCCCCACTTCACTCGTTCAGAAGTCTTTCGGCTTTCCTCCTGTGCAATACTTGCCATAATTGTAAGCCTTAATTCTCCATCAGGGTTGAGGGTATTGATATTGTCATTTATAAATAATACCCCAACGTTTTTTTCTTTCAGACTGCGTGTATAAGAAAGAGTGTCAACTGTGTTTCTTGCAAAACGGCTGACCTCTTTTGTTATAATCAGGTCGATTCTGCCAGCGTTGACATCATCAATCATTTGGTTAAATCCTTCACGGTGACGAGTTGATGTACCGCTTACACCTTCATCATAGTATACTTCTGCAAGCGTCCAGTCTGATTGCCTTTTTATATATTCACGAAAAAATTTCTTCTGACTTTCAAGTGAATTGAGCTGTGTATCCTTATCGGTCGATACCCTGCAATATGCAGCAACCTTTAATGGCATTTTATATACCTCCTCTGGGTATCAAGCAGCTCCATAAGATCAGTATTGCTTATAAATCCATCTGCATAAAGGCTTTTATATAAGCCGGATTTCAGCAGAGCTTTAAATTCTGTATGCTTATCAGGCTCAACAGTGATTTTGTCAGGGGGGTTTTTATTTGCTCTGTCAATATTCATATTTACATTATATGCTGGCGGAATTAACGTATTCATGAAAATTCTTCCTCTCATGCAGATAAAATTCATTAATAGGCAGAATTTCACAGTTCAACGTGTATAGAATTTGAAATGGTATTGTTGAAATAATGGATAAAACAGCGGAAAAAATGGAAAATGGTGAAAAAAAGAAAAAAATGTTTGACATGTTATTGCTTTAATAGTATAATAAAAGTGTATGTAGTAAACGAAATATCTGGTTGAGTAGAATTTTTAACAAAATTTACGGTCAGACTGTTACATCTTGTTATAGTTATATATGTGTAGCTATGGTTTATAATGTTAGTCAGTGAAAAATCTTGTGCATAGTGTGATGCCGGGGCTGTGTCGTTACTTTTGCGAAATGAAGTGTGATATTAAGGAGAAATCTGGTTTGGATATCAAAATTATAGTGGCAACTCATAAAAAATATCGGATGCCGGAAGATGAAATATACTTACCCGTGCATGTTGGCAGAGAAGGAAAAAAGGATCTGGGATTTCAGGGGGATAATACAGGGGATAATATAAGCCTGAAAAATCCATACTACTGTGAACTGACGGGACTTTATTGGGCATGGAAAAATCTTGACTGCGATTATGCCGGTCTGGTGCATTATCGCAGGCATTTTTCAATGTCAAAGAAAAGGAAGGATCCCTTTGAAAATGTATTGAATTCCGATGAGGCAAAAAAGATCCTTTCCGGACATAAAATAATTGTCCCGAAAAAGAGAAAGTATTACATAGAAACGCTTTATTCACATTACGCACACACACATTATGCTGAGCATCTTGATATCACAAAGGAAATAATTTCAAAGAAATACCCTGAATATCTGAAATCATGTTCTCAGGTCTATTCTCATACTTATGGTTATATGTTTAACATGATGATAATGAGAAAGGATTTGTTTGACAGCTACTGTGAATGGCTTTTTGATATATTGTCCGAGCTTGAAAGGACAATAGGCAGCAGATCGGACGAGCTTTCATTTTTTCAGGGGAGATTTTATGGACGTGTCAGTGAGATTATTTTTAACGTTTGGCTTGATCATATGGTCAAAACAGGTAAGATCAGAGAAAATGAGATTTTTGAAATGAATTGCATATATATGGAAAAAATTAATATGCCCAAAAAAATCACCTCATTTTTAAAAGCCAAGATATTCCATAAGCGCTATGAAGGGAGTTTCTGAAAAAATCCAGAATATCGGTTAAAGGCAGCTTTGTGCGGAACTAACATAGGCTTTGCCTTGAAGTAATGCATATATTATGACTGCTGAGGACAGAATGGAAGGATTAATCGTATGCCATTAATTAGTATTATTGTACCAGTTTATAATGTGGAAAAATACCTTGACAGATGTATAAAATCTATTCTGAGGCAGAGCTTTAAGGATTTTGAGCTTATCATTGTAGATGACGGCTCACCTGATGCATGTCCGGAAATGTGCGATGAATGGGAGAAAAAGGATAACAGAATTAAGGTTATCCATCAGAAAAATCAGGGGCTCAGCGCTGCCAGAAATGCAGGTATCAGAATTGCTCAGGGCAGGTATCTCTCCTTTATAGACAGTGATGACTGGATCTCAGATACTATGATTCAGGATCTGTATGATTTATTGATTGAATCCGATGCTGATATATCTGTCTGCGGAATGATAAAGGTCGCCGATGAGAATACTAAGATAAGAGCCGGCGTTCCTGACGTAAGGGTTTATTCCCGTGATGAGTTTATGAAAATAATACTCCGGATAAAGGGCAACAGATGTATTCATTATGCCTGTGGGAAGCTTTACAAAAAAGAAGTCCTGGATCCTGTGGCACATTACCCGGTGGGTATGCTCAATGAAGATGTTGAGGGAATGTTTAAGGCTTTAGTAAGAGCCGACAGGGTTGCCGAGACTACAAAAGTGGGATACTTCTACTTTGAAAACAACGAAAGTATCAGCCGGACAAAATTTGGGAAAAATTTTTTGTGTCTTGATGAAGTGTGGAAAAGGGTTCTGGAGCTGTCCAGAGAGATTGCTCCTGAGTACGCAGAGTACGTGGAGTATAACTATAAGCGTACAGATTTTACAATTCTGACAGACTGTCTGCTGTATGGAGATAAACAAACGGATGAGCTTTATGATGCAAACATAAAAGAAATACGCCGCAGATTAAAGAAAAATATATGGACTCTTCTAAAAGGCCCCATGCAGTCGAAACGAAAAGTTCTTATGCTGATTGTATGTTATTTCTTTGGACCGGTGCGGTTTGTTTTGCGGCATGTCCATGCAGGATGATTTGTCTGGATATTGCAGCTGGAATACATTAGAACCATTAAGATACGAAAGGTAATAATAATGGGTTTAAATCGAACACAATGCTATTTTATATTGCTTTTGCCTTTTATAGAACCCCAGATCTTTAAAACATCAGGATTTGAATTCGGGGATAAAATATTCTTATTGTTAAAGCTGGCGTCTGCCATGGTTATAATTATAGAGTATATACTCAAAATAAATTTTTCGGTGTCAAAATATGTTGTTTTAATGACCGGGTGTCAGGTGGTAAAACTTTTATCGACGCTGCTGAATCATGGCTCCCTGACAAGATATCTGGGTCCTGCCATAAACGCTGTGGTGTGCATCATGATAGGTGAGCTTGCATTCAGGTGCAACTGGAAAAAATTTTTTATATATGTCGAAAAATATCTGACCGCTTTCTTTATAGTGAATTTGATTACATATATTTTGCAGATAATTGGGTTGTATCCGTACAGAGCGACCTTCATGGGAATTGAAAACCGCTGGATATATATATTGCTGCCATGGACTATTATAGCATTTGTCAATTCATATCTGAAATACCAGAAAATAACCCCTCATGCGTGGCTGATTTATATTGTATCTACGGTCAGTCTGGTTATTGAATGGTCAGCTGGAGCCATGATAAGTTTTCTTATGATTCCGGTCGTACTGTGGCTTTCAAAATTCATTATAAGGGAACACGGAATCTTAAAGAGATTTGCTGCTCGTCTGATGTTTTTTGGGGTTACTCTGATAGATTATCTGCTGGTATATGGTATAATCCTGGACTTCCTGGGACCGTTTATAATGAAATATTTACATAAGAGTGTCACATTAACAGGAAGAACATTCCTGTGGGATGCAGTAATAGGCGTACTGAATAAGGAACCGCTGCTTGGCATGGGGGTTCAGTCCCATGAATTTGATATGGATTTCTTCTCAAAAAGCGCATGGGACCTTGAGGGTATGGCGGTTAACCATCCCCATAACCATCTGCTGAATGTTGCATATAACGGAGGATTGTTGGCACTTGCCTTCTTTATTCTGGTTCTGTATTTTGTAATGCGGGATATCGACAGAATAAGGGACTGTAAATTAAAGAGAATACTTTTTACCGGTGCGCTGGTTATTTTTGTGGCAGCACTGGTCGATACACTGGATTTCTCGTTGTTCTATCTGCTTATACCTTTAGTGGCTAATCTTTCACATCTGGGGAATAAAAAGAACGCTTTGCTGGAAAATATAACAAATATAAATTATAATTATATATGAGGTGAATATATTGGTAAGCTGTATTATAACTACATATAAAAGGGAGGTTTCCATACTAAAGAGGGCTGTAGACAGCATTGTAAATCAGACATACAAGGACATAGAAATTATAATTGTTAATGATGCACCGGCTGAGGCAGAGCTGAGAGAGGAAATAAGACAAATGCTGGATGAATATGATATGGATATCAGATATATTGTCCACGACGTAAATAAAGGGGCATGTGCTGCCCGTAATACCGGCATTAAAGAGTCTTCTGGTGAGTACATAGCCTTTCTGGATGATGATGATGAATGGCTTCCAGAAAAAATCGAGAAACAAATAGGGGCTTTCAAAAAAAGTGATAGTAAAACGGCATTGGTTTATTGTGGAAGAGTTACCGTCAATGACACGACTGGAACAATCGAAGAGAGAAAAGCAGAATTTCATGAGGGCTTTGTTTTCGATCTATTGATAATGAGGAACTTCATTGGTTCGACTTCGTACCCATTGTTGAGAACAGATGTGCTTCGAGAGGTTGGTGGTTTTGATCCACAAAT
>JBJEQU010000033.1:0-6404 GCA_051881935.1 Porcipelethomonas sp. | reverse complement strand
TGTTTTTACAGACATATTGTCAGGAATTGTCGAAAACTTTTCGTATCGGCAAAAAAAATAGTGCTTTTTGTACTAATCCCTTTAACTCCGGTAGACTAAAGCCTACCGGGGGTTAGCCGACAAAGTCGGCGTAATGGATTGCATGAAACGGGACTTGACCGCAAAGCGGTCAAATCAGAGGATGCTGCAGGCAACTGCTGACAGCGGCTGTACTGACAGGGGAGAGCTGTTTTTATCACTCCTGACGATGGTGTGTAAAAATTCACGGGGATGCCTGAAACAGAAACAGATGCAGCGTTCCCGCAGGCTGAGTACTGTTATACTTTTCTATGACAGAGTGCAGCAAAAGAAAACAATAAACAAAACATTGGAGATGAAAAAATGGTTTTTTCAAGCTTGTTTTTTCTGTACTTGTTTTTGCCGGTGTGCCTTATCTGCTACGCCTCCACAAAAAAGCTCAAGTACAGAAATCTGGTACTTCTTGTATTCTCGCTGATTTTTTACGCCTGGGGAGAACCGCTCTGCGTGTTCCTGCTTATTATCAGCACCGCAGTAAACTATCTTCTTGCCTTTCCGGTGGACAGATACCGTGGGCGGGCGGGAGGCAAGGCAGCCATTACTGTTGCAATCGTCTATGACCTGCTTATGCTGGGAATTTTCAAGTACAGCGGATTCATCGCTGAAAATCTCAATATGATACTTCCTTTTGAAATTCCTGTCCCGGACGTTAAACTTCCTATCGGTATAAGCTTCTATACATTCCAGATAATTTCCTATATGATAGACCTTCACTGGGAAAAGGTCGGGCTTCAGAGGAGCTTTTCGAAGTTCCTCATGTATGTTTCACTGTTCCCGCAGCTGGTTGCCGGTCCTATCGTAAGATACAGCACTATTGAAACAGAGATCAATAAACGCAGAACCACTCTCAACGACCTGACCGAGGGTATTTCAAGGCTTTCCATAGGTCTTGCCAAAAAGGTAATCCTTTCAAATAATCTCAGTACTATTGTGGCTGCATTCTTTGAAAGTGAGGTTTCAGAGCTTTCCGTTGCCGGAACCTGGTATGCGGTGATCGTCTACGCAATGCAGATTTATTTTGACTTTTCCGGCTATTCGGATATGGCAATAGGACTGGGACGGATTTTCGGGTTCCACTTTGATGAGAATTTCCGCTATCCGTTTATCTGCAAGGATGTTTCGGAGTTCTGGCAGAGATGGCACATTTCCCTCGGTTCATTTTTCCGTGACTACCTTCTGTATGTCCCCATATTCGGAAAGCGCAGAAAGATCGGAGGACTGTTCCTTGTATGGTTCTGCACAGGTCTGTGGCACGGTGCAAGCTGGAACTACATAATCTGGGGACTTTATTTCGGCGTGTTTATTTTCATCGAACAGCTTATCGGCAAAAAGAAAATGAAAAAAATTCCTATAGTCATACGCCATATATATAATAAGATCGTAATTATTATCGGCTTCGGCATTTTCTATTTTGAAAATTTGCCTGACCTGGGAAACTTCTTCAAAAACCTTATCGGACTTAATTCCAACAGCCTTATTGACGAATTTACCAAGCTTTCCATTACAAATAATCTGTACCTGCTGATAATTGCCGTTATATGCTGTTTCCCTGTTGCAAAGCTTATAAAAAAGATTGCGGAGAAGAGCCGTACTCTTTTGTATACGGTTTCAGCGTCAAGAATCGTTGTTAACGCTTCGCTTCTTGTTCTGAGCAGTATTCTCCTTGTAGACGCTACCAACAATCCATTCCTGTATTTCAGATTTTAAAGGGGGCGGAAAAAATGGCATATAATGATAACAGAAATATAGATGTCAAGCTCTATATTAAAAGGCGAAGAATGAAGATAAATGAGCTTAAAAAGCGGTATGTACTCCGTATGATAAATTCGGTGGGGGTTGTTATCTTCTGCGGCATACTCTTTGCAATTTCCGTGTGCTTTCTGGTCATAAAAAGACCGGAGGTTTCAGAAACGGAAAACAGAACCCTTGCGAAATTCCCGTCATTTTCCATTGCCGATTACTTTTCCGGAGAATATACCTCAGGCATCGAGCTTTACTATAACGATACCGTTCCGGGAAGGGAGACCTTTAAGGACTGGATCGCCCACATACGTGACAGCTTCGGATTTTCTACGGAGGATGTTAAAATTCACGGTACAATAAACAAGAAAAATACAACCAATACGGAAAACTCTGAGGATAAGAAGAAACAGACTACAGCCGCCGTTTCCTCTGCCGGTACTGCGGTGACTGCCGTTTCCGGACAGGTTTCAGAAACTGCCGTTGTTACCACTGAGGAAGAAAAGGATGATGTCCTTGATGATCCCAACATCGAGGGAGAGATAAGCAATAATATCCTCGTATATCAGAACCGTGGTATCATGCTTTACTGCGGTACCTATGAAAACGGTGAGGAATATGCGCAGTACGTCAACAATTTCAAGCAGGATCTTGGAGATGTAAACGTGTATTCCATGGTTTGTCCGACTCCCGTTTCCTATTACCTTCCGACAAAATATTCTGACCTTACGGAAAGTGAAGAGGACAACATAAATCACATTAACGAATATCTTGAAGGTGTTACTCCTATTGACGCTTTCGGTGCTCTCGGGGCGCATAAGGACGAGAAGATTTTTGAAAATACAGACCACCACTGGGCTCCTATCGGTGCATACTATGCGGCAGAGGAATTCTGCAAAACTGCAGGTGTCCCCTTTGCTGATATAAGCAAGTATGACAAGGTGGTCAAGGAAGGTTATGTCGGTACACTTTACGGCTATACCGGAGACAGTGACCTGAAAGATAATCCGGAGGATTTCATCTATTACATCCCCAAGGCTGATTACTCGACAGAGTTTTTCACTCCTGATATGTCCGAGCAGTGGGAGGGAAGTCTCATTGTGAATATCGATAATATTGACCCTGTAAGCTGGTACTGTGTTTTTATCGGAACGGATGACGTTGTGACCCATGTTAAAACCAAGGTAAACAACGGCAGAAAGCTCTGTGTTGTCAAGGACAGCTACGGTAATGCTCTTATACCATTCTTCACAAGCTCCTTTGAGGACATTTACGTTATTGATATGAGATATTTTGAGGTAAATGCAGTGGCGCAGATGCAGCAATGGGGAGTAACAGACCTGCTCTTTGCGATGAATACATTCAGTGCAACAGGAGTTAATTATCAGTGTCTTGAAACTATCAGAACTCAGTGGTAAATAAAAAAGGAGAATAAATTGAAAGAATTGTCATATCCCTTCGACAGCCAGTTTCTCATGAAGAACAGAAAAAAAATAAGGCGTCAGCTATTATCCGACGGTACAGCCAGAATAAAAAAGAAAATCGCCGTGCTGGGCGGTTCAACGACAAATGACATAATTCTGATGCTGGAGCTTTTTCTGCTGGAGCAGGGAATAGAGTGTGAATTTTATCAGTCGGAATATAACAAATACTGGGAGGACGCGGTTTTCCCGAATCCTGAGCTTGAGGATTTTTCGCCGGATCTTATTTATATCCACACTTCATTCAGAAATATTACCGAATATGATCTTGACATGAAGGCTTCGCCGGCTGATGTGGACAGTATGCTTGAAAGGCAGTTTGAGCATTTCAGGCAGATGTGGGAGAGTATTTCAGTAAAATATTCCTGTCCTGTGATACAGAATAATTTTGAAATGCCCTCTTACCGCATTCTCGGAAACAGAGATGCCTGGGATATCCACGGACTTATGAATTTTGTATCCCGTCTGAACATGAAGCTTTATGAGTATGCACAGCAGAGGGAAAGCTTCTTTATCAATGACATAAACTATATTTCCGCCTGCTGCGGACTGGATAAGTGGTCAGAGCCGGAATACTGGTACATGTACAAATACGCAGTTAATCCGTGCTTTATACCGGACCTTGCCTATAATATTTCAAATATAGTCAAGTCCATTTTCGGAAAGAATAAAAAGGCACTTGCCCTTGACCTTGACAATACCCTCTGGGGGGGAGTTGTAGGGGACGACGGCGTTGACGGTATTGAGATAGGACGTGAAACTCCTGCCGCTGAAGGGTTCCTTGCATTCCAGAAATATGTAAAGGAACAGCAGAAAATTGGTATTCTTCTTGGTGTATGCTCTAAAAATGACCATGAAAATGCCATTGCCGGCTTAAATCACCCTGACGGTATCCTCCGTCCGGATGACTTTATCAACATAAAGGCAAACTGGGAACCCAAGGACAGCAATATTGCGGCTATGGCTCAGGAGATAGGAATACTCCCGGAAAGTATAGTGTTTGCCGACGACAATCCGGCTGAAAGGGAAATAGTTTCCGCACAGCTTGGAGTCTGCGCCCCGGTTATGGATGCTCCTGAAAGATACATAAGAAACATAGACAGAAGCGGATTTTTTGAGGTTACGTCGTTTTCTTATGATGACCTTAAAAGAAATGACATGTACAAAGCCAATGCAAAGAGGGCAGAAACAATAAAGAAATACGAAAATTACGAGGATTACCTCCGCAGTCTTGAGATGACGGCGGTTATCGGTGATTTTCAGCCTGTGGACATTCAGAGGATAACTCAGCTTACCAACAAAAGCAATCAGTTTAACCTTACCACAAGGCGTTATACTCAGACGGAGATAGAGGAAACTGTAAGAAATGAAAACTGTATCAGGCTTTGTGGCCGTCTTGAGGACAGGTTTGGCGACAATGGTATTGTTTCCATCGTCATTGGCAGCAGGGAAGGAGAGATGCTCAGCATTGACCTGTGGCTGATGAGCTGCCGTGTTCTCAAAAGAAATATGGAATATGCAATGCTGGACAGTCTTGTGTCGGCAGCGAAGAAAATGGGGATAAGTGTTATCAGGGGATATTATTTTAAGACCAAAAAGAATGCCATGGTAAAAAATCTCTATGGGGACTTCGGCTTTACTAAAATAAGTGAAGCGGAAAATGAGGATACAGTATGGGAACTGGATATCCGTGAGTATGCTCAGAAAAATAATATTATCAAAGTAAAACAGCCTGAAAAGGCATAAGGAGGATGTAATATGAATAATTTAGAAGAAAGACTTAACGAAGTATTCAGGGATGTGTTTGACGATGACAGCATTACTGTCGGACCCTCCACAACCGCTGCTGACATCGATGACTGGGACAGCCTTGAGCATATAAATCTTATTGAGGCTGTTGAATCGGAGTTTCACATGCGTTTTAAGATGAAGGAAGTTTCGGCAATGAAAAATGTTGGCGAAATGATGAATATCATTGCGGAGAGGGGAAGATGATTCCCAGATACAAAACAGAGTGTATAAAAATGTCCGGGAACTGAAAATACGTGAGGGTATAAAGTCATAAACTGACTTTATACCCTCATTGTTTATTAGTTGTTATTATCGTTGGAATTATTACTGCCGTTATTTAACGTACCTTTATCAATTCGTTTAATACCGTTCCGGATTATTTCAGCTGCCTTATCAACATTACCTGTTTCGATCAGTGCAAGGATGGAATCCAGTAACATACATAGTTCCTGATTTGACATATTTTTCACCACCTTTATTACATACATTATCTACTTTATTAGTATATCATATTTATAGTATGTATGCAAGTTATAATAGCAATAATCTGATAATCCATGATTATCAGAAATTTTTCGGGAAACTGTAATAATATGTTCTTGGGCAAGAAAAAACCGGATCCCATAAAATGAAATCCGGTTTGCCCTGCCGGGGTCACCCGGCTGGAGTGCCTGAATGGAATCGAACCATCGCACATGGCGTCGGAGGCCAATGCTCTATCCGCTGAGCTACAGGCACAATTACACAAGCGATAAAAGTTATTTTACTGTACAGATACATTATAACATATAAAGAAAAATTTTGCAATAGCTTTTTCACAAAAATTGCAGGTCACATGATGCCGGATAGGCGGATAATAATTTCTGCACAGGTCCTTGCCTTGACCGGAAGCAGAATATATGCAGCGGCTTGGGTTACAGTATCCTTTGCAGCGGATTCATTAATTGTAATTTTCCTGCCGAGAATATTAATTTCTGTGCTGTTTTCATCCTTATTTACCGACGCCATTACCAGCTGTTCCCGACTGACGATGTTATTTGTATTAAGGTATGCCTTCATAAGTCCGAATATAAAAATATTTATAACTATATAAATGCTAAAGGCGAGGAAAAATGCCCGTCTGACTTTTCTTTTACGTTCCATTTTTGTTCTCCTGCTGTTATGACAGCTGTTTTAATGCTTTTACCAGTGATTTGCCGATAAGCTCTCCGGAGTATTTTACCTGTTCAAGGGTATTTCCGTGACTTCCCACCTCTATAAGCAGGCTTCCGGTGGTAAGATCCTGATTATATTTCCGGTAATCGAAGAGAATCG